>NZ_JAMPMC010000023.1:0-150297 GCF_028477945.1 Providencia sp. PROV261 | reverse complement strand
GTGTTTTTTAAACTTTTTAATTCAACCGATGAAACATTAAACAAATCGTTTAAAAACACCACTTATCGTTAAAGATATGAGCTATAAACAGTCAAATTCCTGTGTAAACTTGCTCACTTTTTCCCAGTTCGTATATTCTATCTCTGTATTTGGGTCGGTTGGCCCATCTGTCATTTTCATAATAAGTCGAATCATCGTCTTATCGAACCAACCATAACGTGGATAGAACAATGCGCCAGCAAATACTGAGCTTAGTGTTGGTTGCCAAGGGCTTTTCTCCAGAAACTTGCGCGTATAGGCATTCGTTTCAGGAGTATCTTTGCCTTCTTTGCGCGCAGTTAAGTTCACACCAAAGAAAGCGGTTTTCATTGTATTTAATTGGCTTTGATGAATCGTTGCGAACCGCATCAGTGCTTTATTGAAGTGACCATAACGAATAGACGCTCCAACTAACACCTTTTCATACGATGTAATATTGATATTTTTTTCGCTATTTAAATCTCGAATATCACATTGGCGCCCTACACTTCGTAGTTGCTCCGCCATTTTCAAAACAATTTTTTTAGTTTGTCCATCTGTGCTCGAATGCAAAAGTAAGTAACTCATTCTTGATCCTATCTTATTAATCGCGCCAGAAGGTTGGCGTGAATAACACTAATAATGTAAAGACTTCAAGACGACCGAACAGCATAGTCACTACCAGTATCCATTTCCCTGCTGGGTTCATCGATGTAAAGTTATCAGCGACAGTGCCAAGGCCTGGCCCTAGGTTATTTAACGTTGTTGCGATAGCTGAAAAAGCAGAAAATTCATCGACACCCGTTGCAATTAATAGAAGTAAACTGACGATAAAAACGAGCGCATATGCTGAAAAGAAGCCCCATACCGCTTCGATGATCCTTTCAGGTAAAGCTCTTTGCCCTAACTTTATGGTGTAAACGGCATTTGGGTGAACAAGCCTTTTTAATTCCCGAGATCCTTGCAAAAACAATAGCAAGATACGGATAACTTTTAATCCGCCTCCTGTTGAACCAGCACAACCGCCAACAAATGCGGCACATAAAAGAAGCATCGGCAGGAACAAAGGCCATCCGGCAAAACTATCTGTTGTAAAACCTGCAGTTGTTGCCATTGAGACAACTTGGAAAAATGCCTGATCTAATGTTTGCCCAAAAGAGCCATACACTGAGTGATAAAGTAAAACCAGTGTACAGATAATGACGAGGGCTAACTGGAAGCTAATGAATGTTTTAAATTCAGGATCGCGCCAATAGATACCTAAGCTACGCCCAGTAAGCACGGCAAAGTGCAGACCAAAATTACAACCTGAGATAATTAAGAAAACCGCAATAATGGTATTTATCGCTGGGCTATTGAAATACCCCACACTCGCGTCATGCGTTGAAAAACCACCAATCGCTATTGTAGAAAAACTATGAGAGATGGCATCAAACACATCCATACCTGCTATCCACAGCGCAATCGCACATACAATCGTCAGCAATACATAGATGAGCCAAAGGGTTTTTGCCGTTTCTGCAATACGCGGTCGCATTTTATTATCTTTAAGCGGCCCAGGCATTTCAGCACGGTAAAGCTGCATTCCTCCAACACCGAGTAATGGCAGGATCGCCACAGCAAGTACGATGATCCCCATCCCACCTAACCACTGTAGCATTTGCCTATAAAATAAGATGGCTTTCGGAAGCGTATCGAGCCCAGTTAACGTTGTCGCTCCTGTTGTGGTTAACCCAGAAAAGGATTCAAAAAAAGCATCGGTTATGGAAAGGTTTGGCTTTTCAGAAAAGATAAAAGGTAATGCCCCCACACTTCCTAACACGGTCCAAAACAAGACGACAATAAGAAACCCTTCTTTTGCTTTAAGCTCATGCTTGCTGTTGCGCGTTGGGATCCATAACAGTAATCCGAGCACTAAAGCCGTAACAAACGTTTGACTAAATGCTCGACCTGCTCCATCACGATAAATAAGCGCAACAATACCCGGCACAACCATGGTAAAAGAGAAGATAATAACGAGTAGCCCGACAATACGAGTTATTGCACGAAAATGCATTCGGCAGGTTCCTTGCTAACCAATTGACTATTCAGATTCAGGTATGAGTTCTAAAGCCCCGCGACTCATATCGCGTAATTTATCATTGACTTCTTGCTCTAAGGTAGCAGGAATTGCAATTCGTAGGGAAACAGATTCGTTATATTCACTGTGTAAAATCATCCCGTTGACCTGCGTAACTAGCTGCTCAACCGTATTAATAAATGCATAATCACAAACTAGCTGGAAAAATTTTTGCGGTACTTTTGTTTGTGTTGGTAATAACTTAAGTGCTTGCTGAGCACCATTACCATAAGCTTTAACTAAACCGCCTGTCCCTAGCTTGATACCACCAAAATAACGTACAACAACACAGGTGATCTCCCCAAGATTGCTGCCGAGCAATTGTGCCATTATTGGCTTTCCGGCCGTTCCTGTTGGCTCACCATCGTCGGAAAAACCTAACTGCTGAGAATCATCCGGGCGTCCTGCAACAAATGCCCAGCAATGGTGCCGAGCATCTGGGTATTGAGCTTTAATGGATTGAATATACTCCTTTGCGGCATCAATACCTTCTGTATGTGCAAGATAGGTAATAAAACGGCTTTTTTTAATTTCTTCTGTATAACAGATAGATTCAGCCGGTATTAAATAAGGTTTCATTACGGTAGTTGCAAATCTCGCGTCATATTTTCAATCCGATTATGATGAATGATGATGTTATCTTCAATACGAATACCCCCATAAGGTTTGAACTGCTCAATTTTTTCCCAATTAAAGTGTTGAGCAAATTCGCCTGAGCGCCAAGATGACAGTAATGATTCGATAAAATAAAGGCCGGGTTCAATAGTCAGCACCATTCTTGGTTCCAGTACGCGAGTGCAGCGAAGGAAAGGATACATTTTCGGTGCAGCAAGCAGTGTGCCATCTTCATCCTGCATAAAACCAGCAGCATCATGAACTTGTAAACCTAGAGGATGGCCTAACCCATGGGGTAGGAATGGCGTGGTTAGCCCTTGCTCCACCATAGTTTCTTCGCTAATTCCCTTAATGATTGAGTGTTTTTTCAATAGTTTAGCAATTCGATGGTGCATATCAACATGGTAATCGGTATAGCGTACACCTGCTTTGATGGTATCAATCAAGGCCAACTGTTCTTTATTCATATCGGCAACAAGAGCAGCAAACTCACTTTTGCCTTTTGCGGCATAAGTACGAGTTATATCAGCAGCATAGCCGTTATACTCAGCTCCTGCATCAATCAGAAAGCTTCTTATTTCATTCGGTGCTTGTTGCTGTAATTTAGTGTAATGCAATACGGCTGCATTTTCATTGAGTGCAACAATATTCCCATAAGGCACATCTGTATCGCGATGCCCTGTCGCTTGTAAGTAACTGATGTTGATATCAAACTCACTCATGCCTGCTTGGAAAGCCTCGAATGCCGATAAATGACCATTTACCGCCATTTTTTGCGCTTCACGCATGCAATACATTTCATAATCTGTTTTATAAGAACGATGGAAATGATAGAAATCAACGACAGGTTTTGGGTTAATATTTTGTAGGCGAATACCCAGTGATTCCGCTCTAGCTTTAGCAGAACCAATATAGGCAATATTTTCTTTAGGTATATTCGCTAAAAACTCACTAATATCATCTGCATTTTTTAAATGAATAAGCTCAACTTCTTTGGTCCAAAAGCTATTTGGTAATGGCTCAACGCTGTGCCAATAATCAACGGGAGAATAGAACCAAAGTTTAGGTTTATTCACACCATCCACTAATAACCAAGAATGTGGAACATCGGTGACAGGCACCCATGCTTTAAAGTGAGGATTCACTTTGAAAGGATAGTCGCTGTCATCAAGAAAAATACGTTGAGGTTCACCCGAATGAATCAGTATGGCGTCTAGCTTGCTGCGTTGTAAGACCTGCTGAGTTGTTGTTTGCAAAGTTTTAATATGTTCAGCGTAGAGTGCAGTCAGTTTTTCCATTTCATTCAACCTTTCAGTTTTATTAGAAAATCCAAGCTTAGCACGTTCTTGAATTGACTGGTATGCAATCTGAGGGGAAATCCACTTAATCAACTGATTATTAAATAGAATACTATTTTCCCTCTCCTATATTTCACTTATTTGCTGTGATCAACGTTCCAGTTTTGTTATCAATTATTTGCATTCCCTTAACATTCTAGTCACACTCAACTCTATCTGGTCGTACCAGATGATAAAATCATCATAAGGAGAACGGCATGCTTTATCAAAGTGAAACAATCTATGTTCAATGGTTGAAAACAGGTATTGCAGAACTCGTTTTTAACTCGCCTGGGCCAATAAATAAATTGGATACTCATACCGTTGCTTCACTTGATGAAGCAGTTGCTGTACTTGAACAGCAATCAGGCCTATTAGGCGTTATTCTAAGATCTGACAAGCCTGCATTTATTGTTGGGGCAGATATCAAAGAGTTTCTTTCACTTTTTGAAGCACCAGCAGAGACCCTAAGCGAGTGGTTAGGCTACGCAAATGGTATTTTTAATCGTATCGAAGACTTACCTGTTCCTACTCTTAGCGCCATTAATGGGTATGCGCTAGGTGGAGGCTGTGAATGTATTCTTTCTACTGACTTGCGTATTGCTACTCCAGATGCGCGTATTGGGTTACCTGAAACGAAACTCGGTATTATGCCAGGCTTTGGCGGCTCTGTTCGTTTACCTCGATTAATCGGTTTAGATAGCGCCCTAGAAATTATTACCGCAGGCAAAGACATTAGTGCCGCAGAATCACTCAAATTCGGCTTGGTTGATGCCGTTGTTGAGACGGACAAACTTGTAGAATCAGCCCTTGCCCTCATTGAATCAGCAATCGCAGGAGCGATTAATTGGCAGCAAAGACGTCAACCTAAGTTACAACCATTACAACTTAGCCCTATTGAACAGAGCATGAGCTTTAATGTTGCAAAAGGTATGGTGTATAAGGTTGCAGGAAAACACTATCCCGCCCCTATGACGGCAGTCAATACCATTGAAAAAGCAGCCAACTGTGCTCGTACTGAAGCCCTAAAACATGAAACAGCAGCTTTTGTTCCACTTGCTCATAGCGATGTTGCTCGCTCATTAGTTAGTATTTTCTTAAATGATCAGCAAGTTAAATCAACAAGCAAACAGCTTTCTCGTCACGTTGAAGCCCCTCAACATGCCGCAGTACTAGGAGCAGGAATTATGGGAGGTGGAATAGCCTACCAGTCCGCAAGTAAAGGCGTTCCTGTGCTCATGAAGGATATTAATGAAAAATCTTTAGATTTAGGCATCGAAGAGGCTCATAAACTATTAAATGGTCAATTTGAGCGCGGGAAAATCAATGCCTCAAAAATGGCGAAAACACTCGCATCGATTCATCCTTCGCTTTCTTACGCGGGTATCGAAAATTCACAAGTGATCGTGGAAGCGGTCGTTGAAAACCCCAAAATTAAAGCCGCTGTGCTGACGGAAGTTGAAGCATTAGTTAGCCCAGAAACAATTTTAGCGTCTAATACGTCGACCATACCGATTACTGAGCTAGCGAAGTCGTTAAAACGCCCCGAAAATTTTTGTGGTATGCACTTCTTCAACCCTGTGCATCGCATGCCGCTTGTTGAGGTTATTCGTGGTCAAAAAACCTCAGAGGATACCATCGCCAAAGTCGTCGCTTACGCCAACAAAATGGGTAAAACCCCCATTGTCGTTAATGACTGCCCTGGTTTCTTCGTCAATAGGGTTCTTTTCCCTTACTTTGCAGGTTTTAACTTACTGCTACAAGATGGTGCAGATTTCAGAGAAATCGATAAAGTCATGGAAAAAGAATTTGGCTGGCCGATGGGACCTGCATATCTTCTTGATGTAGTTGGTATTGATACCGCATCCCATGCAGAGCATGTAATGGCATTAGGGTTCCCTGAGCGCATGAGTAAAACAGGCAAAAATGCTATTGATGTTATGTTTGAAGAAAAACGGTTTGGGCAAAAAAATGGCAAAGGCTTTTATCAATATGAAAAAGATAAAAAAGGAAAGCCAAAGAAAGTTGATGACCCCGCCACAGATGCATTACTCGCCTCAATCAGCCAAGGCAAGCGCTCATTTACAAAAGAAGAGATCATTGCACGTATGATGATCCCGATGATCAATGAGGTCGTTCGTTGTTTAGAAGAGGGCATCATTCAAAGCCCTGCCGATGCAGACATCGCTTTAGTTTACGGCCTTGGGTTCCCTCCTTTCCGAGGAGGCGTCTTCCGCTACTTAGATACCGTTGGCACACAATCTTATGCTAAGACAGCGGAGGCCTATGCTCAGTTAAGCCCTCTGTATCAAATTCCTGCGGGTCTCAAAGAAAAATCTCAGGCCAATTCCAGTTATTATGCGAAGCCACCTGTAGTGGCAATTGATATTAAAAAAGTTGCGAGAGGCTAATAGTATGGAAAATGTCGTTATTATCGATGGAATACGTACACCAATGGGGCGTTCAAAGGGCGGTGTATTTCGCCATGTCCGAGCGGAAGACCTCTCAGCACACCTGATGAATGTGATTTTTGAACGCAACCCTAACGCAAGCAAAAAAGAACTCAATGATATTATTTGGGGCTGTGTGCAACAGACCCTTGAACAAGGGTTCAATATCGCTAAAAACGCTGCGTTACTGACTGATATCCCACATACAGTTCCTGCGGTCACAGTTAACCGTTTGTGTGGCTCTTCAATGCAAGCTCTGCATGATGCTAGCCGACTTATTATGACAGGCGATGCAAACTCAGTCTTAATTGGTGGTGTGGAGCACATGGGTCATGTTCCCATGACACATGGTATTGATTTCAACCCTAAATTAACGTTACGTGTCGCAAAAGCGGCTGGTGCAATGGGCCTAACCGCAGAAATGCTGGCTAAAATGTACAAAATTAGCCGTGAGGAGCAAGATGCGTTTGCCCTTAGATCGCACCAACGTGCTGCCCAAGCCACTAAAAATGGTCAATTTAAACATGAAATAGCGCCCGTAGCTGGGCATGACAGCCAAGGCAATCTCTTTGCCGTGGATTATGATGAAGTTATCCGTTTTGATGCAAGCCTCGAAAGCCTAGCATCATTGCGCCCCGCCTTTGACCCCGTAAGTGGTACCGTCACGGCAGGTAACTCTTCTGCCCTTTCAGATGGGGCGTCAGCAATGCTCATCACAGGCGAAAGCTACGCTAAAGAACGAGGGCTCAAGCCACGTGCCAAAGTTCGCTCAATGGCCGTTGTTGGCTGTGATCCTTCAATCATGGGCTTTGGGCCAGTTCCTGCTACAGAGCTAGCGCTAAAACGCGCGGGGTTATCATTAGCGGATATCGATATTATTGAATTAAATGAAGCATTTGCCGCTCAATCCATTGCCTGCTTAAAAGGGCTGAAACTGCCAGAAAGCCTTATTGATGAAAAAGTCAACCTTAATGGCGGTGCTATTGCATTGGGCCACCCTCTGGGTTGTTCTGGGGCAAGGATTACAACGGCATTGCTCAATCAGTTAGAGCTGAAGGATAAACAATTTGGCCTAGCAACAATGTGTATCGGATTTGGGCAAGGCATTGCCACGATCATTGAGCGTGTATAGTGTGTCTATACCCTAAGTCGTTCAAGCGCATGTTTGCCAAAAGGATAAGCTCAAAAACGGTATTATCTGAGCAATGCCAAACAGCTAAACCTGCGCCAATTGAAATATAAAGGGTATAGCCGCGAGTTGCCGTAGTGTTGTTGTATGTTGTCAACATTCCCGCCTAGTCAGGGGCGGGCTTTTTCTTTTTTGCCACTTGGTTTATCCATTTGGGCAAAGTTTAACTGACAAGTTACTGTCTAAAACAACAAATCAATGTCATCTCCAACGAGGAAAGTGGCACATATATGCTCAATCATGCCACAGGCCATCGATTCAAATATTCAGTAAATTATCATTTAAATAAACTCGTAGGCATCACCAAATAATTGTTCAGGCTTTGCATTACGCTCTGCACAAAAACGTTCTCTGGCGATTTTTGCCATTTCAAAACGCCCTGCTATGTAAATATCATAGGAGGACAAATCACCAAAATCTTCCAATACCCCACTTAAAACTGTTCCTGAGCGCCCTCTCCATTGTTCATCCGGTTGTTCAACGATAGGTATCACTTTTAGATTAGGATAACGTTCACTAAGCGCTTGCAGCTCTCCTAAGTCGTAAAGGTGCTCTAGCTGACGCCCCCCCCAGTAGAAGGTAATATCCCTAGAAGGGTTTTCCATGAGAGCCGCGAGTAGGATCGAATGCGTGTAAGAAAACCCCGTGCCCCCTGCAACTAAGATCATTGGGTTTTGGCTATTTTCTCTAAACCATGCCTTGCCATGTGGGATATCAATATCGATGCGGCGTTGATCTAAAATTCGATCCATCACCGCCATGGCATAAAGATTGATTTCTGAAGCGCCAATATGTAATTCAATTGTTTCGTTATTAGCAGGTGTAGATGCCATTGAGAATGGGCGCTTATCACGCTCATCCATGATCACCATAAGGTACTGACCTGCTTTAAAATGAAAAGGACCATCCGGCAACAAAATAACCCGATATACTGTGTCAGTTATGGACTCAACAGATGTGACTTTACAGCTCAAAGTTGCCATGGCTCCCCTCTTATTTTTCAAAAATATTCAATTGATCCCAAATATCATCAATTCGCGACTTCACTTGTTCATCCATAACAATTGGCCTACCCCATTCCCTGTTTGTCTCACCGGGCCATTTATTTGTTGCATCTAGCCCCATTTTTGACCCTAGACCAGAGACTGGTGATGCAAAATCAAGATAATCGATAGGTGTATTTTCCATCATAACAGTATCGCGAGCAGGATCCATACGAGTGGTTATCGCCCAGATCACATCTTTCCAGTCACGCGCATTGATATCATCGTCACACACAATAACAAATTTTGTGTACATAAATTGACGGAGGTAAGACCAAACACCCATCATGACGCGTTTTGCATGGCCTGCGTATTGTTTTTTCATCGTAACAACAGCAAGACGATATGAGCACCCTTCTGGAGGAAGGTAAAAATCGACGATTTCTGGAAACTGCTTTTGTAAAATAGGTACTAGGACTTCATTTAGGGCTTCACCCAGTACGGCAGGCTCATCGGGTGGCCGGCCTGTATAGGTAGAATGGTAAATCGCATCACGGCGTTGAGTAACATGGGTTACCGTAAAGACAGGGAAACTATCTATCTCATTATAATAACCAGTATGATCACCATAAGGCCCTTCCGGCGCGAGCTCACCAGGTTCAATGTAGCCTTCTAAGATAATCTCAGCGCCCGCAGGTACTTCAAGATCATTCGAGATACATTTAACGACTTCCGTTTTATTACCACGTAATAAACCGGCGAACGCATATTCAGACAGCGTATCAGGAACTGGAGTCACCGCACCTAGGATAGTTGCAGGATCCGCACCAAGCGCTACTGCGACAGGGAATTTTTCACCCGGATGCTGTTGGCACCACTCTTGAAAATCCAGCGCACCACCGCGGTGAGAGAGCCAACGCATGATCACTTTATTTTTCCCCAACACCTGTTGGCGGTAAATACCCAAGTTTTGACGCTCTTTATTAGGGCCTCTTGTTACCGTTAATCCCCATGTAATCAGCGGCGCAGCATCTTCAGGCCAGCAGTGCATAACAGGGATTTTGGTTAAATCGACGTCATCCCCCGCCCAAATTTGCTCTTGGCAAGGGGCTGAGCTTAGCCGTTTTGCTGGCATGTTGAGTACCTGTTTGAACTTAGGTAATTTATCAAACAGGTCACGAAAACCTTTCGGTGGATCCGGCTCTTTTAGAAAAGCAAGCAGCTTACCAACATCGTGTAGTGCCTTGATATCTTCCTGCCCCATTCCCATCGCAACACGTTTGGTTGTGCCAAATAGGTTGCACAAAACGGGCATATCATAGCCTTTAGGGTTTTCAAATAATAAGGCAGGGCCCCCTGCTCTAAGCGTGCGATCAGCTATTTCCGTCATTTCGAGGTAAGGGTCGACTTCCATCGTAATACGTTTTAGTTCGCCTTGCTTTTCAAGCTGGGCAATGAAGTCTCTTAGGTCACGGTATTTCATTGTCATCTTTTACTATTACAGAGGGAGTCTCATTATAAGACGTCCGGCCAAGGTTACAAGTTACCCATAAAAACTATTCATAATCAATATGGTTATAGTCAAAAACATCTTATTTTACTGGCAATCGAATGGAACCAATGCTTTTAATGATAAAGTATCAAACTGTTCAGGGAATGATTGGTTGTGCTGAAAGAGTTTAAAACCTTCATTTTTACCACTGAAATAAGTCAATGTGTTGCCTTTAATCTGTAATCCACTACCTTCTCTCAGTGCAACCACGACTTCATGAGGGTTGATGACACAAAACTCTTGTAATCGCTCATCTCGCGTTTCCCCCATATGACCTGAGATATGAGAATCGATATAGTGGGGATTTATCTGTACGGGAAACAACCCCAAAGACGGCATAATCACCGCATTACTCACAGGCATATCATTGGTCGTACGAATACTTGGTGTAGCCACATTACAACCCGCACTCCAACCAATATAGGGAACATCACGCTCTTTAACCGCGCGCTGGATAGCAACAATCAACCCATTTTCATGCAGGCATTTATTTAACCACCATGTATTGCCTCCACTTACAAGGATACATTCTGCTTGTTCAATCGCTTCGACAGGGCTGGAAAAATGTTCAATTGACGTAACTTTAATACCTAAAGCTTCGCTTAATTGCTCTGCTCGCTCATCATGAGGATCCCGTAATATCGCATAAGGCACCAATACCGCTGATGTAATGTTCCTACGTGCGATCATTTCATGGATACGAGGTAAGGCATAACTTAGCCATACTGGATTGTTTGGAAGCTTACCGTTACTCAATAAAAAAATTTCCATGCTGTCTCCTAGATAACCTGTTATTACATTATCACTAACTATAATTTATTGATTTTTAGTTAGTATATATTTCTGATTCTAAATGCTATTCTTACTTTGTCGATTAGTCACATTTTTATACTTTAATTTGTTATGATGAGCATAATTTTGTTGTATTGGGTTTAAGAAATGGAAAAATGGCATCTGCTATATTGTAAACGTGGTCAAATTGATAGGGCCATAGAGCACCTAAATAGGCAAAATGTGATCTGCATGACTCCCATGACAGAAATAGAAAAAGTGGTTAGAGGAAAGCGAACAAAAGTACAAGAGCCGCTATTCCCTAATTATCTGTTCGTGAAGTTCGATCATAACGAAATCCATACCACTACAATACAATCCACTCGCGGTGTCAGCCATTTTGTCCGTTTTGGCCTACACCCCGCCATTGTACCAGACGAAATCATCGAACTTTTGCAACAAGCGCCCCTTGGGCATCTCGTCGATCCCGAAACGCCAACTCATGGTGATAATGTCTTGATTACCGAAGGCATTTTTGCAGGTATTCAGGCAATTTATGATGAGCCTAATGGTGAATCACGCTCAATATTATTACTGAATATTTTAAATAAAAATGTGTCTAAAGTACTCGATAATACTCAGTTTAAAAAGCTATCTTAACCCACATAAAAAAACTGCACCTTAATTGGGTTGGCTACCAACCTGTTGAGTGCAGTTATAAATCGAGTTTTTATAGACTGAATAACGATAAATTAAGACTCTTCTTTCTCTTCATCGTCTTCTTCATTATTTTCCCGATCTCGCCGACCTTTACCCACATAAAAGTTAGATAAAAGCACACCAAGCTCAAACAACAGATACATTGGCACGGCAAGTAACGTTTGAGAAAGTACATCTGGTGGTGTTAAAAACATCCCCACAATAAATGCACCGACTAAAATATAAGGCCGTTTGCGTTTTAGTGATTCAGGGGTTGTGACGCCGGTCCAACACAACAGAATAATAGCAATCGGTACTTCAAAGGCCGCACCAAATGCCATAAATAACGTCATTACAAAACTGAGATATTTACTAATATCAGGAATGAAATTGACGCTATCCGGTGTTGTTTTGACAAAGAAACCAAAGGCTAATGGGAAGACAACAAAGTAAGCAAAAGCCATCCCTAAATAGAAAAGGAAGCTACTGGAGACCAATAAAGGCAGCATCAGCCGACGTTCGTGCTTATATAACGCTGGCGCAATAAAGGCCCAAATTTGGTATAGGATCACCGGTATCGAAATAAATACCGATACCATCATGGTCAGTTTAATTGGAGTGAAAAAGGTTGATGCCACATCTGTCGCACTCATTTGAGAACCAACAGGAAGCTTATCAATCAAAGGTGCGGCGACTAGCCGATATATATCATTTGAAAAGTAAGCTAAGGCAGCGAACACAATCAAAACCGTAATCAAACAGTTTAACAGCCGCTTCCTGAGTTCAATGAGGTGGCTAATAAGTGGTTGTGTATCATTTACAGCCATGTTCTATTTTTCGCTTTCTGTCTGATTAGGATTTTTTTTCTCTGTAACGCCATTTTGCTGGTCGCTGTCATTGTTTAGCGATGGCTTTGTCGGCTCATCGACGACAGCTGCCATTTTTGCTGCATATTCAGGATCAGGATCCGATTCAGACTCTGGTGGTTGCGAAGCTTTATTTTGAGCATCTTTAACTGCATTGTCGTAGTTATCAGTTAACTCTTTTGCTTTTTGTAGCTCACTTGCAACGCTCTCTGTTGTCGAGTGATATCCTGTTTTTAATGATTGTGCAGCTTGGCGAAGCTCATCCATAGATTGTTTCAGTTCAGGGGAAAGCGTTTCCATACCCGCTTTTTCCTGAACTTTTTTCAACGTGTCTTGTAACTCTTGCAATTTGAGTTCTTGTGACAATTCATTTTGCACATTGGAGGCTAATGAACGCATCGCACGGATCCAACCAGCAACAGTTCTCACTGCTACTGGTAGGCGCTCAGGGCCTAAGACGACAAGACCAATAACTGCAACAAGCAGCAGTTCACTGAAACCTATGTCAAACACGGTTTAACCCTGCTCTTTATTTTTGCTCTCAACTGGGCTGTCTTTCTTGTCAGCAGCCTGTTGCTGTTCTGTAATATTTTTAGGTGCAAAGTCAGCATCTTGTTTTTCTTGCTCTTCTTTTGCAGCCTTAGCAGCTTCATCATCGTTCATCGCTTTTTTAAAGCCTTTCAATGATTCACCTAAATCCGACCCCAGAGAACGTAATTTTTTGGTGCCGAAAATTAAAATAATAAGTAGAGCAATAATAATAAGTTGCCAAGGGCTACCAAAAGCGGCCGTTGCAATAGTTGATTCCATTGTTTATACCTCTGTAAAAGTGGGATCAATAGTTATTTATCCCATTATATACAACCTGCTCACAATACGGAAATATTCACAGGCTTATAAACTTGTCGCAAAACAAGGTTTACTTAACTTTTCCCCGATTTATACCAGCCTATAATCCATGATAACGCGCCAGCAGACATAAATGCTATAGCCATTCTATTTGAAGCGGAAATAAAGAATAAACTCCCGCAAAGAATCAGTGTTGCACCAATTCCTAATAGGTATTGAGACTTACGCTGTTTATTACGTTGCTGTTTTAATTGTTCTGACAATTGTTCGATATTGGACTGTAAGAACTTATGTTGACGCAAAGCACCATAAATTAAGTCTGGAATTTCAGGCATTTTCTCGGCCCAGTAAGGGGCTTTCTCTTTTAACGCTTGGGTAATTGCAGGAATACCGACTTGACTGTGTACCCAATCTTCTAAAAATGGTTTCGCCGTTTTCCATAGATCCAATTGAGGATAAAGCTGACGGCCTAAGCCTTCAATATAGAGTAAGGTTTTCTGTAGCAGTACAAGTTGGGGCTGCACTTCCATATTGAAACGGCGCGCAGTATTAAATAAGTTTAATAGCACATGCCCAAATGAAATTTCAGCTAACGGTTTTTCGAAAATAGGTTCACAAACGGTTCTGATAGCAAACTCAAAATCTTCAACGTTAGTATCTGCTGGCACCCAACCTGAGTCGACATGCAGTTCAGCGACCTTGCGGTAATCACGATTAAAGAAAGCAATAAAGTTCTCTGCAAGATAGCGCTTATCTTCTTTATTCAGTGAACCAACAATACCACAATCGATGCCGATATACAGCGGATCTTCAGGGTGCTCATAGCTGACAAAAATATTGCCGGGGTGCATATCTGCATGGAAAAAGCTGTCACGAAAAACTTGAGTAAAGAAGACTTTCACGCCTCTTTCCGCCAAGATTTTCATGTTTGTCCCTTGCGCTTTTAAAGCCGCAATATCGGAAACAGGAATACCATAGATACGCTCCATGACCATAACGTTTTCGCGACAATAATCGGCATAAACCTCTGGTACATATAGCATTGAGCTATTCTCAAAATTACGACGAAGCTGGATAGCATTAGCCGATTCACGTAAGAGATTTAGCTCATCGATCAAGGTTTTTTCATATTCACGAACCACTTCTTTAGGGCGTAGACGGCGACCATCAGGCAGTAAAGGCACCCAATTAGCGATACGATACATGAGTTTTACATCCGCTTTGATAACCGGCAGGATATCAGGACGGATAACTTTTAAAACGACTTCCTTACCATTTTCTTTGAGTTTTGCGGTATGTACTTGAGCAATCGAAGCTGACGCTAGTGCCTTTTCATCGAAATCATCAAACCACTGTTCGAGTGGGCCGCCTAATGATTCTTCAATGTAACGACGAGCCAGTTTGCCGTCAAAGCTAGCGACCTTATCTTGCAGCAAAGAGAGTTGGTCAGCGATAGCGGGTGGAAACAGATCGCGTCGGGTAG
Organism: Providencia sp. PROV261; assembly: GCF_028477945.1. NCBI lineage: Bacteria > Pseudomonadati > Pseudomonadota > Gammaproteobacteria > Enterobacterales > Morganellaceae > Providencia > Providencia sp. PROV261. The sequence continues at coordinate 135,366 of NZ_JAMPMC010000023.1, read as the reverse complement.
ATAGCATCTGCCCAAACTTGATCCAGACAGGCCCCAATTCTTGTAAAGCTAAACGTAAACGCTCACCAAGCTCTTTGCCCTTATGCTGGTTTTTAATCCAAAAGAAACCAAAACGACCAATACGCAGCGGTAGCGTCAGCTTTACTTTTGGGATGAGCTCATCCAAACCATACGAAAGGAATACCCGAATAATAAAGTAGAGACGTTTTATTTCACCGGGCGTCATTATACTCCTCCAACTGGCTCAATCGTTTTTCTAGCTCACTTAGTGAATCAGAAACTTGTTCTACTTCATCACTAAAATAAGCCAGTTCGAGTGGGTTTGGAGCCATTTTCCACTCTTCAAGCAGTGTGTCTTTGATATAGTTTTTTTGCCTGCATGCTAAATGTGAAGCTAAACTCGCGCCCTTGCGTAGTACTTGGCTAATACCTTGTGCCGCGACATCGCCTAAGTAAGGGGATAGATAGTGTGCAGGATCCCAAATTGCCATATCTAATAATGACGACCAATGCTGTACAACCTGCATATCACCTTCAATAACAATTTCACCACTATTGATTAGCTGTGATAACTGTTGTTTGTCTTTTAGCTTAATTAGCGTAAAGAGGGATGTTTTGATTGTACAATCAGCAGGCTCATGCCATTGGCTTAAAACATCGACATGGTTATCACTGAAAATCAACGTCAATGTTTTATTCAGCTCTTTCAAATCGATAGACATGACTTTACCCGCTAAGCGTGCTCTAGCGGGTTTTAAGACCGATTCTTTAAATAACATATGATTCAAACATGTTTCCATGAATGCCGTCATTAAAGAATATAACACTGTATTTTGGCTTTCAGCCTGTGCTGATGTGGCTTCCATCTTAGAATTTAAACCCTTTATGCAATGCGACAATACCACCTGTCATATTGGTATAGGAGACTTGTTCAAAGCCTGCATTTTCCATCATTGATTTCAGTGTTTCTTGGTCTGGGTGCATACGGATAGATTCTGCAAGATAACGATAGCTATCAGGATCCCCAACCACAGCTTGACCAATACGAGGTAGAACATGGAATGAATACGCGTCATAAGCCTTATTAAGCGGCTCAATAACAGGCTTAGAGAATTCAAGTACTAGCAGACGACCACCTGGCTTTAACACTCTGAACATTGAGCGTAAAGCTTTGTCTTTATCGGTCACATTACGTAGCCCAAAAGAGATGGTGATACAATCAAAATAGTTATCAGGGAATGGCAGTTCTTCTGCGTTGGCTTGAACATAGCTAACATTACCAACAATACCAAGATCACGTAATTTTTCACGTCCCATTTTTAACATAGAGTCGTTAATATCAGCGAGGATCACCTCACCTTTTTCACCGACAAGACGAGAAAACTTCGCGGTTAAATCACCAGTACCACCAGCAAGATCTAAAACACGTTGGTTACGACGTACACCACTGGCTTCTATCGTAAAACGTTTCCAGACACGATGAATGCCGAAAGACATTAAATCATTCATCAAGTCATATTTTGATGCTACAGAGTGAAAAACATTAGCCACAAGGCCAACTTTATCTTCTTTGCCTACGGTACGGAAACCAAAATCAATAGTTTCTTTTGATGGTTCTGTCATTTCTATTATGCCTGTTTATAATTCAAACTTTTGTAGGAAGTGTAACAGTCTTTGAGGTAAAACCCTATCAAGAAGTCTAAGATTCCGCACAATATGGCTTATCTGACTTTTCAACGAGCTGTGGTGAAATAGGCTGTTTTACCTCAACCCCCATTTCTTTAAAGCTTTCTGCCTGACTAATTAAATTACCACGCCCCTCAGCCAACCTTTTCATTGCGGATTGGTAAGCATTATCCGCTTTATCAAGGCTTGCCCCTAAAAGTTGCATGTCATCAACAAAAAGGCGTAATTTGTCGTACATTTTTGCGGCTTTTGCGGCAATTTCTTGCGCATTTTGCCCTTGGCGTTCATAGCGCCACAAATTGTTAATTGTTCGCACCGCCACTAATAATGTGGAAGGGCAAACTAACATGATATTCTGTTTTATACCTTCATCAAGTAGCGCAGGCGATTCTTTTAAAGCCAATAAGTAAGCCGGTTCAATTGGAATAAACATCAATACATAATCTAAAGAGCGTATCCCCGGTAGTTGATGATAGTCCTTATGACTTAGCATACGCATGTGATTACGAATTGAAGCTACATGGTTTTTGATAGCCTGAGTTTGTTCGTCAGGGTCTTCACTATTGAAATATCTTTCATAAGCGACCAGTGACATTTTTGCATCAACAATCACGTCTTTACCTTCAGGCAAGCGGATAATCACATCAGGCTGATAACGGCTGTTATAGCTGGTATTAATACTGACTTGTGTTTCAAACTCACTCCCTTTGCGTAAACCAGAAGCTTCCAAGATCCGCGTCAGAATGGTTTCTCCCCAGTTTCCTTGGATCTTGTTATCCCCTTTAAGGGCTCGAGTCAGGTTAACCGCTTCTTTGGTCATTTGAGTATTTAGCTGCTGTAACTGACGGATTTCATACGCCAGTGTATGCCGCTCTTTGGCTTCTTCACCAAAGCTTTGCTGTACCTGTTGGCGGAACCCTTCAAGCTGTTCACGAAATGGGGATAACATGGCAATCAAGCTTTTTTGCTGCTGCTCTGATGCCCTACGCTCATTCTGCTCAAAAATCCGGTTGGCTAAATTTTCAAATTGAATCGTTAACCGCTGCTCACTGTTTTGCAGCAGGCGCTGTTTCTCTTCATTGGCTAGCTGGCTTTGCTCAAAACGTGTTGTGATTTCTCGTAATTCAGCTTCTTGCTCACGATTAATATCTCTGAGTGTTCGCAACTCTTGATCGAGACGTTCATATTCCATTTTCCACTCAGAAAGATGGATGTTTTTTTCATCACTGGCCGCAAGTTGACGATTAATGTGTTGGAGTTCTTGCTCTTTTTGATTAAGTTTTTGCGCAATAAACAGCCAAACGGCTAAGCCGCCAATTAATATACCGCCAAGGGCGCCAATAACCCCATATAAAAGAGAGGTATCCACAGTTAAATCCTTACATGACGAGATCTAGGGTAAGGTAATCGGATACTGTATATCAGTCCAGAAGTAATTTAAAACAAGCCCTAAATTGCGAGACGATTCGCAGCTTAGCCCATCCACTGAGCTAGCCAACGTAATCCAAATGCGCCTGGCGCTAATATACCAAATGCCCAAATCATCGCAGACACTAAGTTTGCCGCCTGAAAATAGCGTTTAGGCATTTTACAAATCCCAGCCACTAAAGGTACGACGGCTCTGAATGGGCCGAAGAAACGCCCTAAAAAGACACTCCATATGCCCCAACGATTGAAAAAGTGCTGCCCTCTATCAATCATTTGAGGTTTGCGAGAAATCGGCCACATTTTACGGACGTTATCTTTATAGTGAAAACCAAACCAATAGGAGAGCCAATCACCAAAAAATGCCCCTAACGTTGCCGCAAGCCATACAGGCCAGAATGTAATACCACTTTCGCCGATGAGGGCACCTAAACCTAACAGGATGACAGTTGCAGGCAACAGCAAAGATAAAAAGGCTAAAGATTCACCAAATGCTAGAAAGAAGATGATTGGCAGCGCCCATATTTCATGTTCACGGGTAAATTCGGTCACTGTATGGACGATTTCATTCAACGTCACAGCCTTTCTCCCTTTATAATGGATTGGTTTAATACATTAACTAATATGTAATAAACCAATCTTAAACTAATTATTCGAGAAAATAACTTTGAAGTAAGCTTCTGCCAGCATTATCCAGTCCAAAATCACTCTCCAGCCATTTATCAATACTACCATAATGTGTTTTTATGCTATTTATGGCTGTCATAAGAAATTCTTCACGCACAGAATAGACATACTCAAACTTTTTCACCACACTGTCACTCATCCTTTGTGCATGCTCTTCCAATAAATGCTTACGGAATGGCGCGAGGGTTTCATTTGTCAGTAGGTAATCTTCCATGACGGTATCTAAGTCTGCACCCAGCGCAAATAGTACCAAAGCGGCGCCAACACCAGTACGATCTTTACCGACCGCACAATGCTGAACGATCCCCCCTTTTTCAGGCTGCTTTAACATACTCACAAGTTGATGGTAAGCAGGATTATTTAAAGGCAATAGCTCGTAAAGGCGCCCCATAAATATTTTAGGGTCAAACTGTTCAAGTGACTCTGGTGTCAGTTGGCCTAAATCGGCACTGACCTCCTTTGCCATAGGGTTCGCTGGGGCATTAACATAATGAGCACCATCCCAAATCATATCTGGTTTTGCTTTTGTTTCCGCCACATCACGGTAATCCAATATTTGATAAAGGTTTTGTGATTGTAAAACGGCCAAATCCTCTGTCGTTAAATGGTTCAAAGCTCCTGAACGAAATAGCACGCCTGATTTTATTTTGTTGCCATTGGCTAATTTTTTTCCGCCGAGGTCACGGAAGTTAATTCCACCTTTTAACGGTAATACTGAAGGGTGTAAATAAGGTGTTTTTGTCATAATTATCGCTACCTATGATATTGATTATGACTAAAACCATAACAGATTATGACCGGAAAAAAATCAGAAAAAATACCCGCCGTTAAGCAGGTATTCATAAAAGAGTGCATTGAAATGTAATCAATATCGAAAAAGAGAAAGAAAACTGGGCTCGTCTACGGTTTATTCACAACCGAGCGAACATCAAAGTAAACGAGCCAGTAATAGGAGAAATTAAAGTAGACGACGCGCAGCTTCAACAACAATGCTTAATACATTGCTTTCTGTTTTCTTCAACAGTGCTTCGTCTGGAATTTCTTGTTGAGTACGGTTAACAATCACACCTGCAACCATACCCGCACGTAGGCCTTGGCTTGAGCACATGGTCAGCAACGTCGCTGATTCCATCTCATAGTTCATCACGCCCATATCTTGCCATTCTTTCATTGAACCTCTGAAATGGCGCATCACACGACCAGTATAGGTGTCATAACGCTCTTGGCCTGGATAGAAGGTATCCGATGAAGCAGTCACACCCACATGGACTGTTGCACCCGCTTCTTTCGCTGCATCATAGAGTGCATTCGTACAAGTAAAGTTAGCAACGGCTGGGTATTCCAATGGCGCAAAATGTTGGCTCGCACCGTCTAATCTTACGGCTGCGGTTGTCACTAACACATCACCAACATTAATATTTTCTTGAATAGCCCCTGTAGTACCAATACGCAAGAAAGTACGAATACCTAGCTGCGCAAGTTCTTCTACAGCAATAGAGGTTGAAGGACCACCAATTCCCGTTGAACAAATAATGACTGCTTTACCATCAAGCTCACCACGCCAAGAGGTGAACTCACGTAAAGAAGCGAGATGTACCGGATTATCCATCAGGCGTGCGATTTTTTCGACACGATTTGGATCACCGGGAACAATTGCAACGGTTGCACCCTGTAAGTCACTCTTTTTTAGCCCTAAGTGGAATACGTCAGACATATCAAACTCCTTTACACAATGGCATCATTGAATTTATACGTTGTGATTAATATAGCGGTAAACCCATGTCAATTTAGTGACCATAGTCACTTTTAATGGAAATGATTTTATCTAGATTTCATTAAATGGTGATTTAGATCACAAATTAATTGTTTTAAATACAAATATGCAATCAGTATAGACGATATGAAAGAAAGTCACGAAAAAGCGCCCGAAGGCGCTTTGAATTATTGGCAGAAATAAAAGATAGTTTATCTATCAGAGAACTACATCAAGGATCAGAACGCCTACTAGACCAATGGCCCAAGCTATCGTTGTTGGGATAGACCAAACCATCATCTGTTGTCTAACGTCCTTAATACCCATCATTCGGTTAACAACCCAGTAGAGGCTGTCGTTGAAATAACCAAAGAACAGTGACCCCATTGTCGCAGCTTGAGCCGCAACAAGCAGATTGATATCAGGGATCTGGCTAATAATGGGAGCAGAAATCGATGCCGCTGTGATCATCGCGACGGTGCCCGAACCCTGAATTAAACGTACCAATGTGGCGATAATAAATGGGATCAACACTGGAGTGATTGGTAAACTCGCCACATGCTCCGCTAAAATATTCCCCGTACCACTGTCACGTAAAACCGCACCTAACGCACCACCCGCACCTGTTACCAGTAAGATGATCCCGGCTGACTGTAAGCCTTCTTCCATGCGGTCGATGACTTCTTCTTTCGTCGCTTTTGGCATCAGCGTATAAACGGCAATCAACACACTGATAGACAGAGCAATTATTGGTGCACCAAGGAATTCAAAGGTTTGGAAATACCAATTATTCTCCATCCCTTGAAAGGCGTCGGTTTTTAGCAATAACCCGTTGACCGCATTGATAAAGATCAACAAGATCGGTGTTACGATAGGTAATACAGATAAGAAGAGGCTTGGTAACGGCTTGTTCGCCTTTTCTTCCATATAGCGGTCGTGAATTTCTTTCAGATCTGCGTTGTTGCTTTCATCGGGCATAAACTCAGGGTATTTAACAGCTAACCACTTCGCGTAAAATACGATCCCAATAACGCAAGGGATAGCAAGGGTCATCCCCGTTAAGATCATGGCACCAATATCCACACCGAAGATCCCAGCAACCCCTAAAGGACCCGGAGTCGGCGGCACAGTGTGGTGAGTAACCACTAAGCCACCAGCTAATGCGACACCAAGTGTCAGCAGACTACGCTTACCATTTTTCGCTAATGCCTTCGCTAATGGGTAGAGGATCACGAATGCGGAGTCAACGAAAATTGGAATACTGACGATATAACCTGTGATAGCCAGCGCCCATTCTTCGCGTTTTTTCCCTAACCAACGAATAAAGCTATACGCTATTTGTTCAGCGGCACCAGAAACTTCTAGTACCCTTCCCATCATTACCCCGAGACCGATAACAATACCGATACCACCGAGTGTGCTACCAAAACCTTTTGTAATTACAGAGACGGTTTCTGCGGCGGTTAACCCACCTGAGATACCTGCAATAGCTGCTGCAATCAACATGGCAAGTAACGCATGAATACGCGTTCGCAATACCAAGAAGATCAGGACAAATATGGCCACCGCGAGGCCAATAATAGGAATATAGGACATAGCTTATCCCCTATTGCTGTGAGCCGTGGTGAGTGATGAATGAACGAATTGCATCAGCAAACGAACCATCTGCACGGAAACCAAGGCCTAAAGCACGGCTAATATCGAATTTACCCGGCCAACTTGCGACAATACGGTTAATGGCTTCATCCGGTTCAAAACGGATCAGATCAACCGCTTTTTGGCCTGCGACATCACGTAGAGCATCAATCATCCCTTGAACTGTCACAGTGATCCCCGGTAAGTTAACCGTACGAGACAAGCCAAATTGCTCTGCTGAAATGGTTGCAGCATGAATGAAATTACTGACAACCGTTTCTGGACTCGAGAGCCACAACGCAAGTTCAGGTGAAACAGGGCAAACACTCTCAACCCCATTTAATGGCTCACGAATGATGCCACTGGCAAATGAAGAGGCGGCTTTGTTCGGAACGCCAGGGCGCACACTGATTGTTGGTAGGCGTAACACACGTCCATCAACATAGCCTTTACGTGAATAGTCATTAACCATCAATTCGCACATCGCTTTTTGTGCACCATACGATGATTGCGGGTTAACCACACAAAGGTCGGTGATAACGTCAGGTAGTTCACCGCCAAATACTGCTAATGAACTGGTAAAGATAAACTTCATTGCAGGGTTTTTAGCACGAGCCACTTCCAATAATTGGCGAGTCGCTTCGAAATTTACTTTCATGCCTAAATCAAAATCGCTTTCAGCATGACTACTCACAATAGCAGCGAGGTGATAAACGATGTCGGTTTGCGCATCAATCAGCTTATCAGCGGCACCCGGCTGAGTTAAATCTGTTGCAACACAACTCACTCTAGCGTCTTCAATTGGCGATGTAGGGCACTGAATATCCGCTAAAACGAGTTGGTCAAATTTAAAACCCTGGCTGTTTTTAAGTAAAGCAGCGGCTAGCTGCTGACCCAAAAAGCCAGCGCCGCCTGTAATGATAACTTTCATTGTTATTCTCCTTGAATAGCCCTAATTTGAGCTATTCATCATTAGGTAAGATTATTTATGTCTTTATTAAATGAAGTTTTATATTTTGTTCTGTTATCCGCTGCACAGCATCGTTTGGTAGCTGATCATCACAAATAATGTCGTGCAATTGATTTAGTGGGCAAACACGGAACATGCCATATTTACCAAATTTGCTACTGTCAGAAACCAGCACACAGCGCCGAGCAACATCCAGTAATGTTTGTTTTATTTGTACTTTTTCTTCATGAGGCGTGGAAACCCCATGCAGTAAATCCCAAGAGCTAGTGCTAATAAATGCCACATCAACATTTAGGGTTTTCAGCATCATTGCGGCGGTATTGCCAACACACGAATGGTTACGTTTATCCACTTGCCCCCCCGTGTGATACAGATTGAGTTGTGATTTGTTCATCAAATATTGCATGATAGAAAAATCATTAGTCACAATCGTCAAATTAAACCGTTCACCCAGCACACGGGCTATCTCAAATGTCGTTGTTCCCGCATCGAGATAAACCACTTGCCCATCTTCAACGAGCGATGAGGCAAATTTACCTATTTCACGTTTGCTTCGATGATGTAAACGCGCTTTCTCACTCCAAGGAAGCTCTTGGCGTAACGCATCGTTTAACCGAACACCACCGCTTATTGCAACGACTTTCCCTTCCTCTTCTAGCATGCGGATATCACGTCTTACCGTCATATGCGACACATTCATTAGCTCCACCAAGTCGTTAATCGACACGGTTTGGTACTCATGGACGTAACGGTAAATAAAATCACGACGCTCTGAAGGGATCATAGGCTCTCCTGTTTAAGACTGTGCTTGTTTCAGCCAACCTAAACCGTCTTCGGTACGACCTGCGGGGCGATATTCACATCCAAGCCAACCTTGATATCCCATTTCATCTAATTGTTTGAAAATCCATGGGTAATTGACTTCACCACTATCAGGCTCATGACGATAAGGAACTGAAGCTATCTGAATATGACTAAATTTATCCCATAAACGCTCAATTGTTTTCAATAAATCACCTTCCATGATTTGGCAGTGATAGAGATCCAATTGAATAAACACATTTTCACGTGCGATCTTTGGTAGCAATGCCTCAGCTTGCTTTTGCGTAGTCAAAAAGTAACCCGGCATATCACGCGTATTGATAGGCTCAATTAATACACGAATGCCATGCTCAGCCATAATATCTGCGGCATATTGAATATTTTTAATAAAACACGCTTGCTGCTGTTCAGGGGTAAATCGGGCATCCAATTTACCTGCCATCGCATGCACCTGCTTACAACCCAACGCTTTGGCATATTTCAGTGCCGTCTGTACGCCTTGTGCGAACTCATCTTCACGACCCGGAATAGATGCCATGCCGCGTTCACCCGCCGCCCAATCGCCCGCTGGCATGTTGAACAGCGCTTGAGTTAAACCATATTTTTCCAACTGTTCAGCTATCGCTTCAGGTTGTTCTTCATAGGGGAAAAGATATTCAACGCCAGTAAAGCCCGCTTGTGCAGCGCGTTCAAAGCGCTGAATAAAAGGAACTTCGTTAAACATCATACTGAGGTTTGCTGCAAATTTAGCCATATCAGGTGCCTCATTTCTTTGGATAACGGCTTTCTAGCTCGTTAACTTGCTCTTCAGTGAGTGTTGTAAAACCTTGCTGGCGTAATGTGATATATAAACGCGCCGTATCTTCCAACTCTTCAGCATTGAAGAAAGCTTGCCTTAAGGTTTTACCGCCAACAACGGGTCCATGATTCGATAGCAGTACTGCGTTATGGTTAGGAGCCAATTTTTCAATTTCTTCACCAATACGGTCATCCCCCGGTGGCAAGTATTGAATTAATGGCAATTTGCCGACTCGCATCACGTAATAAGGCGTGATTGGCGGCAAGCAATTGCTGCTATCAAGCCCTGATAAACACGACAGTGCGGTTAGCCAAGGGGAGTGTAAGTGAACCACCGCTCGGCAATCAGGACGCTGTCGATACATCGCCATATGCATAGAGACTTCTTTAGTGGGCTTATCGCCATCGATCCAGTGCCCTTCTGCATCCAACTTACTTAGTCTTTCAGGATCTAAATCCCCAAAGCTGGAGTTAGTTGGCGTGACGATAATGTTCCCATCCGGAAGTTTGGCACTGATGTTTCCAGCTCCGCCACTACTATAGCCACGGTTAAACATCGATTTAGCCCAATCAGCCAGCTCTTGGCGTAGTGCCTTTTCTTCACTCATTAAACATCTCCTGTGCGTACTGGAAGAAATTCTCTTGGCCGAAATTACCCGATTTGAGTGCCAACCAGTGACCGCTTGTTAAATCTTGAACCCATGGAACGCCCGGTGCGATTGGCGCACCAATGCTTAATTGCTCGGTTCCTAGGCTTTGAACGACTTTGCCGGATGTTTCGCCACCCGCAATAATAAAGGTGTTATAACCTTGTGCTTGTAAAAGTTTTACCACTTCCCCAAACACATTTTCCACTGCGCTACTCGCTATATCTGCCCCATACGTCTCTTGAATTTTTCTCAGAATTTCAGGTGGTTGGGTCGCATATAATAGTGGTGCGAGTCCTGTTAATTTTTGCTCTTGAACCCACGTTGCTAATTGTTGGGCATAGAGAGGGTTATCAATACACTCCCCGACATCCACGACTTTAGCTGGTGCAATTTGTTGGTAGCTTTGCACTTGTTTGTTGGTCATTGCTGAGCAACTGCCAGATAAAATCACGGTCTGACGGCCTTGGCGGCTAGGCGTTTCACCACGGCTACCACCTGCCCCCCATTCACATCCGGTATCCACATTGGCTAATGCCGCCCCAAGTCCAGAGCCGCCTGTCAGTAAAGGCATCTCTTTTACCGCTTTGGCGATCGGTAACAAATCATTCATTGTTAATGAATCAACAACGATGTAACTCGCACCTTGCTCGGCTAAGGTTGCTAAACGCTGTTTAATTAGCGTGCTGCCTTGCTGAATATCAGATAATGGGATCAGCCCAGCTTTACCTTCAGATTGCTTTTCCATCACCCTCATCAAGTTAGCATCCGTCATTGGCGTCACGGGGTGATGCTGCATACCACTTTCATTGAGCAGCTGACCATTGACAAATAAATGCCCGTGAACCACGGTTCTGCCATTAATGGGCAGTGCAGGACAAATCAGTGCAACTTGAGTATCAAGCTGCTTCATCAACGCGTCAGTCACTGGGCCAATATTGCCTTTGTCAGTGGAATCAAATGTGGAGCAATATTTAAAGAAAATTTGTTGGCAGTGTGCTTGTTGCTTTAACCAACGACATGCGTTTAACGATGCGTTAATTGCTTCATCTACAGGACAAGAACGGCTTTTTAGGCTGATAACAATCGCATCAACATCGTGTGGTACGACTGTATTGTCATCTGGTTCATTCAGTAATTGAACGACTCGCCAGCCGTTCTGGACCATAAATCCTGCGATGTCGGTTGCACCAGTAAAATCATCGGCAATCACACCTAATTTCACAGTCATACTTTTTTCTCCGGTAAAGCAATGCCTTTGAAAGTTTTGATCACTGCACTGTCATCTTGAAGGCCAAAACCTTCGTTACTTGCAGAGATAAACATTTGATGAGCAGTGGCCGCGATAGGTAATGGGAAGTTCAAGGCTTTCCCTGTTTCCATGACCAACCCTAAGTCTTTCACAAAAATATCAACGGACGATTTGGGCGTATAATCACCATCAAGAACATGCTGCATACGGTTCTCAAACATCCACGAGTTACCCGCTGCATGTGTCACGATGTCATACATCATATTCAGGTCGATACCCGCTTTGGCAGCTAATGCCATGCTTTCGGCAGCAACCGCAATATGAACCCCAGCAAGTAGTTGATGGATGGTTTTTACTGTCGACCCCAACCCCACCTCATCACCGACACGATATAAACGCTCAGCTATCGCCTCAAAAACTTCGTTAAGCTGTTCAAACAAGATCGGAGCGCCAGATGCCATCACCGTTAGTTTGCCTTCTGCCGCTTTCAGCGCGCCGCCTGAAATAGGTGCATCCATCAGTGGTAACTGATATTGCGCCAAACGCTGAGCAATCTGTTTTGTTTGCTCAGCAGATAGCGTACTATGCAACATAATAATAGTGCCTGGCTGCAACTGCTCTACCAGAGGCTTATCGCCACCAAATAGGATTGCCTCGACTTGGCGACCATTGACGACAACTAACAGTAAAGCTTGCAGATGTTGAGCGTACTCCGCCGCATTTTGGCCTACTGCGACAGCACCGGCTTGCTTTAAGATTTGGCAGGCATCTTGGTTTAGGTCAAAGCCATAGGTAGGAATATTATTTTTTATTAGGGATTTAGCGATCCCCATACCCATTGAGCCTAAGCCAATAACACCGACGTTCTTAACGAAATTTCCCATAACAACCCCTGATGTTGTTAATCTTTGTTATTGATGTGAATTCTCACATAACAAAATTCACAAACACATGATGGATATCACATTATGAATAATATAAAAAATCACCAATATTATTTTAATTTATTGTTTTTAATGCATTTTTAATTTTTGGTAATTCACAAAACAATTCACATCGCAATGTGATAAAAAATGTGATGAGAGCGTGGTTTATACCTATCAAATGTAAAAAATAAAACTTTTCCGCTTTTCCGTTCAGTTAAATCGCAATAGCATCATTTTTGATTGACGCCTCGCTGAAATTGACCAAAATAGCCGATTACTTAATTTTTAGGGATCCTTTAACGCACTGAACACGCTGTTGAAGCCCACAGTTTGAGAAATAATGAGGAGTATTAAATGGGTTTGTTCGATCAACTGATCACCATGGTTGCCGGTGATAAAATGAGCCAGTTTCAATCCGTAATTGAATGGATTGATAAACAAGGTGGGTTAGCAGGGGTTGTTGATAAATTTAACCAACAAGGCTTAGGTGACATTATTCAATCATGGATCAGTAACTCTGAGAACCTACCTGTGAGCGTTAACCAATTAATTCAAGTTTTTGGTAACTTAGATATCCAACAATTAGCTCAAAAAGTGGGTATTGACCCGCAAGAAACGACAGAATTGATCGCCAAATATCTCCCAAAACTCGTTAATCAAGCTACACCAGAAGGTGTTCTGCCAGAACACGTTGATTTGTCTGCAGTTGGCATGAATATGCTGAAAGAAAAGTTGTTTGGTTAATACTGCCTCATCAAAGCAAAAGTGGTAGGTTAACCAACATGCTAACCTACCACTCACCAATATTTAGCTTAGTATTCGCTTCTTAACCTTTTAGCAGCTTCCACCATGTTAGCCAATGATTGACGTGTCTCTGTCCAACCACGGGTTTTCAAGCCACAGTCAGGGTTCACCCACAGACGTTCAACCGGAACACGTTTAGCAGCTTTTCTCAGTAGCGCCACAATCCACTCAACATTTGGCACGTTTGGTGAGTGAATATCATATACACCTGGGCCAATTTCATTGGGATAATGGAAGTCTTCGAAAGCATCCAACAATTCCATGTCAGAGCGCGAAGTCTCAATCGTGATCACATCAGCATCCAGCGCAGCAATCGAATCCATGATGTCATTGAACTCGCAATAACACATATGGGTGTGGATCTGAGTGTCATCATCGGCAATTGCCGCACTGAGTTTAAATGCTTCTACTGCCCAATTTAAATATTCAGCCCACTCATCCTTACGTAATGGCAAGCCTTCGCGAAGTGCAGGCTCATCGATTTGAATAATGCCAATCCCCGCTTTTTGTAGATCATCCACTTCATCGCGTAGCGCCAAAGCAATTTGTTTGGCAATTGTTTCACGACTAATGTCTTCACGCGGGAATGACCAACATAGGATAGTCACAGGCCCCGTTAACATCCCTTTGACTGGCTTTTCAGTCAGCGATTGTGCGTATTTCGCCCACTCTACCGTGATAGCTTCTGGTCGGCTAATATCTCCAATAATGACGGGAGGTTTCACACAGCGCGAACCATAGCTTTGTACCCAGCCATTTTGTGTAAAGACATAACCGTCAAAATGCTCACCAAAGTATTCAACCATGTCGTTACGTTCGGCTTCACCATGCACTAACACATCAATATCAAGCAGTTCTTGCTCTTTAATCGCCTGCTTAATGTGTTCACTGATACTGGTACGATAGTGCGTTTTATCTAAGTTACCTTTTTTGAAATCAAGGCGCAGTGTTCTAATTTCACTCGTTTGTGGAAACGAACCAATTGTTGTGGTTGGCCATAATGGCAAATTAAAGCGTTCACGTTGACGTTGAGCGCGTATTTCATATGGGCTATTACGTTCAGCATCCCCTTTACGGATCCCTTGCAAACGCTGATTGACCGCCGCATTATTGACACGAGTTGATGTCTTACGAGCACGAACCGGAGCGCTGTATTGTTCTAATCCAGCAAGATGCTCTGCCGTTGGCTCATTTAACGCTTGGCTTAGTAATGCTAATTCCGCACATTTTTGTAGCGCAAAAGCAAACCAACTTTTCACTTCTTCATCTAAGCGAGTCTCATCGTTGAGATCGATAGGGCTATGGAGTAGTGAACACGATGAGCCGACCCACAAATTACGTTGGCCTAACAACGGCTTAATACGTGCAAACTTTTCACCTAAGTCAGCTTTCCATACGTTACGACCATTGATAATGCCTAATGAGAGCACCCAATCTTGTGGTAGCGCTTGGTGTAATTTTTCGATGTCATCTTGCCCAGCGACAACATCAACATGCAATCCCTGTACTGGTAGCTGTTTAATCAGATCCAGATGGTGACTGATGCCATCAAAATAGGTTGTCAGCAACAGTTTGGTTTTCCCAGCTAACGCTTGATAAGCCGTTTGATACGCCTGCTGCCACTCTGTTGGTAAATCTAACACCAGTGCTGGTTCATCAATTTGTACCCACTCAATTCCTTTTTGCGCTAAACGTGCAAGAATTTCTTGATAGACAGGTAGCAGATCATTCAATAATGATAAACGATCGAATGATTCACCTTTTACTTTGCCTAACCATAGGTAAGTCAACGGACCAATTACAACAGGTTTGATAGTATGGCCTAGTGCTAACGCTTCATCGACTTCCTCAAACAGTTGTGTCCATGATAAGCTGAATTTCTGCCCTTTTTGGAACTCAGGTACGATGTAGTGGTAATTGGTATTAAACCACTTAGTCATCTCGCCTGCCGCTGCTGGCTTTCCTGTTGGCGCGCGGCCACGAGCCACTCTAAATAGTGTATCTAAATCAATTGAGCCATCTTCGTTTTGATGACGTGGAGGTACATTCCCCAGCAATAAGCTCGTCGTTAATACTTGGTCATACCAAGCAAAATCACCGACTGGTAATAGTTGCACACCGGCATCTTTTTGTTGTTGCCAGTGACGAGCACGTAATTCACGACCCGTTGCTAAAAGCGCTGCTTGGTCAATTTTTCCAGCCCAATAATCTTCTTGTGCGCGTTTTAGCTCCCTTTTCAGACCGACACGAGGAAATCCAAGTGTATGATTTATAACAGACATATTGACCCCTTAAAATTTTTAGCCGTCTAGATGTTTACACATCTATAATCAACAGGTACTGTATAAAGCACAAGCGCAAATTATTCATTGTCATCTTGAAGGTTTCTCATGATCGAATTAAAACATCTAAAAACATTGCATGCGCTCAGCCAACATGGCTCATTGGCAGCGGCTGCAACTTACCTGCACCAGACTCAGTCAGCATTGTCACATCAATTTAGTGACTTAGAACATCGTTTGGGCTTTAAGCTATTTATTCGTAAAAGCCAGCCATTACGATTTACACCGCAAGGGGAAGTGCTATTGCAACTGGCACACCAAGTATTACCAATGGTGAAAGATGCTATTCGTATTTGTAATGAACCGGGCGTGTCGACGCTACGTATCGCTATCGAATGCCATAGCTGCATTCAATGGCTAACACCTGCATTACAGCAATTTAGGCAAACATGGCCGCAAGTTTCAGTGGATTTTAAATCGGGAGTGACTTTTGACCCGCAGCCCGAATTACTTTCACGAGAGCTGGATATTGTACTGACTTCAGATATCTTGGCTGATAAAGAGATCCACTACACGCCGCTGTTTGATTATGAAGTAAAATTAATTGTGGCTAATGATCACCCTTTAGCAAAAAAACCGATTATCGAGCCTCATGCTCTCGCCGATGAGACCTTACTAATTTACCCAGTACAACGTCATCGCTTTGATGTTTGGCGCCATTTCTTACAGCCAGCCGGGGTTTCACCAAAGGTGAAAGCCGTTGATAATACATTGATTTTAATACAGATGGTGGCAGCTAAAATGGGGATCGCCGCATTACCACATTGGGCGGTGGATTCGTTTGAAAAACAAGGGTTAATTAGTATAAAAACATTAGGGAGTGGTTTGTGGAGCCGGTTGTACGCTGCATGCCGTGAAGGAGAGCAACGCCAACCCGCTATTGAAGCTTTTACCAAAACGGCCACTAATCATGCCGTTGAGAATCTGTCTTACGTGAAACCGGTGAAAGTATCCAACGCCTATGTACCCACAGAGACGCGACAATCAGGCTCGCTCCAATGGTAAAACTCAACCAATCTGGATGCTGTTGCCAGATGGCAAAATTAACCAGTAGCCCCGCTGGAACCATCATATTATTCATGATAGCAAGGGTTCCGGCGTCTACTTTTGTGGCACCATAATTCCACATAAAGTAGCCGATGCCAGAAGCCACAACACCTAACCACAGTAAAACCCACCATTGAACATGTGTGGTTGGCACTAGCGATTTATCCCCAAATAGCCCCCATCCGAACAGTGCGACCAGCGTTGCACCGATATAAAACCATGAAAAAGCTTGATGCTGAGGGATAGGATATATTTCCATCAAACGCTTATATCCCACCTGACCGACAGCAAAGAAGATATTAGCTAATTGCACAAATATCAGACCTACCCAGAAAGATTCACTAAGATGGTCATAACGAATGATGGCTGCACCAATAACGGCAAGTAGCGAGCTAAACAAATAGCCCATCCGTAAACGCTGGCGCTCCAATAGATCATAAATGAGCGTCACATACAGAGGGGTGAGTACCGTAAATAACAAAAATTCCGCGACGGTGAGATGGCGATACGCTTGGAACACAAAGAAATACATAATACCGAGTTGGCATGCACCAACAATCATGTACAGCACAATCACTTTGAATCCCAGCCCTCGCCAACGTAAAAATGGCAAGAAGACCAATGCCGCTAAAGAAACACGTATTAGGACGGATAGCCAGCTATCCACTTGCCCAGCGAGATATTCACCAATAAGACTAAAAGACGCTGCCCAAAGCAGCGTCGTAATCACAAGTAACCACATTATTGTATTGTTCTCAATTAATGCTCTTTTTCAATCAATACAGCTTCCAACAAATCGAGATCCGTCAGTAAGGATTGCAGCGTTTCATTGCTAATTTTACGCGTTGCACGCAGGTGATATAACTCACCACGTTCAGCACGTAATGCGGTTAGCCTAAAGCGCCGCTCTAAATCTTCAATCTGTAAGTTATGTTCGATTTCATCTTGGCTAGCGGTACGTCGGCGCAAATGCCCCGTAACCCTTGAGGCCACTTCACTAATATCCTCTGGGTCTAATTTTTCATCAACATCCGCCGATAAACGCTCTTCCATCTTGTTTAAACTCACAATGGCGACTTCAGCCATTGCGGCTTTCGCCATACGAATTTCGTTAATATCCGCTTCTTTATCACCGACTTTAAAGTTGCGCAGCAACAGCGGTAACGCGATGACGCCCGCGAATATTGAGAATAAAATCACCCCTGCCGCAATAAAGACTAATTGATAACGCGCTGGGAAAGGTGAACCATCACTTAAAAAGAGGGGTACTGAAAGCACACCGGCTAAGGTAATCGCCCCACGAACTCCCGCAAAAGAAGCTAGCCACAGCTCACGTACCGTATAGTTAGCAAATTGCAGTGGCCTTTTTTTCAGGAACAGGCGGCTAAACCTTTTCATGAGCCATAACCAACAAAAACGCAAAATTAGCAAGGCAAAGTAGATAATGGCGACTGCCGCAAACAACATCCACGTTTCTACGCTAGGATCCAGTTCCGCTTGCAGTACTGATGTTTCCCAAATCCCCGGCAATTGTAAGCCAAGCATGATAAACACCAAACCGTTAAATACGAATTCTAACATTGACCATACGCTGTCAGCACGCAGTCTCATCGCTAATGGCGCATTACGGATCACCCCAGATTTGGTGATTGTCATCCCCGCAGCCACCGCAGCCAAAATGCCTGAGAAACCGATATGCTCCGCAATCATATAAGAGGCAAAAGGCAGCAATAACATAAAGACAATTTGGGTTGCAGGATCATCGCCACTCCAGCGACTCATTAAGCGCAATGACTTGCTGTAAACCCAAGTCACAATGATACCGGATAGCAAACCACCTATCGCCACTTTAAAAAATTCAATCGTGACGCCAGACACTGAGAACATCATGGTTTCCATTGCAATCGCAACCGCAAATTTTAATGCAACCAGACCTGAAGCGTCATTCATCAATGCTTCGCCTTCCAACACGCTCATCATACGCTTAGGTATACGACCTTTACCGACAATCGAAGAGAGCGCTACCGCATCCGTTGGCGAAAGGACAGCAGCAAGTGCAAATGCAGCAATCAAAGGAATACCCGGCATTAACCAGTAAATGAGATAACCGATACCCACAACGGTTACCAATACCAGTACTAATACTAGGATGAAAATCTCACGACCATTTTGGAAAAATTCACGTGTTGGCGTTTTCCAGCCATCAACGAATAGCAATGGCGGGATCAATAGAACCATAAAGAGTTCAGGGTCAAACGTGACATGTAATCCAAACTGAGGCCATGCAAGCAATGCACCAATCGCGATTTGAATTAAGGGTAATGGAACGCGAACAGGGATGACTTTTGTCACCACACCTGAAACAGAAACTGCCAAAATTAAGATGAGAATAGTAAAGAAAATTTCCATGTTGCCCTTACTGATTAACGAAATGAACCAAACCCAAATATGACCCGTCGCAGCAGAATATTAGGTAGCTCGTCAGGCCATGAAATTTTTCAGTAAAGCCAGCAACTCGTGAAAACCCGCGGATTTCACATGTTTCACCGCCTTTTGTCTATTCTATCCTTAACTAACTACTAGGCGGGAAAATAATTCAAACTTTAAGATTAATCGCGATAATACATTAGGGGGCAGCCGATGCGCCAGCCCCCACAGAACAACGAATCTTAAATCGCTAAATCAGCAGCATAAAATGCCACTAATAGAACAGCAATAACCACGGTTCCAATATTCAGCTTACGCCACTCACCTGCAAAGATACGTCCAATCACCAATGCGGCGAAACCTAACATAATGCCAGTAACAATGTTACAGGTCAGAACAATAAACACAGCACATAATAAACCGGACATCGAATCGACAAAGTCATCAAAGTTCAGTTTAGAAACATTACTCAACATCAACAGACCGACATACATCAAAGCCGGCGCCGTCGCATACGCAGGTACTAAATAAGACAAGGGGGATAAAAATAGAATCAATAAGAACAACAGGCCAACGACCACCGCAGTAAGCCCCGTACGACCACCAGCAGCAGTACCAGCAGCAGATTCGATATAAACCGCAGCAGGAGAAGCCCCAATCGCTCCAGCAAAGATACTGCTTACCGAGTCCGCAGTTAATGCTTTACCACCATTAATAATTTGCCCATCTTTATCCAGCAAGTTAGCTTGACCAGCAACCGCACGGATGGTTCCTGTCGCATCAAAGACTGCGGTCATGACCAATGCTAATAAGCTTGGTAACACGATAGGTTGCAAGGCTCCCATAATGTCCATGCTCATGATCAGTGATAAACCATCTTCACCTAATGAAGGAAGCTTAAAGAAACCTTGGTACTTAACGGCAGGGTCAAAAATTAACCCTATGATTGAAATAGCAATAATCACCAACAGAACACCACCGGGCACGCGACGCTTCTCTAAGCCAAAAATAACCGCTAAACCCGCTAATGCCATTAATACAGGGAAAGAGGTAAAATCGCCAAGTGCAACAGGTAGCCCTTCATTTGGGTTTTTAACGACCAGCCCGACACCATTTGCGGCTATCAGTAATAAAAATAACCCAATACCAATCCCAGTACCGTGCGCAATCCCCATAGGCATATTACGCAGGATCCAGCTACGAATTCCTGTCACCGAAATAATAGTAAACAGGCACCCCATAAGAAACACGGCCCCTAAAGCAACAGGGATACTGATTTTCTGGCCTAACACCAAGCTAAAAGCCGTAAATGCGGTAAGTGAAATCGCACAACCAATCGCCATTGGCAGGTTAGCCCACAGCCCCATCAATAGTGAGCCAAAACCCGCCACTAAACAGGTCGCAATAAAGACAGCTGTAGGAGGGAACCCTGCCTGCCCTAACATTCCCGGAACGACAATGACGGAATACACCATCGCCAAAAATGTCGTTAACCCTGCAATAATTTCACGGCGAACCGAAGAGCCACGCGCAGAAATTTTAAAATATTTATCCAATTTGCAATTGGTTGAAGCCTGTTGGCCAGACATGGAAATACCCCTGCTAAATATGACAAAAAGCGCCTAATCTCACTGACGAAAACGATTACGTTTTTAGAAAAAACTGATTGAGCGAGTGATTTACTCACTCCCCACTCTCACGCAATCGTTTGGCTTTAACAATAGAGATGGCAGACTATGAAGCGGGCAATTATCAATCGAAATCGACGTATTGATCAAGTGTTTTCAAGTTACATGGGGCAATCGCACACAACAAAGCAAACTTAACATAAATTTTTAGATTTTATCCCTAGCGCAGTGAGGAGGTTTTACCGAATTTGGCATCCTTACTATCCGACTTATTAGCCCTCTCTATTGTGAATGGATTTTCTTTTCGTTTAGCTACAGTTAATAAATATTTTGTTAGAGTTAAGTGTTGCTTCGCTAAATAATAGTGAGGGGTATTAGCGAGAGGATGACAAATAACTTATTTTTTAAATCGCATTTATTACATAGAATATAATGCTGCAAAAATATAATCTGACAACGAGAATTTAAATAAAAATCAACTTTAATTTCATCATGTTAACAATTTTTATGTGTAAACATTAATTATATTTGATCTCGTTAAAATTAAATATCACATAAAATTATTAATTACTGACATATATTCACTGCAAGAACAATGCAAAAAAAATTAACACCTAATCAAAAGTCATTAATTTTATTTATTGGCTTTCTCGCCATCTATCTTTTACCTGGTATTTACGGGCACACTCCGTGGAAGCAAGATGAAAACTATAGCTTTGGTATTATCCAAACTATGTTCGAAACAGGTAATTGGCTCGTACCAACGAATGCTGGCGAACCGTTTATGGAGAAGCCACCACTGTACTATTGGGTCGCCACCATCAGTGCCCATTTGCTATCTGGCTTTATGCCGCTTTATGATGCGGCGCGCAGTGCGACATTGTTATTTTCAGTGATTAACTTTTCATTTTTTATTCTACTTGCTCGCCGAGCCTTCAATACAGACCATATTAGTGATAAACGCATTTGGATTGCATTCGCACTCTACCTTTGCGCCCCCGGCATTTTAAGGCATAGCCATGATATGTTTACGGATGTTGCACTCATTACAGGTGCTACTATCGGTTTGTACGGCATTCTTGGGCTAATACGCCAAGAAAAGGTTGCGATGTCCGCATTATGGCTAATGTTTGGCACAGTGATCACCATGCTATCAAAAGGGGTGTTTATTCCGGGTGTGTTATGGTTAAGCTTACTGCTAGCCCCGATTTTTCTACCACACTGCCGCCAAAAGCTTTTTTGGCTACCTGCAATCATCGCCGGTCTCGCTGCTCTTATCTTGATTTTACCTTGGCCTATTTTACTCTATCGCCAACATCCCGATCTGTTTATGACTTGGTTTTGGGAAAATAATATCGGTCGTTTTCTAGGCTTCTCTGTTGAAAAATTAGGTGCCAAAGCGAACTTAACACGTGTTCCAGCATCCGTACTGCTATTTGCACTGCCAGCAGGCATACTGGCTACCCTCTATTTTATTAGAAATCCGTTAAAACGATTACGTAGCCGTAACGAGTACTTAGTCACCATTTTCCCGCTACTTGGGATTGTATTTTTACAAATTTCAGCAACAGGTAGAGCGCTCTATTTGCTCCCTTTCATCGCCCCACTTGCAATCTTAGGGACCCAAACCGTGCTTGCGCTTCCTGAAAAAGTGCTACGCGGTTTCTCATGCTTTGCGGCTACGCTATGGTCACTACTTATTATTTTCCTGTGGGTTTGCTATTTTATCGCCCTTTCGGGTCAGACGCAGGTGTGGCTTACACCTTTTAGTAAATGGCTACCGATGAGTTACCAAATGCCATTTTCGATAGTTGCTTTGCTAGTCGCGACAATCCTCACCGCCATCTGGTTTTTACGCAGAGCGTTATTGAGCCGACAGATTACCTTACGTGCCATGCAAAACTGGACGCTAGGCATGTGTATCGTATGGGGGATCACATTCAGCTTATTTTTGGGCTGGATAGACTATACCAAAGGGTTTAAAGATGTCTTTGTCGATTTAGAACAACATCTAAAAGGCCATTATCATGCTAATGACTGTATGGCATCCGATAATATCGGTGAATCCGAAGCCCCTATGCTGTACTACTACACAAAGATCTTACATCAACGGCAAGATCGCTTTGAAAAACCAGAGCAGTGCCGCTGGTTAATTGTGTTATCAAAACAGATCAAGCCAGCTCCCGCGGGTATGACGCTATTTTGGAGCAACCACCGCCCCGATGAATTCACCGAAAACTTAGTTGTTTATAAAAGCATTGAGTAGAGAAATGAAAAATCTGTGCCAGTTTATCACCACTGGCACACTATTTTTTAGTTAAGCTTGTTGCGTGCTTTGGGCGCTATATTTTTCACGCGTAAACCACAAAAACGCTGTAGCAATAAAAATGAGTAATACGGGTAACCCCGCCAGCGAAAGAGATGTCGCGACGCCAGCTAATAACGGCCCGGACAAATTACCAATTCCCCATAACATAGCCGCAGCGGCATTCGCAATAATTAGGTCATTGCCTTTAAAATATTGACCAATTTGCACAAGCGCAATGGTGTAAATAGCACCGGCTGTTGCCCCCAAAACAAATAACAAGACCCAAATTAAATAATGGTGAGTTATCAAGAAAGGTAATAAACAACTCGCTCCTAATGTGACAACGCCGCAAATCCGATACAGTTTTTCACGGTTCATATGGTCCGCTAACCATCCAAATGGCATTTGCATCACCGCATCCCCCGCTAAAATTGCACTGATCATCATCGCGGCAATCGCCTCAGTATGCCCCATTCCCATACCATAAATAGGGAACATCGATAAAATCGTGCCATCAAAAAAAGCGAAAAATAGAATACCAGCACAAATACCCGGAGCGACTTTAACAAACTGAATAATTGAAAAACGTGATTCACTGGCTGTCGCGGAAATACGGTCACCCACCTTTTGTTCCATAATTAAAAATAGTGCTATAGATATCAGGTGAAGTAAGGTGCAAATCAATAATGGAGATTTATCTTCTACGCCATAGTAAGCAATAAAAGAGGGGCCGAGTAGTTGGCTCACGGTAAAAACAGTGGTGTAGATGGCGAGGATACGGCCTCGCTTGCTTTCCGGGCTAAGTTCATTAATCCATGTTTCCCCTAAACAAATCAGTACACCGCTGGCTAACCCTGTAATCAAACGTAATGGAAAGAGCAGCCACAATGGTAACGAACTCAGTAACGGTAGCAAACTTATTGCAGAAATAATGGTTGCGATAAGCATTGCTTGTCGTTTCCCACACCAACGAACAATCCGTTGCACCATAGGGGCAATTAAAAGCATCCCTAAAGCAGGTGCAGCTGAAATAATGCCAATATAGAGTTCGCTAACACCATAGTTATTTAATCGCAAAGCGACCATTGGGATACTTAAACCAATAACGATACCAATGACAGCAATACTGGTTGTAATGGTAAAAATAGCGAACGAAAGGGTACGACGAAAATGCTGTAAACGCTGATTATCAGAGCTCATTTTGATATTAATCTGCTTTCATTAATGAAAGCTTCCATTTTAAATTCTATTTATTAACGTTAAACACAATATAAAAACCCTTCATCATCTGGAATTACCGAAGATGACGAAAGGTAATTGTATCATGCTTTATATTTTATACTGATAAATCTTTAACAGTGACGTGAGTTACAAAATAAAAAAATAACGATATAGCAAGGCAATACCTGAAATTAAAATAATAATATTGATAATTTTCAGGAAAGATTCTCGCGATATTTTCAAGGTAATATGGCGCCCAGCCCAAATACCAATCAACATTGCGGGTGAGAACGCTAATGCCATCAGCAGAATATCGACATTCACATAGACACCCATCACTAAAAAGATTGTGACACGCGTTAACGTGCTAAAGCCTATTAATGTCATTTGGGTGATGCGAAAGCGCTGTTTATCGGCTATGCGGCTTGATAAGTACATAGCATAAATAAAGCCACCGCTACCAAATAACGCACTAAAAATACCGCCGATCAAGCTGAAAGGAACAACTAATATCTTAGAAAAATGCGATTGGCCTTTCTTTGAAAAAAAGGCGTTCATAACATAAAAAATCACAAATATACCAAGTAATAAAATCAGAATATCTGGGCGTGTTTTTAGTAAGATAGCCGCACCAATTAAACTCCCCACAACCATGAGTGGAATAATCCATTTTATTTCTTGATAATCCGCGTTTTTACCATCTTTTACTAGATTGATCAGCGCCGCCGTTAAATCAATCAGTGCTAATATAGGCACGATCATATTTAAAGGAAGATACATTGCTAATACAGGCGTGGCTATCAAAGCGGATCCAAACCCAGCCATCCCAAAAACTAAATAAGCGCACAGTAGTGTAAAAAAACAGATCGCCATTTCTAGCGAGAAAAAATCAAACGGCATAATTAGCCCTTACAGGGAGTATTTTTGTTCACTATAATTTTTTCTGAATAAATAAAAAAGCCCTGTTTTTATTACCTAAGTGAACGGATTGATTATTAAATCAGGTTGCCATCTTCATTTTCTTCCATTGTCAAAATATTATGCCTTTATCAGTACGTTTCTGACATAACGTTGTTATGATGGTAGAATTAGCAGCATAATTTAACTTTCAAGGAAGACACAGGGTGGATAAAAAAATCAACATTAAAATTGGTCAAAAAGTACGCTTACTCCGGCAAGCAAGGAACCTCTCCTTGAATGAACTAGCACGTTTATCAGGGATCTCAAAAGCGGCTCTTTCTAAACTGGAGTCTGGCGATTCAAACCCAAGAGTTGATACCTTAGAAGCCATCGCCATCGCATTACGCTTCCCATTGAGTGATCTATTTACATTACAGCATGAAGCCTACCCCTACTTTGTGAAGTCAGCTCCTCAGCAAGGGGATTATTCACAACAATTTAAATTTCGTATCAATATGGGCAATATTTCTGAAATATGGCAGTTGAATATGAAACGAGGCGCCATCATTAATAGCCCCGCACATATGAGCGGAACTCATGAACATATCATGCTGCATACTGGTTCATTGATGTTACGCTTAAAAGATGAACAAACCGTGTTATTAGAAGAAGGGGATTTTTATGCCTTTAGTTGTGATTTTCCCCACTCCTATCTCTGCATGGAGGGGGAATTAAATGCAACAGTCGTGATGACGTACTCGCATCTTAGTGACAGTATCTAAACTTCGACATGCTTCGCATCATAACTGATCCGCAAGATCCCTTTTTTATATTTCATCGACTTAATCACAAACTGGCAAATTTTACCGAGTGAATCAACATGAGTGCCGCCACAAGGCACCTCATCACCTTCAGAAACGCGACAAAGGCGTAACTCTCCTCGTTGTTCAACAGATACAGGATAGTCACTGTGCAAGCGTTGATTGACTAAAGCTTCTATTTCCCTTTCATCTAGTTGTTCAATGGGGGTGGGGTTATCACTAATTGCACTAAACTCTACTCGTGACTCATTCGGAAAATGGTGCCCTTTTTGCCCCTTCCATCCAAAACAAGCCATTTCCCAACTTAATAAGTGCCCCGTCGTATGCAAAGCCGCATGATATTGGCGCTGTGCCTTATCAATTTTCGCACTGACAGCATCACCAACATTCAAATTCTGATCCGGCGCTAAATAAGCAATTATCCAGCCATTTGGGTGTTTCTTAATACGAACAGGCTGATCATTGATCCACCCGGCATCGGCTGGTTGACCTCCGCCTTGTGGATGAAAAATATTATCCCTTAGCGCAACCCATTGCCCCTCATCATCTTGGCCTTTTTCAAGTACAGTTGTTTGAATTTCATAGCGATAAGTATCAGTCAGATAAATATTATTCTGCATAAAATGCCCCACTTATTTGTTGATGCTTTACAGCGTAATGCTGAGTTTGTTATACCACCATTGTTCACTTTAAGAAACAATAGAACATTAAAACAAACAAATGTGCTTAAATTGTGCGTTCAAACCAAATAAAAAATTCAACCTACAGGATAAATGTAGGTTGAATATAGAGAGCCAGTGGCGATGCAATGTTATTGCAAATAGTTTTGCATTGTCTCAAATAGTCTTAGGTCATCACTAAAACGGACTTCCCTAACATCTTCTAGTTTTTCAACTTGATTCACCATTTGTGACAAGCGCTCATCTTTTTGTACTAATAGCCAAATTCGGCTTTCATCTTTATCTTTTATTGGCATACATAAAATGCCGTCCACATTAAAAGCACGACGCGCAAACAGGCCACAAATATGCGACATAACACCAGGATGGTTGCGGACAATAAGTTCTAATGCAATTGGGTGATGTTCAAAAACCATAATTACGCTCCGATCATATCAATATTTGCTGCACCCGGTGGAACCATTGGATAAACCTTTTGATTCACATCGATCAGGGCATGAATTAAGCAAGGACCTTTCGTGTTCATAATCGCTTCTAATGCCATTTCAGGATCCGCTTCCGTATTTAAATCACAGGTTTTCAAACCAAACCCCGCCGCAATTTTAATAAAATCTGTTTGATATGGATAAGCTGCGGCATATATGCGGTTATCAAAAAACAGCTCTTGTTGCTGATACACCATACCCAATGCTTGGTTATTCATCAGAACAATTTTGATATTTAATTGGTGCTCAACTGCGGTGGCAAGCTCTTGAATATTCATCATCAAGCTGCCGTCACCAGAGAAACATACGATGGTTTGCTCTGGGTTCGCCAATGCCGCACCAATCGCGGCAGGAAGGCCAAAGCCCATCGTGCCTAAACCGCCAGATGTTAACCACTGGCGAGGACGTGATAGCGGATAAACCTGTGCCGCCCACATTTGATGCTGCCCAACGTCAGTGGTCACTATCGCTTCTTCGCCCGCGGCTCTTGCAGCAGCAAGCACTAAGCCGTAATGGCTTAATGGATTATCGGCTTCGCTTAAATTTAATGGGTAGTCCTGCTTTAATTGATTAACTCTTGTCATCCACTCTTCACGTTGATTTTTTTCAACTAACGGCAGTAATAACTCGAGAATTTGCCCTGCATCTGCATTGATAGCAATATCAGGTCGTTTAATTTTACTGATCTCTGCTTTATCAATATCTACATGAATAATTTTGGCATTAGGACAGAATTTTTCTGCACGACCTATCGCTCGGTCATCAAAGCGAGCACCGATAACAATTAGCAAATCAGCTTCTTCCATCACCATATTCGTGCTACGCGCCGCATGCATTCCTAACATTCCCAAGTAGAGCGGGTGGCGCATAGGAATAGTTCCTAATGCCATCAGCGTCATCGTCGTTGGTAATGTCGCTTTCTCTGCAAACGCAATCGCCGTCTCTGTGGAGCCTGAACTAATCACGCCGCCCCCAAAATAAAGTACAGGACGTTTCGACTGATTAATCATTTCCGCCGCTTGGATCACTTTTTCCATCTCAAAGTTCGGCGCCTTATCTTTTGGCTGAATATCTGGCAATGCGTCTAATTCGATCGTTGCCGTCTGCACATCTTTAGGAATATCAATCCATACTGGGCCGGGACGCCCGGACTCTGCGATTCGGAAGGCGTCACAAATTACTTGCGGTAATTCATTGATGTTACGAACTAAATAGTTGTGTTTTGTGACAGGAATAGAAATCCCATAAGTATCAACTTCCTGAAAAGCATCGGTGCCAATCATTGAAGAAGGAACTTGGCCTGTAATACAAACCAGTGGAATAGAGTCAAGCTTAGCGTCCGCAATGGCCGTGACTAAATTCGTTGCCCCTGGGCCACTCGATGAAATACACACTGCCGCTTTTCCGGTTGTACGCGCAATACCTTGTGCAATAAAGCCAGCACCTTGCTCATGACGCGCCAAAATATGGCGGATTTGCTTGCTTTTACCTAAAGCATCATAAAAAGGGAGGGCTGCACCGCCAGGGATCCCTGAAACAATGGTAATGCCATGTTTTTCTAACAAATGGACTATCAGTTCTGCACCTGTGTAGCAGGTTTTATCTGATGATGTTGTACCCGATTCGCTCATAATCTTATCCTTCACACTAGCCGGTGAGATTCGAGCGGCGATTCATAAAAAAACCCCGCTCGGTTTGCGCCGGCGGGGTTTTTAATCTGCGTTGATTGTTCCCGTTACGGCGCTAAGCCCACGACCACCACCACACGCACGACCACCGCGGCACGTGGCGCGGTTAGTAGTAGGTTTGAATGATGAAGAGTCATGTTCACGGGTTATTCCTGTCTGTCGATATTAATTTGGTTTAAATTATTAATCATTATTTTGTGTAAGTGCATTTAAGAAAACACATCTTGTTCACAATGACAATCATTTTTTCCATTTTTATTCATCTCACATTTAAAACGCGATCAATATCACACTACTAACTTACCAGAGCATTTAACTGGCAATTAGTTATTTTTTGGTTTTATCCACTCGTTAAACCGAGATAACAACCAGGCTCTTAAATTGACTGATATTCCCTCTTGACTTCAAGTTGGCTTGAAGTTGTAAGCTGCACATTTCCTGTATTTCACAACAATAAATTGGCAAAGCAAACTCAGCTTAACTGATTATTTCTATTAGTTTATTTTATTTTTAGAGGGTATTATGCCTAAAAATGTTTGGTGGTTAGCTATCGCATTAGCACTGTTTACAACGGGGAATGCTATTGTACTTTCAGTGGCAGTCGTGATCGGCGAGAAACTTTCCGTAGATCCGACTTACTCTACGGTTCCACTCCTGAGCCAATATATTGGTTTAATTATGGCAACCATTCCTATTGCATATTTAATGCAGAAATACTCAAGAAAACTCGGCTTTATACTGGGGAGTTTTTCTGGGATGATCGGAGCCATTCTATCCATTGTTGGTATTATTTATTACAACTTAACCTATTTCTCAATTGGCCTATTCTTTACAGGAATTGCCATTGGTACAGCACAACAATTTCGTTTTGCAGCGCTCGAAGAAGCTCCTAAAGCTTTACATGCTAAAGCGGTTGGGTTAGTGATGAGTGGAGGAATTGCAGCCGCCTTAATCGGCCCAACGTTGGCCGTTATGACACAGCGCTTTTTCACTGAATACCCTTTTGCTGGCCCCTTTAGTGCATTAACGCTCATCTATGTTATCGCTTTTATTTTATTATTAAGAGTGCCTTTGAAAAAAGTCGAACAACAAAGGCAAAACCATAGCAAAGCGAAACGTAGTTATAAACAACTGTATTCACAACCGATATTAAAATTAATTACTATCGTAAGTGCGGTTGGCTATGCGTTAGTGGTATTGACTTTCGCTTCCATTCCACTCTCTATGAAACAACACAATTTCCCCTTCTCTTTAATAGCTCTTGTATTCCAGTGCCATGTACTCGGTATGTTCGCACCCTCTTTTTTTACAGGGCACCTTATTCATCGTATTGGAACAAAAAAGATCATCGTTATCGGTATTTTGTTGCTGTTTCTCTCTGCCACAATAAACCTACTGGGAAGCCAATTTTATCACTATCTACTATCAGGCATATTCGTTGGTGTCGCGTGGAATTTTATTTTAATCAGTACCACCCAACTATTGCCTCTCGGCTATGAAGATCACGAAAGAGCAAAAGTGCAAGGTATGACAGATTTTCTTATTTATTCTTTTGGTGCTTTAGGTAGCCTTGCAGCCGGTGTGTTATTTTTCTCGCTCGGTTGGCAATTGATGAATGTCCTGTCAATGGTCATTTCAATTTTCATTCTTGTTTTTTGTATTGTTTTAAAAAAACATATTACGCAATGAATTAAACAATAAGATAGGTATTTAATTTTATATATACAGGTGTAATCGTCGTCTGCCATAGTGGAATACACTGTATTATAACCTGTTTAAGTTTTATTTATTCAAAAGCTATCCGATGAGTAATATGCTTATAATCTAACAAATAGGAAATGTATTATGTATAATAAATTACCCATTTCATATAGCAGAAAACATACTCAATTTCAGTCCTCTATTATCTCTGAAATCCTAGTTTGGATAGAAGGAAACCTTACTAATCGATTATCATTAGATGATATTGCACAACATTCTGGATATACCAAATGGCACTTGCAACGGGTATTTCGTAAAATTGTCGGTATGCCTTTAGGGGAATATATACGCCGTCGACGGATCTGTGAAGCGGCGAAAGAGCTACAAACCACAAACCTTCAAGTAATTGATATTGCATTGAAATACCAATTTGACTCCCAACAATCCTTTGCCAAAAGGTTTAAAGCTTATTTAGGTATTTCACCTTCTTTATATCGTCTTTCCGACACTGGTTATAATGACCTCTTGTTACTAGAGCCTAAGGTCGCTTAACCATTGAATATGAAAAGACATCGAAATTTGACGCATTACTGTATTACTGACTAATATGCTCCTAGTAATAATACTTACTGGAGCTTTATTTTTATTTAAATCCATTTGTTATCCTTTTTCCTTTTGATTGAATATTAAGAAACCCTTAATGTTCATCCTCGATAAATATTTTATAATTGATATAAAAAGACAAATTTTCATTATTAGGTTAAATAAAAAACCATACTAATTAGAAACTTTTTATATTTAGGTGTTTTTCTAGACCTATTGCATACGGTGATAATATTAGTGTCATTTTCTACATTCAAATCACAATAATATGATACTCAGTATTAATTTCCTATATTGTAATAGCTTCCCCCATTGGATCATCGGCATATTAAGCGATATTGTTTATCAATGCTATAAATCCCTAAAACCCCCTTACTCTGCCATCACTCGTTCAATTGTTACCAATTAAGTAAAACATCCTTGTTCCACTACGTGGTATTTAGCCCTGCTCTTTCTCAATTACCGCTTGATAACGGACTGGCCGTTTGAATTTTTTTACTAAGCCATCTTTTTCTGCGCGCTTCAACCACTCATTTAATTGTGATTTGTGTAATTCTGTCTTTGCAATAAGTTCATCAAGTGAAATTGGTTCTTTAGCCAACCCTTGAAGTTCCATTGTGAATAATTGATAAAAATCCACAGGGGTTGAACGCAGCTCCTCAATCTCTATAGACTGCTTTGAAACGGCCAAACTGTCTGTTTGCTCCACACCACTTGATACATTGCTCTCTATCTCTGGCAGGTTGGCTTCTAATATTGGATTAGGCTCTGCAAATAATTCTGGTTGTTCAGGAACGGCAGATGAAAAAAGATCAGGCTGTTCTTCTTTTACCTGCTCAACACTATTGACGTCATTTCTAATGAGTTCTGCAATATTAGAGTGTTGCACATCATCCGTTAACCAGCGCGCGCCTTTAGCGACCAAATCAGCATTAGCAGCACTTTTGTCAATTGTCGGCTTGACCCATAGAGGCACCCACATTTTTTTTAGATTTTCTTCAGCACCACTTAACGTGCCCCCTTTTTTACCTGAATGGATCACAAGAGCGCTATCTGCTAAACAGTAAATATACTTATTGCGAGCCATCGCATTACCGGTGCTAAAACCCGCTTCTGGATAAAAAGGTGATACTAATACCGCATGCCCCTCCATTAGCCCTTTACGCCATTTACTACTCGTTGCGGCTTTTAGTAAATTATCCGCCACCACACCAATAATTACGCCACCTTGCCGCATAGCGCCTAACATTGCCGTTTCATCGACACCACGTGCTGCCCCTGAAATAATCGCGACATTATCGGATGCTGCTTTAGCACCAATTTGATCTGTATAAGTGAGATCAGACACACTTGCATTACGTGAACCAATAACGGCTAATCCCCCCATATTCAATAACGCTTTATTCCCACAACCAAATAACACGGGGGGAGAATCTGTTTTTAACCGCTGTTTTAAACGTTTTGGGTATTCAGGATCAGAACGCGTAACCACCCACAAACCCGCCCGTTGCCATTTCTCTATGGCAAGAGCAAGGCTATGCCCACGGTTCAATAGCTCCACAATCCGTTCTGTACTAATACGAGCATCGTGCCACCCACTGAGTAGTGCCTTCGGATCAGAGACTAAAAGGTCTGCTGGTGTCGTTGATTTTTCTTTCAACCATAACGCAAACCGCCCCCACTCCGTATTAGTGAGCGGCTTGACGGCTTCACTACTCGCCTTGGAAAAATAGCTAGTTAGTAATAAAGTCGCTTGCGCTGTTGGTGACAATGAGCTAGATACATTCATGAGTCTTTTACCGAAGAAGAGGCAAGTGCAACTGGATATACCATACCACTACCTGCCTGCTGTAATAATGCCGCGATGACTGTTAGCGTCCAGCCGGAGTCCACAATGTCATCGACCAAAAGTACGGGCTGCCCACATAATAATTCTGTAATAGCAAATGCGCCATCCAAATTCTGGCACTGGTGGAAACGATTTTGCTGACTTTTTTGTGGCTGGTTATCTTTAATTTTGCTCACAGAATTCACAAATGGCAAGCCTAGTCGCGAGGCTAAACGGCGAGCAAAACTTGGTACTAATTCTGGATGGTTTCGCGATGGTACACAACAGACCCATTGTGGTGCAGGGGTTGGTTTCCAGCGGTTTTGGATCATTTCTGCCATCGCTTCGACTAATTCATCACTAAAATACCCAGCATATTTGTTGTTTGCAACTAAACGCCCCCAACCAGCATCCCCCCAACGTGATAAAACCCGTCCTTCTTGAGCACGGAGATTTTGTGGCAGACTACCTTTAAAGCCATACTCCAAGAAAGCATTAGCGGCAACCTGTGCTTTAGGTTTAATCGCCATCTCGGCGTGCTTAAGAAAAGTTCCCGCCCGATGAACCAAAGCGGGGTCGATGGCTTGGTTGACAACTGGGCGTGCTATACAGGATGCACACTTACCGCAAGGAGTCGGGTCATGGTCGTCTAGAGCTTTGCGCAGAAAGGTCATCTTGCATCCACTGTCTTTCAAATAGGCCTGTACTTCTTGCCACTCTTGAACACGCTGTCCTGTTAAATGTTCAATACGCGCATGATCCATTTGGTAATGTACAGGCGTCCTTACCCAGCGGCTACCATTTTTAATGACGGGCGCCGGGTTTTCCACG
Organism: Providencia sp. PROV261; assembly: GCF_028477945.1. NCBI lineage: Bacteria > Pseudomonadati > Pseudomonadota > Gammaproteobacteria > Enterobacterales > Morganellaceae > Providencia > Providencia sp. PROV261. Next base: position 101,451 of record NZ_JAMPMC010000023.1, on the reverse strand, counting down.
CTCAATAATTTAAGTACCTTCTCAATCTGCCCGTAGCGCAGGTTAGTTTTCTCCTCGATATTACGTATTGATAAACCATCACCCTGTTCTAGCGCCTGTAAAACCTCATTGACTTGCATTTCAGATGGAAACGCTGAGCCCCAGAAAAATTCATGAATGTCCCGATCCTCTACACCAGACATTAATACGCCTACTGCATGGTCAATACCACGGCCAGCACGCCCTACTTGCTGATAATAAGCGACAATAGACCCCGGAGCTTGATAGTGAATGACGAAACTTAGGTCGGGTTTATCATAACCCATGCCTAACGCGGTCGTCGCCACCAACACCTTTAATTGATTATTAAATAGTAATTCCTCTAAATGTTGACGGTAAACATTACTATTTTCAAAATCATCACTTTCAACGCTGCTATGATAAGCCTTCGCATCGATACCGTTACGATTTAGCCATTCAGCAACTTGTTCAGCATCACGTACTGTTAATGTGTAAACGATGCCTGTACCCGGCAAATTGGGAATTACCTGAGCTAGCCATGCTAGACGAGAACTTTGATCGGGCAGAACCATGGTTTGCAATGCAAGGCTCTCTCGGATCAATGAACCACGCTGGATCCGGATATGACCAAGTAAGGCCTGAATATCATCGACAACACGATTATTAGCCGTCGCAGTGGTGCCTAATACTGGGGTGTTTGCAGGTAACTGACGCAAAATATTCACAATGCGACGGTAGTCAGGGCGGAAATCATGCCCCCAATCGGAAATACAATGAGTTTCATCAATCACCATCAAAGCGATACGATCTGCAATAGGCTGAAGTACTGTTTCAATAAAACTATCATTAGCTAACCGTTCAGGTGAAATCAACAAACAATCAATTTGATTATTGTGAATACGCTGCGTAACACTTTGCCAATCATCTTGGTTAGTTGAGTTCATCGTCTCAGCCACAATCCCCAAACGTTCCGCTGATTCAATTTGGTTGCGCATCAAGGCCAACAATGGCGATACAATAATCGTTGGCCCCATACCTCTATCGCGGAAAATCTTCGTACTGATAAAATAAACCGAACTCTTCCCCCAACCTGTTCGCTGTACAACGAGTAACTTCTGTCGATGATTTACTAGTGTATCAATCGCTTCCCACTGACCATCTCGAAATTCGGCAGTAGGGCTAGCTAGAGCGGTTCTTAGTAGTTGTAGGGCTTCGGCACGGTTCATTATTACTCCTTAATTTATTCGGTAAGTTCACCGTTGATAAGTTTGGGTAGCAACAAGTCGTGAAATTGCATAATGTTCGCTATATTCAAACAGCCTGATAATTTAGAGCATCGATTTTCAACCTGAATATCACGTGTATTCATTCAAGCTAATAGGAAACAAAAAATATCAACTGCATTAATATTATTTATATTTAAAGGCAATAGCACGACTTCCATTATTATTTTCTCGCTTCATGAACTGCATAATAAAGCCACATTTTACCTTTTCCAGCCGGAGGTAAAAAACTGCGAACGTTCTCAAATTTCTGTTCAATTTATTGATATTAAAATGCTTCTGAAACAATAAATTCATTTGGTAAAAGCACAAACACTCTTTCCGTATTGTTAGCCATTACATATAGCTTCTTTTAGGGAATTATCTTTCAGTCTAATGGAATGATTCTGATTGGTGAAAAGAGAGGGAACGACCACTATTTACCTAAATAAAAAATAATATTTTTAGTATTTATTCAACACCCAACATTTGTCTAAAACAAAAAACCTTCTAAATGCTCTCACACTTAGAAGGCTGAAGTTTGTTTTCTGCACTTTGTAAATCAGACGGCTAAAAAAACCTCAGATCTACTTTAATTCGAATTTTTATTCCAATCAGAACGGAATATCGTCATCGAAGTCCATTGGTGGTTCGCTGCTTTGTGGCGCAGGTGCTGGTGAACGCGCTGGGGCGCCGCCACCACTGAATTGCTGAGCCGCTGGTTGCTGAGGCTGACCCCAACCGCTTTGACCACCTTGGCTTTGGCCTGATGATTCGCCACCACGACCGCCTAACATTTGCATTGAGCCACCGATGTTAACCACAACTTCAGTGGTGTAACGGTCTTGACCACTTTGGTCTTGCCATTTGCGAGTCTGCAAAGAACCTTCAATATAGACTTGAGAACCTTTTTTCAGATATTCACCAGCAACTTCAGCTAATTTGCCGAAAATCACGACACGATGCCATTCTGTTTTCTCACGCATTTCACCAGTTTGCTTATCGCGCCAGCTTTCAGAAGTTGCCAGAGTCAGGTTTGCAACAGCACCACCGTTAGGCATGTAACGGATTTCAGGATCTTGCCCTAAGTTACCGATAAGAATTACTTTATTTACGCCTCTGCTGGCCATTTAAACACTCCTGATCCATTAAATTTAATCTCTGTATTAGTCGTGAAGTTTAGCACGACCAACCCATAATGCATACGAATTGCATACTAAAATAGATGTAGCTTGCTCAAGTTGCGAGCAGCTTTGAAAATTTAAATTGTATCGTTCTTGAAGGTTCACAAACTGACAACCTGAATAATTTACTGTGCAGCTACGCGATACATTAATAATTCGACAATGCAAACACCAGCCTTGTTCAGTGCGAATGAATATAATCAACAACGCGACAACTCAATATCACATGATTATAATCTGTTTTTTAATAAAACACTGTATATTCATTCAGTCTGAATTGTGCGATAATGATTCACTTATGATTGTTCACTATCAAATCATCCGGGAAGTGGTAAATGGATAATATCGAAGTACGCGGTGCCCGCACTCATAATCTGAAAAACATCAATCTCATCATCCCCCGAGACAAACTGATAGTTATTACGGGGTTGTCAGGTTCAGGGAAATCATCATTAGCTTTTGACACACTCTATGCAGAAGGTCAACGGCGCTATGTAGAGTCCTTATCCGCCTATGCAAGGCAATTTCTCTCATTGATGGAGAAACCCGATGTTGATCATATAGAAGGGTTATCACCCGCTATTTCGATTGAACAAAAATCCACCTCTCATAACCCAAGGTCAACGGTGGGCACAATCACCGAAATCCATGACTACTTACGTTTATTATTTGCCCGTGTAGGTGAACCACGCTGCCCAGATCACGATATTCCGCTAGCGGCTCAAACCGTGAGTCAAATGGTCGATAACGTGCTAGCACAGCCTGTTGATCGTCGCATGATGTTATTAGCCCCTGTCGTGAAAGACCGCAAAGGTGAACATGTCAAATTGTTAGATAACTTGGCCTCTCAGGGCTATATTCGTGCACGTATCGACGGTGAAGTGTGTGATCTGTCCGATCCTCCAACGTTGGAGTTACAAAAGAAGCATACCATTGAAGTTGTGGTTGACCGCTTTAAGATCCGTGATGATATCGCACAGCGCCTCGCTGAATCTTTCGAAACCGCTCTTGAGCTATCCGGCGGTACCGCGATTGTTGCCGATATGGATGATCCCAACGCAGAAGAGCTAGTGTTTTCAGCCAATTTTGCCTGCTCGGTATGCGGCTATAGCATGGTGGAATTAGAGCCTCGCTTATTCTCCTTTAATAACCCCGCCGGGGCATGTCCGAGCTGTGATGGCCTTGGTGTTCAACAATTTTTTGATCCTGAAAGGGTGATCCAAAATACCGAGATATCACTCGCAGGTGGGGCTATTCGCGGCTGGGATCGCCGGAACTTCTACTACTTCCAAATGCTGCAATCCCTTGCTGAGCATTATAAATTTGATGTTGAAGCCCCTTATGATTCTCTGAGTCCTTCCATTCAGAAAATTATTCTGTACGGCTCAGGTAAAGAGACGATTGAGTTCAAATATCGTAATGATCGCGGCGATATTACGGTTCGTCACCACCCTTTTGAAGGGGTGCTCAATAACATGGAACGCCGCTATAAAGAAACGGAATCAACGGCGGTACGGGAAGAACTCGCCAAATACATTAGCAATCGCCCTTGTGTGACATGTCACGGAACACGTTTACGTAAAGAGGCGCGTTTTGTTTTTGTCGAAAATACCACGTTGCCTGAAATTTCTGACTACAGTATTGGTCATGCGATGGCGTTTTTCCAAAATCTTAAACTCAGCGGGCAACGGGCAAAAATTGCAGAAAAAGTCCTTAAAGAAATTAGTGACCGATTAAAATTTTTGGTGAATGTTGGTCTTAATTACTTAACGCTTTCTCGTTCGGCAGATACTTTATCGGGCGGTGAGGCGCAACGTATCCGTCTCGCTAGTCAAATTGGTGCAGGCCTTGTCGGGGTCATGTATGTTCTGGATGAACCGTCGATCGGTCTCCATCAACGCGATAATGATCGCTTGTTGGAAACCCTCATTCATCTACGCAATCTAGGTAATACCGTTATTGTGGTAGAGCACGATGAAGATGCTATTCGCGCCGCAGATCATATCATTGATATTGGTCCGGGGGCTGGCGTCCATGGTGGTCAAATCGTTGCACAAGGCACCTTAGAAGATATTGTCGCCAATACAGACTCTTTAACAGGCAAGTTCCTAAGTGGCGAACGGCGCATTGATATCCCTAAAAAACGGGTTCCCGTCAATAAAGACAAGATGCTCAAACTGTTTGGCGCTAAAGGGAATAACCTGAAAAATGTGACCTTAAAGCTTCCTGTTGGCCTATTTACCTGTATCACTGGGGTATCGGGTTCAGGGAAATCCACATTGATCAACGATACCTTATTCCCTATCGCACAACGTCAATTGAATGGTGCCACCACAATTACACCAGCACCTTATCTTGATGTTGAAGGGCTTGAACACTTTGACAAAGTCATCGATATCGACCAAAGCCCTATCGGGCGAACGCCTCGCTCAAATCCAGCGACTTATACAGGGGTGTTTACACCGATTCGTGAGTTATTTTCTGGTGTACCGGAATCTCGTACTCGTGGCTACAATCCAGGTCGTTTTAGCTTTAACGTTAAAGGGGGGCGCTGTGAAGCCTGCCAAGGTGATGGTGTTATCAAAGTTGAAATGCACTTCTTACCTGACGTTTATGTGCCCTGTGATCAATGTAAAGGTAAGCGCTATAACCGCGAAACATTAGAGATAAAATATAAAGGCAAAAGTATCCACGAAGTGCTTGATATGACTATCGAAGAGGCTCGTGATTTCTTTGATGCTGTGCCAGCACTGGCTCGTAAGCTGCAAACCTTGATGGATGTGGGGTTATCCTATATCCGCTTAGGCCAATCAGCGACGACCTTATCCGGTGGTGAAGCACAACGTGTGAAACTGGCTCGTGAGCTATCGAAACGCGGTACTGGGCAAACCATCTATATCCTTGATGAGCCAACCACTGGGCTGCATTTTGCCGATATTCAGCAGCTCTTGACGGTACTGCATCAATTACGTGACCAAGGCAATACGATTGTCGTCATTGAACATAACTTAGATGTGATCAAAACCGCTGATTGGATTGTTGATTTAGGCCCTGAAGGGGGAAGTGGTGGCGGTGAAATCTTGATTTCTGGTACACCTGAAGAAGTGGCTGAATGTGAAAAATCGCATACTGCTCGTTTCTTAAAACCCATCTTAGCACGGGGCTACTAACCACAAGCGTGACAGCGCCTTATTTTGAAATCGAAAAACGCGGGCAAAACCCTAATGCCGATCAGTCAGTTAAGAACTCAATAATAGGTTGAACGATCCTACAGTGCTGTAAAAATCCGTAATCATCCCAAGATTACGGATTTTTTTATGTTACTTAGTCAAGCTCTCAAGACTGTTCAGGCTTTCTCGCCAAAATAATTTACAGCCCTTTCTGAGCTCCTTTCCGCTGAACTCATTGACGAATGTCTCGTGGATACTGGGGCTGTTACAATAAGAAAACGCCGTCTTCCGATGGGAATGATGGTATGGGCTGTAATGGAAATCTCTCTTTTTCGTTCTCTTTCCATGGCTCAAGTCTAAGCCTACTTTCCGCAGTAGCTCCGGGGAAAATACCGAAATTCATCAATGAGATATTGGCTATGGTTGGAAGTTTTGTACTACCTAGTAGGCGACAAAGGCATTACCCCGAGCAGTAAAGAAAAAGCCGTAACGGTATCCGTTACGGCAATATTAATAACTCAACTGACAAGCATTACGGGCTAACCCCGGCTTTCTTTAATAAGGGGGTTCCAATGAAAGGCCAAGCAAAGAAAGGAGGGGAATTAGGCGTCAATGGCGAGTATTACAAAGGTGGTCAATTTATGCCGAGGAGTGCCAGTACCGTTAAAGGCGAGCACTGTTCAACGAGTCGTAAAACGGGAAAGAAACGACGTGTGCTGATCGAACCTGGCATTCTCGTCGAAGTTAACCATGACGAAAACGCCATTTTTGCACGTATCAGTGCATTCGTTGCTGTTGAGAACGGTTTTATGCGCCAGACCGCCAGTGCGCATACGGTCACCTATTATGGTTTGGAAACGTCCTTGCCAGATCTTATCCGCCATTATAATGCAGGTGAACGGTATTGTTGATTGTTCGATATTGATAAAAATAAGAACGGGTTTATACTAATAGTTAATAATAGTTGGTAACTAGTAGGGATTTTAACCATGTCAACGAGTGTAGCTTTAAGCCCTTACTTTGAGGAATTTATCCAAAGTCAGATTAAGAGCGGGCGATATAATAATACAAGTGAAGTGATCCGTGCAGGACTTCGCGCTTTAGAAGAGCAGGAAAATCAATTAAAACTTGCCGCACTTCAAACGGCAATAGTTGACGGTATTAATAGCGGTGAAAGTAAAGATGCGAGCGCGGTATTTAGCCGTTTATCAAGTAAGTATGCCACATTGGCTGAGGATAACGGTAGCAAATGAAATTGGGTATATCACCGCTGGCAGTACAGGATTTAGAATCGATCGGTGACTGGATAGCAAAGGATAATCCCATTAGGGCCCTGAGTTTTATTGAAGAGCTGTATCAAAAATGTCTTCTTATTGCAGACTCTCCGACCCTCTATGCTGAACGCCCAGAAATTTTGCCAGGCTTGAGAAGCTGTGCTTATGGCCGATACCTGTTATTTTTCCGCGTACTGGAAGCTGAAGTACGCATAGAGCGCATACTCCACGGCTCCAGAGATATTCCTGCGCATTTCAGTTAACGATATACGCGGAACAGTGGCTTTTCTCGTTGTGGAAAATGGGATAATGGGGAAGACTGCAAGTGAAAAGGCCATTGCCTATCATGGGCTTACTGAGTCGTTACCGGACCTGATCAAACGGTTCAATGCGGTCGAACGATACCGATGAGGGTGACCCCTCACCAAAGCTGTCATGACAGTTGCTATCTTATCTTTTTATGAATGAGAAATAACAATATTAGCAAAATAGGAGTGCCAAAAATAACATAAGCCATTGCAGTGTCATGATTCATTCGCAAACTCTCTACGAAAGCGCGCCAAACGGTAACTGGATCATCATTACCTATCACTGTGTAGTTGTATGTAAAGCTTGAACTAAACCCGAATTCAAAAATGCCCAAGCCTAAATAAAATAATAAAACCAACAAAATAGTCAAAAACCATCTTAAAAACGTTCTATTTATCATAAGTGCTACCCAAGACATCGCCACCCATTTCACCACCATCAAAACTTGTTGCCTCTCCGCCTATTTTCGCTGACGATGTGGCAAATTCAAAAAATAGAATCATAGTCCCTTTATCTGATGGCGTGAGATTGTCGATATTTGGATACTGTTTATGGAAATCACTTGTGACTTCAATGACATCAAACTTATTAAAATTATCCTTCTTACCATCCAAATAATTCAGGAATGAAACAGGCACCGTGAACGCCTCTTCTCGTTCGATCGGATACTGCGTTCTCATTGGTGTATAACTCTCTTCAAATATCCCTGTGCCAGATTGCTTTAACCCTTTTACACCCCAAGCACGCAAAAAGTGGGCTAACTCCCCAATGACATTGAAAGCCCGATTGATAACAAAAAATATCAATGGAAAGGGGGTTCAGATATTAACATCAATGAGTGAGCCACTTCGATACCCCAAAGCCGATATTGCAGACCTTTATAGGCATCGTTGGGAAATAGAGCATGGCTTCAGGGAAATGAAGCAGCATATGTTGAATAATGAACTCACATTGAGGAGCAAAAAGCCAGCATTGGTAAATCAAGAATTATGGGGAATAGTACTCGCGTATAACTTACTGCGATTTATGATGGCACAGATGGCATACAGCCTGAAAGATACAGAACCGTATCAGATAGGATTTAAACAAACTGCGCTATACCTGAGTGCTCAACTAAGCCTACTTCCCGCAGTCGCTCCGGGGAAAATACCGAAATTCATCAATGATGATATTGGCTATGGCTGGAAGTTTTGTACTACCTAGTAGGCGACAAAGGCATTACCCCGAGCAGTAAAGAAAAAGCCGCAACGGTATCCGTTACGGCGATATTAATGACTTAACTGGCAAGCATTAGGGCAAAACCCGCGTTTTTTAATCAATAATTCACGAATTATTTGCTTACAGCAGCGAACGCTTCAACAATACGTTGAACATTATGACGGTTTACACCAGCCATACAAACACGCCCCGTACCCACTAAGTAGACAGCAAACTCATCTTTCAAACGCGCAACCTGCTCTTTTGAGAAGCCTGTGTAACTAAACATACCGCGTTGTTTTAACAGATGGTCAAAGTTTTTTTCTGGTAGTGCTTTTTTCAGTTCATCCACCAGAACAGTACGCATTTCTAAAATACGTACGCGCATCTCTTCAACTTCCTTCAACCATTGTGCTTTCTGTTCACTGTTTGTGAGAACTTGCGCCACAATTTTAGCCCCATTTGACGGTGGGCTTGAGTATAGGCGACGTACCCCTGCTTTTAATTGGCCTAATACGCGGTCACGTTCTTCTTGGCTTTCACAAATAACTGACAAACCACCAGCACGTTCACCATAGATACCAAAAATTTTAGAGAATGAATTACTCACAAACACAGGCAAGCCTGCTTTTACCATCGCACGGATAGCATAAGCATCTTCTTCAATACCTTCCGCAAATCCTTGATATGCAATATCCAAGAATGGGATCAGTTTTTGTGCCTTAGCCACTTTAGTCACTTCATCCCACTGCTCTGGCGTGAGATCTGAACCGGTTGGGTTATGGCAGCAAGGGTGCATTAAAATGATGCTATTTTCTGGCAATGTCTTAAATGTTGCCAGCATTTCAGCAAATTTTACCCCTTTGCTCTTTTCATCAAAGTAAGGGTAATAGTGAACTTTAGTACCTGCTCCAGAGAAAATTGATGCATGGTTTTCCCATGTAGGGTCACTGCACCACACCTCTGATTTAGGGAAGTAATAGTTGAGGAAATCCGCACCCAATTTTAGTGCCCCTGAACCACCGATAGTTTGTACTGTCGCGATACGTTCTTGCGCAATAAGAGGACAATCAGCACCGAAGAGTAATTTTTGGATCTCTAGACGATAATCTTTGAGACCTTCCATCGGTAAATACAGTGACGCGCTTGCTGGTAACTTGTTTAATTCCGCTTTCGCATGACCAACAGTTTTCAGCTCAGGTGTTTTACCTTCCCCATCATAGTATAAGCCGATACTCAGGTTGATCTTGTTTTCACGAGTATCTTTATTAAATTCATCCATCAGCGATAAGATCGGATCGCCCGGGTAAGAATCAACATGTTGGTACACAGTACATCTCCATAATCAGATAAAAATAATATTTTTTTGTTTCGTCTTTTGAAAATAACCCTTTGTTTGCTATTCGTCTACATATTCCATGACAACTCTTGAGGTTAATTTAGTCAGTAACTCATAATTGATAATGCCTGTTTGTGCGGCGATTTCTTCAACTGGCAGAGATTTCCCCCATAAAATCACCTCATCACCCACTTTATCATTGGCATTTGGCCCAAGATCAACGGTGATCATATCCATTGAAACTCGTCCTACAATAGGCACTTTTCGCCCATTTACCAAAACTGGCGTACCTGAAGGCGCGCTTCGAGGATAACCATCACCATAACCTATCGCAACAACGCCCAACCGAGTGTCACGCTGGCTACACCATGTTGCACCATAACCCACACATTGCCCAGCAGCATGCTCCCTAACAGCAATCAATGTTGATTTTAGTGTCATCACACTTTGTAAGCCAAAATGCTCGGCGGATGTGCCTTCTTGAGGGGAGGCACCATACATGATGATCCCCGGCCTAACCCAGTCATAATGGGCATCTGGCCATAATAAGATCCCTGCCGATGCCGCAATCGATTTTTCTCCGGCCTTATTGGCAATAAACTGTTTAAAGCAGTGAATTTGATTTGCTGTTGTCGGTAATTCAGGCTCATCAGCCTGACAGAAATGGCTGATAATATTGATGGGGTGTTTGACGTTTTTACACGCTTGCAAGCGCTGATAGAATGCTTCCGCATCTTGAGGCAACACGCCTAAGCGGTGCATGCCTGTGTCGAGTTTCATCCAAACTTTAATCGGGTTCGCCAATTCGGTTGCTTCCAGCATTGCAAGCTGTTCAACACAGTGGATAACCGTATCGATTTGATGTTCCACTAACAAGGGGAGATCAGAATGTTCGAAAAAACCTTCAAGTAATACAATAGGAGCCGTTATCCCTCGTTCCCTCAGTGCCAGAGCTTCTTTAAGTCGGGCGACACCAAAACCATCAACGAGATCTTCAAGGGTGGTGCTGACTTCGGTTAATCCATGGCCATAAGCATTTGCTTTAACAATGGCAATTAAACGGCTGTGTGGTGCGAGTTCTCTAACTCGTTGCAGATTATGTCGCAGAGCGCGGCGGTTAATTAAAGCGGTTGCCGCTTTCATTATGTCCTCTTTTTACTTTCTTATAAATCATCCAAGATGCAGCTCAGCGCCAAAGATAGATAAGCCGCTTGCTGCATACATACGCATCTGACTAGCCCACATGAGCCAAGTCAACAACACTGCCGCTTTTAGTATGACAGATCACTCATCGTCATAGGCAGGCCCCGCATAGTTATCAAAGCGAGACCATTGACCATTGAACGTTAATCGAACCGTACCAATCGGACCGTTACGCTGTTTACCGATAATGATTTCCGCCACCCCTTTCAAGTCACTGTTATCGTGATAAACCTCATCACGATAGATAAACATAATAAGGTCAGCATCCTGCTCAATAGAGCCTGATTCACGTAAGTCTGAGTTGACTGGACGTTTATCCGCGCGTTGTTCCAAGCTCCGGTTAAGCTGTGATAGCGCCACAACAGGCACATTAAGTTCTTTAGCTAATGCCTTCAGTGACCGAGAAATTTCAGCAATTTCAAGTGTACGGTTATCCGATAATGCAGGGACTCTCATTAACTGTAAATAGTCAATCATAATCAGACTTAAACCACCATGCTCTCGATAGATACGACGCGCACGGGAACGTACTTCTGTTGGTGTTAAGCCAGAGGAGTCATCGATGTACATGTTGCGCTTTTCTGACAGAATCCCCATGGTGCTAGAAATACGCGCCCAGTCCTCGTCGTCAAGCTGGCCTGTACGAATACGTGTTTGATCAACACGCGATAAGGAGGCCAACATACGCATCATGATCTGGCTACCGGGCATCTCCAAACTGAAGATCAACACGGGTTTTTCTTCCGTCATCGCTGCATTTTCACACAAGTTCATCGCAAAAGTGGTTTTCCCCATTGATGGACGAGCTGCAACAATAATAAGGTCAGAGCCTTGTAGACCCGCCGTTTTCTTATCGAGATCTTGGTAACCTGTCGACACCCCTGTCACACCATCGTGAGGTTGCTGATACAGTTTTTCTATTTTTTCAATGGTTTCAGCCAAAATTGCTTCAATATCTTTTGGCCCTTCGTCCTTATTCGCTCTCGACTCTGCAATTTGGAACACCTTCGTTTCGGCAAAATCGAGTAAATCTTCACTGCTACGCCCCTGTGGGTCGTAACCCGCATCGGCGATATCATTCGCGACTTTGATCATGTCACGCACAACAGCACGTTCGCGGACGATGTCGGCGTAAGCATTGATATTCGCGGCACTTGGGGTATTTTTTGATAACTCGGCAAGGTAAGCAAACCCCCCGACATCATCCAATTTACCTTCCTGTTCAAGGGATTCGGATAATGTGATCAAATCGATGGGTTTACCCTGCTCAAGCAGAGTTTGCATTTGAGCAAAAATGGTACGATGCGGATGACTGTAAAAGTCTGCATGGGTGACACGCTCGGAAACAGTATCCCAACGGTCATTATCCAGCATCAACCCTCCCAATACAGACTGCTCGGCTTCGATAGAGTGTGGTGGAAGTTTTAAGCCTTCCATTTGCTGATCGCGCGGCGCACTGTACTTGTTTTCTGAAGGGTATTTCTTAGCCATACTTTCTTATCCACATCCATAATTAACTAGCACATTAGTATACGCCAAACTTGTTACTGACGTTGGCTTTCTTTGTGTTTTTCTAACGGGTATTGTGCCTTTCGTCGTTGTGGCACTAACCAATAATTCTATCATCAAACCATAGCGTTATTATTGCGTGATTGATATGGTAGGCAAATCAAACGTGAAATCATTTGTGTTGTTTGTTGAAGGCAAGTGAAATTATCCCTATTGAGCCAGCGATGAGAAAATGGGCGTTGTCTGCCCATCATCCAGCCGGTAATTTGATTATACGACAAGTACAAGCAGACTGTTCCTATCGGAGATGATCATGGTAAAACGTATTGAATTTGCACAACATGGTGGCCCAGAAGTTCTCAGCTATTCCGATTTCGACCTAAAAGAGCCTGCCGATAACGAAATTCAGATAGAAAATCATGCAATCGGCATCAACTATATTGATACTTATGTCCGTAGTGGGTTATACCCCGTCGCGAGTTTACCATCGGGGCTTGGTACTGAAGCTGCGGGCATTGTGGTAAAAACCGGCTCCCAAGTGACAGGTTTTCGCCCAGGTGACCGAGTGATGTATGCTCAAGGCCCGCTAGGTGCTTATAGTGAAGTTCATAATGTTCCTGAACATGCCGTTGCCCATCTTCCTGATGGAATTTCATTTCAACAGGCTGCCGCCTGTGGCCTGAAAGGTATGACTGTCTATTATCTGCTGAATCAAACCTATCAAATCAAACGAGATGAAATCTTTTTATTCCATGCGGCTGCGGGTGGTGTAGGCCTGATTGCTTGCCAATGGGCAAAAGCGCTTGGCGCTAAAATGATTGGTACCGTTGGCAGCGCTGAAAAAGCCGAGCGCGCTAAAGCGGCGGGGGCATGGGAAGTCATCAATTATCAAACAGAAGATATCGCGGCACGAGTCAAAGAGATCACTCAAGGTGAAAAGGTGAATGTCGTGTACGACTCAGTGGGCCAATCAACTTGGATTGCCTCATTAGATTCACTAAAACGCCGAGGTTTAATGGTGAGCTTTGGTAACGCATCCGGCCCTGTGACCGGCGTGAACTTAGGGATTTTAAACCAAAAAGGCGGCTTATACGTCACTCGCCCATCATTAGGGGTCTATGTCACTAATCGGGCGGAGTTAGATCAGGCAAGCCATGCGCTGTTTGATATGATCTTAAGTGGCAAATTGAATGTGGATGTCCCTGAAAAACAGATCTTTGCCTTGAAAGATGTGCAAACGGCCCACCGCACATTAGAGTCGAGAAAAACCCAAGGCTCTAGCCTGCTAATCCCATAATTTTGAGTGAGATGCCAACGACGGTTGGCACCTCACACTACATTATTGGTCGCGGGTGACGAATGCAAGAGCCTGCTCGACCACCGCCAGATCAGCCCCTTTCTTATGGGCATTTTCACTCAGATAGCGCCGCCATTGGCGAGCACCGGGTATTCCTTGAAATATCCCTAACATATGACGAGTGATATGACCAAGATAAGTGCCTTGTGATAACTCTTTTTCGATATACGGGAACATTTGGCGAACAGCATCCACCGCATTCACCACGGGTAATTGGCTATCGAATAATTGGTTATCTACCGCGGTCAAAATAGAAGGATTTTGATAGGCTTCACGCCCTACCATCACGCCATCAAGGTGACGTAAATGCTCTTTTGCCTCTTCCAGTGTTTTTATTCCCCCGTTAATCGCCATGGTTAAGTGGGGAAAATCCCGTTTTAGCTGATAAACGCGCGGATAGTCCAATGGAGGAATTTCACGGTTTTCTTTCGGACTTAGGCCGGATAACCACGCCTTACGCGCATGGATGATAAACATTTCACAACCGCCTTTAGTTGAGACGGTATCAATAAAATCACACAGGAATTCGTAGCTATCTTGCTCATCAATGCCAATGCGTGTTTTCACTGTGACAGGTATCGACACAACATCCTGCATCGCTTTCACGCAATCAGCCACAAGCTGAGCATCCGCCATTAGGCAAGCGCCAAAACGACCATTTTGTACGCGGTCTGAAGGGCAACCAACATTGAGGTTGATTTCATCATAACCACGCTCTTGCGCCAACTTTGCACATTGCGCTAATGCCTCAGGGTCGCTTCCCCCCAGCTGTAATGCTACTGGCTGCTCTTCTTCACTAAATGCCAGATAATCGCCCTTACCATGAATAATGGCACCTGTTGTAACCATTTCAGTATAGAGCAACGTATTTTTACTCAATAAGCGATGAAAATATCGGCAATGGCGGTCAGTCCAGTCGAGCATCGGCGCAACGGAAAATCGATTTATGTTTTTATAGCCTGTCATACCTTGAAAAACCTTGTTTTCAGTCATTTTTATATTTGACGTGTTTCGGTGTATCTTAACCTATTTAATCTGTTTTTGCTGTATTGGAAACACGACTAAGGACACCATGGCTTTGGTGTCCTCAACAAATGACGGCTCCCCGCCGTAAAACTGATTTGCTGCCATAAAGCACGCCGATTTTTTTAGAGTAGAAACTTTCATTACCTACGGTCGAGTTTACCCTATTTACGGATTCATTAACTTAACCAGTTGATCGGCAAGTTCAGGCGTTGAGGCACTCAATAGGCTGCCACTAAACATGACGTTATCGCGCTCACCACTTAACGAACACACATCACCCCCCGCTTCACGAATACATGGTATCAATGCTGCGCTATCCCACGGTTTCATAATCGTATCAATGGCCCCATGTAGACGCCCTGTTGCCACCATGGCATGCTGGTAAGCATCGTTGGCAAAAATAAAGTCGCGAGCGCAACTGACGACACGGTCAAGATGGTAAATCGTTGTACCTTCTCGTTGATTGTAAGTGCTACTGTGGATCCCCGATGCGGAAATGACGGCATTAGCGACCTCTTTAGGCGCATCAGTACCTAATGTTAGCCGCCGAGATAAACCGTTATGTGTTTCCAAGTAGCAACCTTGCCCTTTTGCTGCGTAAACTACCGTTGAAATGGCAGGGAAGCTGATCACCCCAACGATAGGCTCCCCCTTTTCAACATAAGCAATCAAAGTGCTAAAGAGTGGAATGCCATAAATAAAGGCGCGCGTGCCATCAATCGGGTCAATCACCCATCCAGATTCGAAAACAGTATCGCCTTCAAGGCCAAATTCTTCACCAAGGATCGGCACATCCGGTGTGTGTTGGGCAAAGTGCTCACGCAATGCCGACTCAACACGTAAATCTGTTTCCGTGACCACTGAACGGTCGGGCTTATAGTCAAAACTGCCCGCACCTTGAAATGCTTCTACGGTCATCGCTCTGACTGATTTTGCCGCTTCAAGCGCAATCGCCAGCATACTGTGGGCTCCTATTTAAAATATAACATTATGGCAATCATAACCCATGATTATGCTTGGGTTTTATGCAGTTTGACCTCACCAAAGGTCATAAAAATCAATGTGCTTCCTGCGACCCCACGATAAGCCCCTTGTTGCTGATTCAATTCGCAAGCAAGTGCCGTAAATAGCCATGCTTCATTTTCCGAGATGTCACACATCGCATCGGTAAGCTGCTCATAACCTTTGCGTTCAGCAAATTCTTGTACAGCCAATGCGTCTTGTAACAATGGCTCCTCAATCGAGCTATTTGCCCATCCCCACATCCAACTCCCTTGGTTTTGATCATAAGTACCAATGATTTGCACGGGAGCAACAGCAACGAGACCGTCTGGAGCATGAAAAACAATTGTGCCCTCTTCTTGATCGACTGACCAACT
This sequence comes from Providencia sp. PROV261, assembly GCF_028477945.1. NCBI lineage: Bacteria > Pseudomonadati > Pseudomonadota > Gammaproteobacteria > Enterobacterales > Morganellaceae > Providencia > Providencia sp. PROV261. Next base: position 85,242 of record NZ_JAMPMC010000023.1, on the reverse strand, counting down.
TGCCTGATCAAGATGCCAAGTATCACAGTGGAATTGGCTTTTATGCTGTAGAGCATTCATACTTCGCTCGATTAACGTATCGTAAGGTAAATCTTCAAGTTCTTGATTCATCCATATATTCCTTAAACTACAGCGTGATTATCGAACGTCAGTTTTTTATCTTATTTATCCTATAAACTGTCTTATTCACTAACCAATATTTTTTAATGCATCGACGACCAATTGCCAAAACTTAGCATGATCGAGTTTGACGGCAACCTGAGTATGGCAATCTTCAGGAGCCGGATGGCGGAAATCGGCCACAGTCATTCCAAGGGTGAGAGTTCCTGTCAGTTCAATATCTACAGGTACGCGCTGTGTCGTCATGACGGAAGGGTCGATAACATAGGCAACGGCACAGGGATCATGCACTGGTGGAGCATCAAATCCTTGTGCTTGTTTATACATTTTGCCAAAGAAATCGAGTAATTCGACGACAAATTTCGCGCAAGGTGTTCCCACGTCAGCAATGTTAGCAACGATATCTGTGGTGGCAAGCGCTTGATGGGTGAGATCTAAACCAACCATCGTTAGTGGCCATTTTTCATTAAAAACAATATGTGCCGCTTCTGGAACAATTTTGATATTAAACTCAGCCACAGGACTCCAATTCCCTACATGGTAGCCTCCGCCCATCAACACGACTTCTTTGACGCGTTCGACGATACGTGGCTCCAACCTTGCGGCTAATGCGATATTGGTTAGCGCCCCAGTAGGCACTAAAGTGATTGTTTTGGGTGGGTGCGACATGATCAATTTAATGATCAATTCTACCGCATGGCAGTTTTCCAAAGTCAACGATGGCTCAGGTAGTTGAGGACCATCTAACCCAGAGTCACCATGAATATCGGGGGCAATTTCAACTTCACGTACCAGTGGTCGTGAGGAGCCGGCAGCAAAAGGAATACCACGAATTTTTGCCATTTCAGCAACGGCTAAGGCATTGCGAGTCACTTTTTCAAGCGTTTGGTTACCAGCAACGGTCGTCACTGCCAGTAAGTCAATTTCAGGGTTGCCATAAGCTAATAGCATCGCAATTGCATCGTCATGTCCGGGGTCGCAATCAAGGATGATTTTCTTTGCCATACACCTTACCTTATTGAATTAAAAGGGAGCCTTTTATTAAAGCTCCCAATGTAACCAGCTAACAAAGTAAAATCTATGAGCTTTCGCCGATTTAAAAAATGTTTACTTCAAAACATGCGCATAGACACGTTTTTGTCCATCTTCTGTTTTCGGGATATATACCCCTTGTAGCTCAGGCGCAAATCCCGGAAGCAAGTTGATCCCCGCCTCCAAAGCTTGGAAGTAACGCAAGACAGGCCCTTCCCAAACTTCACCGGGCACCACACACAGTACGCCCGGAGGATAAGGCAGCGCCCCCTCAGCGGCAATACGCCCTTCTAGCTCACATAGAGGAAGCAGCTCCACGTTGCCGCGAATAAACTCAAGGTGCGCTTGTTGTGGGTTCATTTTCACTGTCGGAAAATGCTGCTTACGGAACATCTCTTTTTGCAATTGCTTAATATTGTACTGAACACTCAACTGGTGCATTTCTTGGCACAAACGACGTAATGTGTAGCCTTGATAATGCTCTTGGTAGCGTTGATAAACGGACGGTAACACTTCTTCCAGTGAAGCATCTTCATCCAGTAATTGTTCAAAACGAACCAAATGGGTAACTAGTAGCTCTAATTTCTCTTTACTCTCTGCGGGGGTGAGTAAAAATAAGATGGAATTTAAGTCACATTTCTCGGGGATCACACCATGTTCACGTAAGAAATGCGCCAATATAGTCGCCGGAACGCCAAAGGATTCGTATTCACCACTTTGAGCATCGATACCCGGCGTTGTTAGCATCAACTTACAAGGGTCAACAAAATATTGATTTTCCGCATACCCTTCAAACGCATGCCAACGTTCATTAGGAATAAAATTAAAGAAGCGCTGTTCAGAAGCAATTTGCGCCGTTGGGTACTCTTGCCATGGTTTTCCGTCGACAAATTCAGGCACAAAGGGTCTAAAATAATGGCAGTGGTTGATAATGGCTTTTCTAACCTCAATGCCAAGTCTTACGCACTCCATCCACATCATTTCCCCTGCATCCCCTTGATGCATACGCGCATTGACATCTAACGAGGCAAACAGCGGATAAAATGGACTGGTAGACGCGTGCATCATAAAAGCGTTATTCAGCTTTTTATGCGAGACAAAGCGCTCTTGCCCTTTAATATGGTTATCTTTTTTATGGATTTGCGACGCTTGCGAGAACCCTGCCAATTGTTTATGCACCGATTGAGTCACCATAATACCAGGATCATTTTCATTTAATTCAAGTAATAGTGGCGAACATTGGCGCATCATAGGGATAAATTGTTCGTAGCCAACCCACGCAGAATCGAACAAAATATACTCACATAAATGACCAATTTTATCGACAACCTGCCTTGCATTGTAAACCGTGCCGTCATAAGTACCGAGCTGGATCACCGCTAAGCGGAATGGACGTTCACGCGTATTTTTTTCAGGCATGACGTCATTAATCAATGAACGCAAGTAGTCCTCTTCAAAACAATGCGCATCGATTCCCCCGATAAAACCAAATGGGTTACGTGCCGTTTCAAGGTAAACCGGTGTTGCGCCCGCTTGGATCAGGGCGCCATGGTGGTTTGATTTATGATTATTGCGATCGAATAAAACCAAGTCTCCCGGTGTTAGCAAGGCATTTAACACGACTTTATTGGAAGAAGAGGTGCCGTTTAGTACAAAATAGGTTTTATCTGCATTAAATACGCGAGCCGCAAATTTCTGTGCTTCTTTCGCAGCCCCTTCATGGATCAGCAGGTCTCCCATCGCGACATCAGCATTACACAAGTCGGTACGAAACAGGTTTTCGCCATAAAATTGGTAAAACTGTTCGCCAGTTGGATGGCGGCGAAAAAATTGTCCACCTTGATGGCCCGGACAAGCAAAAGTGACATTATGCCCCGCAGCATAATCCATCATTCGCGCAAAAAATGGCGGTAATAGCTGTTCAAGATAGTGATTTGCCGCTGCAAATAATTGACGACTATTTTCACTACGCTCAGCCGGTGCAGGCGGTAAAATTCCCGTTAAATAAGGAGGATGAGGGATATCATCTGGAAGCTGTTTATCACTAATGATAAACAGCGGAATACTGAGTTTACTCTCTGCAACCCTTTTCCACAGCCCTTGATTGGCATCCAACTCGGATAGCACAACAGCAGCAATATTGTTTAACTGTGCATCGCGAATATCTACCCATTGGAATTCTCCCGTAAAGTAGATAGCGACCCCCTGGCTACATGCCACATTGATTTTTTTCATAACAGTCTGGCTCTTAGTTAGCTGAGGAAAAGAGGCCGACAATATACTTGATAGGAAATCAGATTGGAATTGCCATAAAGTGCGGGAATAATTCTAATTTTTCGGGAGGAGATAATATTTGATAACCTACTGTTTAATAGCATAAAAAATTTCTATGCCATTTTTAAGTTATCAGCATTAAACAAGGAAAAATGGGTGCGAAATTCATTAACCGACTAACATTAAGCCTATTAGCAGAATATTAGTCGGCCAATTTCTCTAAACTGGGAGCTTAGTTGTTTTTTTCCATATACAGTGTCTGTGTAGGATAAGCGAAGTCCGCACCATGCTGTTTGACGATTGCAATTATTTTTAAATAGACTTCTTGTTGTGCGGCTAACCATTCGGCCCACACGGTAGTTTTCGTAAAACAATACACCATAATATTCAGTGACGAATCCGCAAACTCATCAAAATAAACTAATAATGTTTGCCCAGTATCAATACTTGGCTCTTGTTGCAACATAGTCCGAATATCACTCACAATAGCGCCGATTTTATCGGCATCTTCATAGCGCAGACCTAATGACGTTTTGATTCGGCGGTTAGTCATACGCCCAGGGTTTTCAACGCTTATCGACGAAAAGAGTGAGTTAGGGATATACAAGGGTCGATGGTCAAAGGTGATAATTTTAGTAATTCGCCAACCAATCTCAACCACCGTACCTTCAATGTTTCTGTCGGGTGAGCTAACCCAATCGCCGATATTAAAAGGCCTATCAAAGTAAAGCATGATCCCTGAGAAGAAGTTACTCAGAATATCTTTACCGGCCATACCGATAGCAATGCCGCCAATCCCGCCGAAGGCCATCAACCCCGATAGGCTCATGCCGAAATGTTCGCCAAATAGTAAAACCATTACGACAAAAATGGTGGTTTTAAAGACTCGAGCGATAATACGTGCAGAGGTTGGATCACTTCCTCTTTTTATTTGCGTTTTTTCAAGTCTATTGACGAGCTGAAACAGCTTACGCACGAGAATGATCGCAATGATGGCAACAGTGATGAAATTAATCAGCGGAGTTGAAATAAAGGTTAAATTAAAATCCGTTGCCGCCATATCCAAATATTGAGCGGCAACCATCACCATACTACACAGCACAGCGGTCTGAATAACATGAATAAAAATACTTTTATTCTTATGCTTATGCCTACGTTTTTTACTTATCATCTCGAAAATAATAGCCACGGCTAAACACACCGCAACGATAGTAACGCCAATGGCATATTTTTCGAGTAATGAATCAATCATATCTCACCGCTCCAAGCTGCCCATTTTACTTTTTAATAAAACTTATATGTCTACTACGCTATTTTCGATAAACTCTTGATGGATCAAACGCAGCAATAAAAAAACCTCACTAAGATAGCAACTTTAAACGTGATTTTCTCAACAATTATCAACTGTTTTTTTAGACTATCTAATATGGATATAACGCATAATGTTTACCCCTGATCCCAAAGAAATTGATACTGTACTTCGATTAAATCTACAACAAAAATACCGCTATTTTGTCAGTAAAGTTGCCGATTGGGAGGAAGTTTGGGTGATTTTCTGCCAAGAGGAGCTTGTTACCATGCGAGATAATAATAGACGCTTATTATTACCTGTTTGGCCTGCTCAAGCCTATGCACAGCGTAATCTTAATGGTCAATGGACCAAGTGTACGGCAACCAAGCTAACACTGACCCACTTTATGACAGAAATATTGCCAGATATGGATGGCGCAAATATGACAGTTGCCATGATGGTGGACAGTCAATGCCAAACTTATGTGATTGCCGAAGCGAAGTCGCTATTACAAGATTTAATTGAAGCGTGTAAGCACCGCAGCTCATCGATTTAGGCTGATAATTAACCATAAGGAATAAAACTTTCTCACATGAGTCAGCCTTATGAGCTTATCAGCCTAATTGCCACTCTCGCTCTTAGCGATTCACGATTTAAGCTGCACGAATTCAGCAAACTCTTCAATACTTGGATAAGAGGATTGCGTTCCTTTACCTGTCACACTAAATGCAGAAAACATGACAGCCTTTTTCAAAGCTTCCGCGATATTGCCTGTATGCACATAATAATGAGAGAAACAGCCAATAAAAGCATCTCCTGCACCACTGGTATCCACCGCATTCACTTTAATGGCAGGGATCAACAACTCGTTATCGCGAGTCATCCAGAGTGCACCTTTATCACCCAACGTGACGATAAGATTTTTCAACCCTTTATCGAGCAAAGACTTGGCTGCACGGCGGATGTTTTCCATCGAATCAACAGGCATATTAGTGAGGATCTCAAGCTCAGTTTCATTCGGCACAAAGAAATCACAACGACAAGCAAAATCAAGATCTAACGTACGCTGTGCTGGTGCAGGATTCAGCAATACAGGAATGTTATGTTTGTTACCAAAAGCAATCGCGTGATAAACCGTTTCTAATTGAACCTCAAGCTGCAATACGATCAATTTGCATTTTTTCAAATCGTCAGCCGCACGCTCAATATCTTCAGGGGATAAAAATTTATTTGCTCCTTTCACAATGAGAATGCGATTAGCAGAATTCGGATTAACAAAAATCGGTGCTACACCGCTAGAAGTACATGGCACTTTTTCCACATAACGGGTATTAATACCATAAGACTCAAGATTACGAATGGTGTTATCAGCAAAAATATCATCACCGACTTTTGTTAACATAATCACTTTTGAATTAAGTTTTGCCGCAGCAACCGCTTGATTGGCACCTTTACCACCACAGCCGATTTTAAATGCAGGCGCCTCCAAGGTCTCACCCTCTTTTGGCATCTGATCCGTATAAGTGATCAGATCGACCATATTTGAACCTATAACTGCTATATCCATAACGCCTCTCATGTTAAATAAATCACATTATGATACTATATTAACATTATCATGTTGCATAAATATCATTCGTGATTAAGATCGCGAATAACGAATGAGCAAGTGTCATATCCGCCACATTTTTTCATTCCTTATTATTGACTCTCTCTATTCTCAATAGGAAAAATTTACATGAAAAATATAGCACAATATATCGATCATACTCTGTTGGCCGCCAATGCAACCGTCAATGACATCAAACAGCTTTGTGCCGAAGCCGCAGAGCACCACTTTGCTTCTGTCTGCGTGAACACAGGTTATGTTCCTTTAGCCAGCGAATGTCTGAAAAACAGCGATGTTATGGTCTGTTGTGTGGTAGGCTTTCCGCTCGGTGCATGCTTAACTGAGGCCAAAGCATTTGAAGCCGCAGAAGCCGTACGCCGTGGTGCTAATGAAGTTGATATGGTGATTAACGTTGGTATGCTAAAAAGTGGTGACCTTGAGTTCGTTCGCCAAGATATTGCCGCCGTTTTAGCGGCTTGTGGTGAGGCAACTTTAAAAGTTATTTTGGAAACTTGCCTATTAACCGATGATGAAATCACCCAAGTTTGTGAAATTTGCCGCACATTAAACGTTGGTTTTGTGAAAACTTCAACAGGTTTCAGTACAATGGGCGCTACAGAGCACCATGTCGCGTTAATGCGTAAAGTCGTTGGTGATAAAATCGGCGTTAAAGCATCAGGTGGTGTGCGTGATCGCGAAACCGCAGAAAAAATGATCAAAGCCGGAGCTAATCGCGTTGGGGCAAGTGCCAGTGTAGCGATTGTTTCGGGAAACAGTGTAACCTCTAATGGCTACTAAATGTTGGGGCGCGGTTAGCCCGCGCCAATAAAGAAAGGATTGCTCGGTGATAGAAACGAAACAAAAAGAACGCCTTCGTCGTTTGAGTGAATGTATTAAACGCTCAGGAAGAATTCACCTTAAAGATGCCGCAAGAATACTTGAAGTCTCTGAAATGACGATCCGCCGTGATCTGAATGCCGAGACCGAAGGGCCTATTCCAATGTCTCTGCTTGGTGGTTATATCGTTTCTGTCACCCAACCTTCCTCACTGGCACAAAATGATCCTCAAGCCGACATTTTTACCCCCGATCAAACCGAAGAGCTACATATCCCCAATTTAGCGGCGAGTATGGTGTCAGAAGACGATGTGATCTTTTTCGATAATGGGATCGAAATGGCCACCTTAATCGCCTTGATCCCAGAAGAGATAAGCTTTACAGGGATTTGTTATTCACATAACGTTTTTTTGGCTCTAAGCCAGAAAAAAAATGCCACCGCATTACTCTGTGGGGGGGAATATCGCCCTAAAAGCGACTCATTTTATAACCCGACCCAACCTTCTCTCCTTGATTCGATTAACCCGAAAAAAGCCTTTATCTCGGCTGCCGGTATTCATAGTCACTATGGCGTCACATGCTATAACTTAGACGATTTAGCAATGAAGAAAAAAGCGATGGAAAAATCAATCCGCAAAATTTTGCTCGCCAAATACAACCTGTTTGATGAAGTCGCCACGGCCAATATGGGGGAACTTTCGCAATTTGATGTCATTATTACCAATCGGCAACTCGCTGATGAATATGAAACCTATTGCCGCAATGGGTTTGTGAAAGTCATTTACTGACAGCAGTGATATCCAATTTACTGCCTATTTTTTCGACACGCATGATAACGTGCCGAGTTCATCTATTAGCGAACAAGAGGCCATGCCATCGCTCTAGATTTTAATGGTTAAATAGTCGCTCGCTATCTCGGTATTAGGGAAAATGGCTTGGCACTCCGCCAGCAGCATTGGCATATCTTCAGCGCTATAACGACCACTGATATGCGTCGCAATAAAACGTTTCACACCCGCGTCTCGCGCTAACTGCGCCGCTTGCCCTGTGGTACTGTGCCCCCGATCATTGGCTTTTTCATGATACGCATTTTCCAGCGTCGTTTCATGCACCATAACATCGGCATTCTTTGCCAAGAAAAGAGCCTGTTCCGTTGGTTTGGTATCCCCAAAAATCGCAATGACTTTGCCAGGCTTTGGCTTACCTAAATAATCAGCACCATTAACACGGCGACCGTCGGCTAACATAATAGTTTCACCGGCCTTTAACGCTTGCATCCACGGGCCGCGTGGAATGTTATCTTGCGCTAATTTATCAACATCTAATGAACCTCGTTTAGGATGTTCTTCAATACGGTAACCATAGCATTCAACGCGATGGTCAAGCGGGTAGGCTGTCACGATTAACTCACCATCATCAAACAACTGCCCTGGCTCTATTTCGATCATTTCAAGAGGATAAGTCATATAAGAGCTGCTCAGGGTCAGTACTGTTTCGACATACTGTTTTAAACCTTTTGGACCATATAACGTTAATGGATCAGTTGATCCCCCCATTGAGCGGCTACATAACAGCCCCGGTAATCCAAAAATATGATCTCCATGTAGATGGGTAATAAAAATTTTTTCAATTCTTGGCGCCTTAAATACGCTATTTAAAATGCGATGTTGAGTTCCTTCACCACAATCAAACATCCAGTATGTTTTACGTATGCCTGTTAGGTTTAATAGCATACTGGTGACGTTACGCTCTTTGGTCGGCACACCGGCACTCGTTCCTAAAAAGGTTAACTCCATCTTTTCACACTCCATACTTAACTGTATTTATTATTTTTATAATAAATAAACTTAATGTTTCTAATAGATTACTGAGTATCTTATCAATTTCGCCAAGCACTAAGCCTTTTTCACCTTATCCCAATCTAATCCAAAACGCGCCAAATACTTACGTAACCTATCTGCATCATTCGGCTGCTTTTTCTGCTGTCTTGAAACAGCAAACAGTACTCTACCCGCTTCTGAGAGACTTGATGAGCGACGGCATACATCTAATACTGTGGCTAATTGTTGCTGTTCAAATAGGTCAATTTCGCCAACTTCTGGCGGCAACGTGTCTTTTGCTTTTGTGACCCACTGTGATTGCAATCTCATGATCTCTTCATCAACGACCGCTTTTGTCACACGACCACGTTCAGCAAAGGTTGCCATGCGGCTGATTGATGCTCCGAGTTCACGGAAGTTACCCCGCCACAACGCTTGCGCTGAACAGGCAAACGTTAAGTAAGCTTGGCGAGCTTCACTATCAAAGCGGATTTGGCTTTGTGCATCCTGACTAAATTTAGCCAACTCATAATCGATATTAGGCTCAATATCCTCACGTCTTTCCGCCAGCCCAGGTAAGGTGAAAGTCCACATATTGATACGCGCAAATAAATCTTCGCGAAATTTACCCTCTTCAACCCATTGCGCCAAATTACGATGTGTACCCGCTATCAATTGAAAGTCACTTTGCACTTCCTCATCGGAACCGTACGGAAAAAAACTTTTTTCTTCAATGGCTTTTAGTAGCATGGCTTGTTCGTCCAGCCCTAATTCAGCAATTTCATCTAAAAATAAGATACCACCGTCAGCCTCTTTAAGCAGGCCACGACGTGGGTTAATCGCGCCTGTAAACGCGCCTTTAATATGCCCAAATAGCGTTGACATCGCGTTATCACCGCGTAACGTGGCACAGTTAACCTCAACAAAGCGCCCTTTAATATGATGGCGACTTTCTCGCAATTGATAAATTCTACGCGCCAAAAAGGATTTACCCGCCCCTGTAGGGCCATTTAATAAGATAGGCGCTTTTGAACGTAAAGCGACTCGCTCGATCCGCTCAATCATCGCGTTAAAATTCGCGTTACGAGTTGCGATACCTGATTTTAAAAAAGACACTTGAGCCTGTTGCTCTTTTTGAAAACGGCTCGTGATGTGCGTATAGCGACTGAGGTCGAGATCAATCACCGTATAGATACCCGCGGGATCTTTTTCTCTTCCCGCTTCTGTCGGTGAGGTTTGCAATAATTTAGCGGGTAAATAGTGTGCTTCTGTTAACAAGAACCAGCAGATTTGCACCACGTGAGTACCCGTCGTGATATGAACCAAATACTCTTCATTCTCAGTGTCAAAAGGGTAATTTGAAGAAAAATCCAGTAACGAGGTATAAACCTCTTCAAAATCCCACGGATCAGCAATATCCACCTCGCGTAATATGACCTCCGTCTGTGGTGAGACTTGCTCAATATCCTCTTTCACATGATGAGCCATATTATAATTATTTACCTGATGGATTAATTCAAAGCGATGAATATCCAGATCAGGTTGCTGACATAGCCCAACTGAAGGGCGCCATTTCGTCCACCGATTCGTTCTTTTTCCACGTCGATCCAGTGCCGTACCTAATACGCCAATAACAACCTTACGCTTCTTATTCATTTTATATAAATTTATAAATCACGATAATTAAAGATAAAAAATAGCATAGGTTATTTTTTATCTGAATCATACCAGAATAATTCCAAAAAAATTAAGTTATTATATATCAATAAGATAAATATTTTTTTGTTATTTTAAACAAAGTTGGCACGCTTATCGCAATATTAAAATCATCCACTGCCGGATATTGTCAGAACTTCGGTTCTACCGGTGCAGACATGGTGGCGAAATGATGTCACTACATGGTCTGTATTCCGCCGTCAGTAAGATAATAACTTAATGATAGTTAATCTGTTCCTTCCAGAACAAAAAACTTGATATAACAACGGGTTATAAAAATTAGGCAACACACCACCCTCCGAGATCTTTATCGGGTCATGGGCAGAACCTTAGACAGCCAGTTTGACGGCACTCTAACTTTCCCCCCATCACTCCATACCTTTCTTCGATGGTGGCTCATAATAATAAAGGAATAAATAATGAAAAAAATAATTGTGGCACAAGGACAAATTGCGCTGACCGAGAAAAACGGTAATTTTCAGCATCTTTTGCTAGCAGGTGAACACCGTATCAATGATTGGTTTAATAAACTCACCGTTAGCCTGTTCACACTTAATCATGAACCTATTGATGCAAAGTTGGCTGATCATTTGCGCCAATATCACCCTGATTGGGTGGAAGCGCATTGTATAGATATTAATTTATCGGATAACGAGATCGCTTTTTTATATCTTCATAATAATTTGACTGAAATTTTAGCGCCGGCAACGCGACGCCTGTATTGGAAAATTGCAGAAACATTACGTGTAGATATTCAACAAACTGGTGATATTGCTATCCCACAAACATTAGTCAACCGCCTAAATAGCAAAAAATGGATTAAGGGTCGAGATATCAGCTTAGTGGTCCAAGTTCCAGCGTGGCATGTTGGGGTATTAAAGGTTGATGGTGAAGTCAAAACATTATTGCAACCCGGAAATTATGGTTACTGGTGTATTGAACACCAGCCTCAGGTAGACGTTATTGATACCCGTTTACTGGCGATTGAGGTCAGTGGTCAAGAGATCCTAACCAAAGACAAAGTGACATTGCGTATCAATTTGTCAGCCAACTGGCGCTACCGTGATATTTTGTTGGCCTTCTCAAAGTTGAGCCAACCCGTCGATTATCTCTACCGTGAGCTACAGTTTGCCTTACGAGAAATTATCGGCACACGCTCATTAGATGAGTTACTGGAAAACAAGCAACTCATTGATGAATTGATGCTAGAACAAATTACCCAATGTGTCGCTGAATTTGGCTTGGATGTCGATAGCATTGGCGTAAAAGACATTATTTTGCCGGGTGATATGCGAACTATTTTATCGCAAGTGGTAGAAGCGGAAAAGGCCGCCCAAGCAAACGTGATCCGCCGTCGAGAAGAAACCGCGGCAACACGCTCATTATTAAACACGGCAAAAGTCATGGAAAACAACCCCATTGCTTTACGTTTAAAAGAGCTGGAAACACTAGAAAGCATTGCGCATCGAATCGACCAAATATCCGTTTATGGTGGATTGGATCAAGTATTAAACGGACTGGTAAAAATTAAGGAATAAAGAATGAACAATAACGCTGTTAACGAACTTATTTTGGAAAATAGCGCACCTGTAAAAATGTGGACTAACGGTGTACCGGTTGATCCTAAAGCCGTAGTACAACTGCAAAACACCGCTAAAATGCCTTTTATTTTTAAACATTTAGCAGTAATGCCTGATGTACATGTCGGTAAAGGTTCCACTATTGGTAGTGTGATCCCAACCAAAGGCGCCATTATTCCGGCTGCCGTTGGCGTTGATATCGGTTGTGGGATGATAGCAGTGCGAACTTCACTAACCGCCTCTGATTTACCGGATAGCCTGCAAAATATCCGTTTTGCAATTGAAGCGGCTGTTCCACATGGACGTACAACTCAACGCCATGGTCGTGATAAAGGAGCCTGGCATCGAGCACCCGAAATTGTTGATCAGCATTGGGCGCATTTAGATGAAGAATTTAAACGTATTTGTGATAAATACCCAAAACTACGTGGAACAAACCACTACAACCATTTAGGAACATTAGGAACAGGTAACCACTTTATTGAACTGTGTTTAGATGAACAAGATCGTGTATGGGTGATGCTACATAGTGGTTCTCGCGGTGTCGGTAACGCGATTGGTAACTTATTTATTTCATTAGCACATAAAGATATGCAACAGCATATTGCCAATCTGCCTGATCGCGATTTGGCGTACTTTGAAGAAGGGAGCCAACACTTTAATGATTACATGGAAGCCGTAGGTTGGGCACAAGATTTCGCTCGCCATAACCGTGAAGTCATGATGCACCGAGTACTAGAAGCACTATCAAAAACGATCACGAAGCCATTCACCACACAACAAGAAGCGGTGAATTGCCACCATAACTATGTACAAAAAGAGCACCATTTTGGTGAAGAGATACTGGTAACCCGTAAAGGTGCCGTATCTGCGAGAAAAGGGCAAATGGGGATCATTCCCGGCTCTATGGGGGCTAAAAGCTTTATCGTACGCGGTTTAGGGAATGAAGAAAGTTTCTGCTCTTGCAGCCATGGTGCAGGCCGTGTGATGAGTCGAACAGAAGCGAAAAAGCGCTATTCTGTGGCAGATCAAAAACTAGCAACAGCCCATGTAGAGTGTCGAAAAGATAGTGACGTCATTGATGAGATCCCAATGGCATACAAAGATATTGATGCCGTGATGGCCGCACAATCGTCATTAGTAGAAATCGTACATACACTGCGTCAGGTCGTGTGTGTGAAAGGATAGGAGAATGGCATGGAGAGTGAAAGCATAACGCCATTAATGCGAGAGCGCATACAAAAAACATTAGCTGAAATAGAAACAGCCCATCGGGTAAAAATCCTGTTTGCGTGCGAGTCTGGAAGCCGCGGTTGGGGTTTTGCTTCTTGTGATAGCGATTATGATGTGAGGTTTATTTATGTTCATCAATTAGATTGGTATTTAACACTCGATAGAAAACGCGATGTGATTGAAAAACCCATTGATAATGAACTGGATGTTTCCGGTTGGGAATTATCAAAAGCTTTAAAATTGATGCGTAATTCTAACCCTGCGTTAATTGAATGGCTGCATTCGCCAATTGTTTACCACAAGGATGCGTCATTTATTCAACAATTTGAATTATTAGCGTCAAAATTCTATTCACCGCTAAAGGCACGTTATCACTATTTATCCATAGCAAAACGTAACTTGCGGGAAGATTTTAAAGGGGAAACAGTACGCCTAAAAAAATATTTTTATATCTTAAGGGCAATACTGGCGTTGCGTTGGATTGAACACTCAAAAATCATGCCACCAATGGCTTTTTCACAATTGGTCAGTGCAACAGTCACCGATCACGCCGTTTTGGCGGAAATCAATGAACTGTTAGTGATCAAACAAAATGTAGATGAAAGCGAATATGGTTCACGGCGCCCTGCTATCGACAGGTTGATTATTGAGACGATTGAAAAATCAGAAAAACTCAATCTTCCAGAGCCTTATTGCCGTGATAGCGCTTTATTAGATAAGTTTTTACAAAAAGCTATCTTAGCAAACGATAGATAGCCACCATCAATCCAGTCATTTTTAATTAGCGGTGAGGCCATTCTCGCCGCTATTTTTTATTCTCGCCTTAAGCACCAATGTTATAATACGATTTCCAGCCAACGCACAGAGTAACCAATGACCCGCACTCAACGTTTATTGACTTTATTACAGATATTAAAAGAAAGTCGCTATCCCATTACGGCAGAGTCTCTCGCGTCACAATTGCACATCAGTATTCGGTCTGTTTACCGTGATATTGATGAACTACGCTGCCAAGGTGCCGAAATTACAGGTGAAGCAGGTATCGGCTATCAGCTAAAATCCGGTTTGTTACTTCCCCCTTTAATGTTCGATGATAACGAACTCGAAGCGCTGATCTTAGGTTTACGCTGGGTACAAAGTAATGCCGATGAAGAGCTGAAATTATCCGCCATGCGCGCAATCAATAAAATCAATGCGGTTGTCAAACAGGGGTCACAAAACCTTATCAACCAAACAACATTATTTGCACCTAGCACACAAATTGCACCGATTAATAATGTGATTGCGAAAAACCTAAGACTGAGTTTACGAAAAGAAATAAAAGCTAAAATTGACTATCAAGATGAAAGTGGGAAATTTAGCAGTAGAGTTATCTGGCCAATCGCAATTGGCTATATGAAAGATACCCAAGTCTTAGCCGCTTGGTGCGAACTCAGAGAAAGTTATCGCCATTTTCGCTTAGATCGGATCCAATCCTATATTGCTCTGGAGGATAAATTACCCTATCCCAAACATTATTTATTTGAGCAATGGCGAAAAGAGACTTTATGTGTGACTACTGACAGAATCTGACACACCGCTACCTTATGATAGCGACTCAACTTAATCATAAGGAAAAGGCGATGAGCTCACTTACCCTATATACAAATTCGATGTCACGCGGCAATACGGTCGACCTGCTATTTAAACTGTTAGATGTACCTTATCAGCGAATTGAGCTTGAATATGGCGAGCAAATGCATACTGCCGAATATCTTGCTATTAATCCGATGGGAAAAGTTCCCGCTTTAGTCGATGGTGAACATATTATCACTGAAACTGCGGCTATCTGTGTCTATTTAGCCGATAAATTTATAGAAAAAGGGTTAGCGCCTGCGTTTAATTCCCCACAACGAGCAGCCTATTATCGCTGGTTCTTTTTTACCGCAGGCCCTATTGAAGCGGCATTTACAACGCATGCAATGGGCTTACAGTTAGATGAAGCACAGCAAAAAATGTCAGGTTTTGGCTCATTTAAACGCGTTATGGATTGTCTAGAAACAGGACTTAGTAACGCTGCACCTTATATTTGCGGCCAACAACTAACCGCAATCGATGTGTATGTCGGGGCTTTTCTTCTATTTATGGAAAAGATAAATTTTATCGAAAACTCCGCGGTCATTAATCATTATCTCGACACATTAAAATCTCATCCAAAGTTCGCCAAAAGCATTGCATCATAAGCTTTTAAAGATACAGGCCACCATTTATGATGGCCTGATATTCATCGTATTGAGCCTTAACGCCACGTTGCACTCTTCATAACAGAAAAGCGCCCTGCTCCCATTAACGCAAGTGCAATTGATCCCACAAAGAAATAAACAATACTTTCAATTGCCCATGCCCCCGTTTTATCCAATAAAAACGTTTTATCAAGCCCTACCATTAACCAAGCAATAAACATGGTAAAAGCGACAAGCAGCGCGGCTGGGCGAGTGAGTATTCCTAATATAATGAAAATCGGTGCGACAACTTCCCCCAAAATAGTTCCATAAGCAATAAATTCGGGTAAACCATATGCAGCAAGCATAGCTTTAATGCCACTAGCGCCTGTTAACAATTTACTCATGCCATGGAATAACATTAATCCGCCAATAGTAATACGTAATAACAATTTTCCAGCATCGTCATGTGCCAATAACCGATTTACTGTGCCTATCATTGTGTGCTTCTCCAAGAAAAATATACTGCAACCTATGACGCGTTTACGACCAATACAATAAGAGTGACTTTTATTTATTATTGTTATAGCAGCATTGTAGTTATTTAATAGCTTTTACTCTTACTTTGGTGACACCAATAGCATTTATTCATAAAACTAAGGTATGAACTAAAAAATAAAAGGTCAATCAACAACAATTAAGTCAAATTTAAAAAAAACAAAAAATACTAAATAAGAGCATTCTAAAAAGAGCGTTAATGAATTAAGATAATTGATGTTCAAAATAATTGTTATTTATTTAAGATTTCAATCAAAAATAAAGAATATAACGATATATTTATATCATCAATATAAAATAATAATGATATAAATTCATTGCTATTTTGTTACTAACATGTAATTTTGTCATATCAAAGAATGTGCGGTTAATGAATTCAAGCAAAATAGCATCTCATTAATACGAGGCATAAAAATGAAACCTGAAACTAACGCCCATCATTCATATAACTCTTATATACATCAGCTAAAAATATCCGAGATCATGAGTTATTTACAGTCACTGGATATTCCTTTTTCATATAGATCAAAAATTTTATATAATAAATTTAAATTACTAAAATTAACAGAAGTTGCCCCCATACAAGCTTATAACGAGTTTCTACGTTTAATTGCTCATGAAACAAAAGATCAGCATTGGTGTGCGAAAGCGGGTATCGCAGCACCCTATCATAGTTACTCACCGATCAGTGAAATTTTTATGTCGGCAAAAACATTACATGCCGCTTTAATCGAACTCAACCAATATACCGATCTATTTCAAGGCAAAACACACACTAATATTGTCATAGAAAACAAAAAGGTTTTAATCAATTATGAAGTGAGTATATTTAAGCCTGAATACTATAAGTTTGACATTGAGTACAGTTTATTTAGGTTAGTGAGTCAAATAAGAGAGCGACTTGGTAAAGATTGGATACCTGATACATTTTATTTCCAATATGCATTAAGTCGAAAAGATAAAGATAATTTGAAAAAAATCATTCCAACTCACTATGAAGACAATGCTAAATTCAATGGTATTTCATTTGATGAAGAGTGGCTAAATGCTGGTATTAATAAAAAAGAGCATGATGAAACGTTCATTTTTTTCTTAAAAAATCATCTAAATAAACTTAAACACTCAAGTTGTATGCCCGAATCCATGAGTATGAAAGTGCAAGATATTATGTACCAACATATTTTATCACAAAAAGATATTTCATTATCTTGGGTAGCGGCAAAGCTGTATATCTCACCAAGGACATTACAACGTAAATTAGCAAAAGAAAATATTAATTATTCAAATATTCTGGATAAAATTCGCTGTGATATTTCTATCGATAAACTCGTTGAAGAGAAGATTAGAATAGATAGCCTAGCTGAACTACTAGGCTATACGGACAGCGCCGCTTTTTCAAAAGCATTTAAACGCTGGACTGGCTCACCGCCACTTCAATACATCAAAAAACAGGGCTATCATAAAGCGTGAAAATTGTGCTCTTCAAGCCGTTTATTAATCCGCTTCATATAGGCTCCAATAGGGATGCTAAACCATTGCTCATCCGTATAGCCAACGGCAAACCCGGTGTTGCGCATTGACTTTAAGTCTAAGAGCAAAATAATCGCGACATCGACCGCTAACTCTCTAAAACCAAGTAAATACACATCATCTTTAATTTTTAGGTAAGTTGCTTGGTCACAATCACATTCACCATGCCTTACCCCTCCATAAATATGATACGCATACCATTGGCTATTAATATAAATATGTTCAACGGCGGTACTTTCACTGTATTCATTCAGAATATGTAAGCCAATAAGATCTCGTGTTTCTGCGGGGAGAAGCGTATTATCGTTATCGCCAATAATCTTTCCAACATGATAATGCTGTTCGAATCTCGGCGTCGTTTTCTTACTTGGCTGGTATTGAGAGCTAAACAGGACAACATGACTATTATTGAGATCTAGTACTAAAATTGAGTGAGCAAAATCAATGCTCCCTTTTGATAATTCAATTAAAAATACTTTATCCGCAACTTCGGTCATATCGCTGATTTTTCTTTTTTTCTTATCAAAATAAGAGCTTAAAAAAACACTATTCGTTATAATATGGTCATGTTCATCAATACGAAAATAAAAACTTTCATTGTTTAAATAAAGATTAAATTCAATATTAATAATGTCATAACTTCTCTTTATTCGATTCTTTTTTAACTCATTCGTAAACATATCAAATGATGTATCAGAAATTATTTGCTCTGTCATGTTATCACCTGTGATATAAATTAAAATGAATGAATGCTTATTTCTAAAAATGACTTGTTATTCATGAGTTTTTTGACTGGCAATGTCTCTACAATATAATTTTCCACATGGGCGCTTGTTAACTTCGTCATTAGCTCATCATGTATAATATCAATATAAGCCTCACTACTGTTTTTACTCTTAACATATTTTATTGTGATTCTAATACTGGATGAAAAATTATTTTCCAATATATTATCTATATGTTTTTTTGCATGTATAAAGCTATCATATAAATCTAGGTTAAGTTGAAAGCAAGCATAGTGAATAGGTGCAGCCAACTGTGATAATGGGCTTTTTACAAAACCGTCTATTTCTATTAAAAATTCATCAACGGCCATCCCATCACAATAGGTGACATTGAGTTCACAATTAATAGCTTGAATATTTCCAGTATATTTAGCAATCTCGTCTTTTATCAGATCTATTACTGGCTGATATGCGACATCACTACGAAGATAAACATTTAATAAAATAAGATCATCCATTGAGTAATCTAACTCAATTATTGAACGATTAATTTTATCAAAAATCACCGCAACTTGCTCTTCAAGGGTATCATTGATGTAATAAGCATGGCTATTATCATCGGAAACAATCAACGCTTCCGTGCCTGTAATATAAAGTAGCTCCTCATAAATTAAAGAGCGGCTAACGTCCATTTCCATATTATAGAAAGGTAAGCATTGAACCGCCTTGTTATGACGAGGAAAAATAAACTCAATGGCTACCAGAGCATTATCATTGCTAAAATTCGGAAGCCGAATAATTGTTCCAACAGGTTTTTTATTACCGTAGCCTTGTACTATTTCGTGGCTAACTTTATGAAATTGATTAATCGCATAGATGGGATCAACTTTATCACTTTTAATCGCTATTGTATGTTTTAGCATATCCGCATAACTAATCCCCATTTTTATTAATGCATTATTTACTTCAGAGATAATTATTGCTAATTGAGTATCAAAATCGCCTCCCGAAAAAGAAGAGTGCCACCCAATAATGACATTATCATTGGTTTTTAGTATATTCATTATGTCTCACCCAATTAATAGATCAATTTAATGTGTAACGCTTGCTCTAATAGAATATTGTTACAAACCCAATTTAATCGCTTGGTGATTTATTAAATTTTCTTGTAACTCTTTGAGTTCTTGAGGAATCGTTTGTTGTTGGATAAAAGAAATAAAAGGGTCGACAACCTGAGTATTTATGCCACTTAACCCTTCTAGTAGTGCTAATGCACAAAAGGGAACATAATGCTCAGAATAGCCTCCTTCATGTATGACAACCACTTTTCCATGGCAAACGTCCTGAGCGACCGCGACAATACTTTCTATCATTTCTCGATAACTCTGGCTATGGAGTTGCATATGTCCTAGAGGATCAAAGGTACTTGCATCATAACCACTGCCAATAATAATGAGATCCGGTTTGTAGGTCCTAAGAGCAGGGATTGCTATTGTTCTTAATGCATATAAATATTCATCATGGCCACATCCCGGTAATAACGGAATATTAATATTGAATCCTAAACCTTCTCGGTTACCTTGTTCTTCGATACCTCCTGAGTTAATTGGGAAGCAGTTATCTTGATGCATAGAGATGGTAAGCACTTTATTATCGTTATAAAAAATAGCTTGAGTTCCATTTCCATGATGAACATCCCAATCCAATATAGCGACTTTTTTTGCCCCTAAATTCTCAAGGGCATATTTAGCGGCAATACTGCTGTTCGCTAAATAGGTCGCCCCCATCGCTTTATCTGGCAAAGCATGATGGCCTGCTGGCACACATACGGCATAAGCCCTATTTAAAGAACCGTCCATCACTTGATGAACAGCGGCTTTTGCTTGGCCTGCGGATAATAGCGCTATTTGATACCCCCCCGGTCCAAATGGTGCCTGTAAACCTAATTCCCCCCCTTCATTTTTACTCAGTTCAATAAAATCATTCAAATACTCTTGGGTATGAACACGCGCCGCATCATTATAAGTAATGGGGGGTGCACTGTATGAAAATAAAAATTCATTCATGCCACTCACATCAATTAAGGATTTAAAACGACGTACGCAACTTGCAGAGCTAGCCCCAAATTCATTATTCGCGAAAGGTTGCATCCAATTCATTTGATTATAAGCTAGCGGTGATGATTTATAACTCCGCCCCCATAAACAATATTCATGATAAAAAAGACCAGTTTTAATCGTGGAGTCTTTCATGCTGCAAAACATATTATTCCCCTAAGTAGATAATCTGGTGTAGCTTCAATAATCGCGAGCACATCTGGTATTCCATTACCGTTGATACACAACTTTTCCATTACAAATGGTCATAATGACATTGGTTTTCCCTATTTGCTCAGCCGGAATAGTAAATAGGTCATGACTTAATATTTGTAAGTCAGCCAATTTCCCTACTTCTATCGAACCTCTTTCATGTTCAAGATGTTCCTGAATGGCACCATTAATGGTGTACATGCGAATGGCATCCTCAATCTTACAACCTAGGTCAGATTGATAAATTTGATTGTTTTTAGCTTTTCTAGTCAGCGTAAAT
The DNA here is from genome assembly GCF_028477945.1 of Providencia sp. PROV261. Lineage (NCBI taxonomy): Bacteria > Pseudomonadati > Pseudomonadota > Gammaproteobacteria > Enterobacterales > Morganellaceae > Providencia > Providencia sp. PROV261. The sequence continues at coordinate 64,128 of NZ_JAMPMC010000023.1, read as the reverse complement.
TCAAGTCCTTTTAACCAATTAAATGGGAAGCAACAGGCATCAGAGCCAGCAGCAACCACAACGCCTTCATTAATATAAGACTGCCAGTCAAATAACTTAGCGTTGTACTCATCGGGTATAATCTGCTTAATATCATTGATCATGCTATAGCCTGCGATTGGTTGGCAGGATAGCAAAATATTATTTTTTGCCATTGTTTTCGCATTCTCAATCGTGAGATCATCACCATGAATAATAAAATGGCGTAAGTCTTTATTTGGCATGACCTTTTCTGCATAAGAAAAGGCATCTATTGCTGCATCAATCGTTTTTCCACCAATTGCATGAATACCAACCTGCCAACCTAAGCGGTGTAATTCAACAATGGTTTTATTAAGTTCGGCAATTTGTTCTTCAACACTATGACCAGCAAAGGTTAGCTCTCCTTGATAACCATTGCATGATCTTCGAATACAAGGTGAACTATCACCAAATAACTTTATCGTATCGACTTTTAACCATGATTTATCGGTATGAAGTGGATATGAAAACGCTTCGGCACCAGAAATAATATTTTTAAAACTGTGCACACCTTCTTTTGCCGCAAATAAATTAACACTAACCCGAGTTAATAACTTATTTTCATCATAAAGCGCCTTATAGAGCTTTATGACTCTGCTACTCCAAGCACCATGAAATAGATTATCGCCTCCTGGCCCTAAAATATCGGTGTAACTTGTGATGCCATTTTGCAGTAAATGATATTGGATAAGTAAAATATAGCTTTTAAGTTCTTCATCAGATAGCTGAGGTAAATATTTCCCAACAAGGTTCATGGCTCCCCATTCAGAAATAATACCGTTAGGCTCACCTTGCTGATCAATACCTATCCGTCCGACCTCTTTCGGTAGCTCTATGGATTTAGAATTTAACCCTGATAATTCTATAACCTCCTGATTAACAATTAGGTTATGTAAACTAAAATCGCTAAAGCTTGCTAATTTCCCATTCGTTTTTTGGGATAAGTAAGCTTGGTTAACCGCGATTTTTTCGTCGTTATCATCAAGGAGTTCAAAGGGGCATCCAATGCCGTAGATCCAGTCCCTGTTTTTTTTAGCGGTTAAATGAGTCTCCAACTGACTTTCAAACTCATTTTTTAATTTACTCTCAAACAAATTTAGGAAATCACCAGAAATCAGCATGCCCGTGTGTGTCGCATGGATATGCGCGTCATGTGCAGCAGGTAACACAAGCTTATTTTTTGCATCAATTATCTGAGTATGAAAACCTATTTTTTTAAAAATATCATCATTATCACCAACAGCAATAATTCTCTCTTTTGCAATCGCTATCGCCTCATAGAAAGAGAAGTTTTTATCTACCGTTGCAACCTTGGCATTAATAATGACTAAATCAGCATCTTGACTCATTATAAACACCTTATGTTGGAATATAATTTAATGGGTAATTTAATGAGTTAAGAGAAATAATATTTGCACCGGCTGGAATATTAATCATTTTATTCACTTCAGACAGATTTCCCCAGCCTTTCCCTGTTGTCGTCTTATTCTCCAAGTCATAAACAAAAACAAAGGATAGGTCGATTAATAGCTCTCGCCAAGTCACCACATAAGTAGAATCGTCAAACTTATAATAACTCACTTGATCGCATCCCCCATCACCTTTTCTGATACCATTAATGACGTTATAGCAATACCAATGTGAATTGATATAAATATGCTCATACACTGTCGGTGGTAAATTCGAATAACAATATAACGCCCGACTGCCAATCAAATCACTCGTAATAAAAGGATACCGGCATTCATTAACTTTATGGTTTCCAGTCAGTATTATTGCTGGTGTAAAATATTGCTGATAATTAGACGCTAACTTTAATGGTATTGGCTTGCTGTGATCAGGCAAACTTTTAGGCTGATATTGTGTAAGAATAAATAGCGCTTTATTTGTGGTAAAATCGAGTGCAATAGATAGCGTAATTTCCGTATGCTCTGGAAATAAAAGATCCACAAAAAACAGATTATTTCTCACCTCAACCGCTTCATAATTTGCCTCTTTCGGGATAAAAATACCTTGTTGGTGATAACCTTCTATCGTGCAGCTCTTTTGATCGAAAAAGATCTCAATCACTGCGTTTTCTGTTTTAAATTCTATCCCTGTCAGGCTAATTTTTTTGCTTTGAGGTAAACGATTATGGGCCAACTCCCCATAACTCACTTCAGATTTCAGTTTGGCGTATTCTGTGAATGTTTCATTCACCATTTCTTCCGAGAGGTGCCATAATTTTTGACCGAAAGCGACATCCAGTACCCATGGAATAACCCCCGTTCCCTGCCGCGTATCCTCATTAATTTGAGAATAACTGCAATGTTCTAAAAAAATTCCCCCTTTATCCGCAAATTCAGGGTGACACAATGCCATAATCTGTGTTGCAACACCGGCTGATAATGATTTTACAGGCACTTTATTGGTGTCCTGTTTCTCTGCTAACTCTTTAAAATCATCGTGCTGCAAATGCAGATGTAGGTTTGTATCAAGAACAATGCCGGGAGCTACCGCAAAAGCTCGAATATTATAATCTTTCCAGCGCCTATCAAACTCAAATGCAAATAATACATTTGCTGATTTAGATTGCCCGTATGCAGTCCAACGGCTGTATGGTCGATGATTGAAATTTGGATCATCTAAATCGACATTACTTAAGCGATGCGCCCCCGATGTCATCATAACAACCCTTGCACCTTTTAATAAGCAAGGTGTCAGCTTGTTAATTAATAGAAAATGCCCTAAATGATTAATGCCAAACTGCTGTTCAAATCCATCGACGGTTAATTTAAAATCAGTGGCCATTACCCCGGCATTAGCCAATATCCCATCAAGTTTCACATCTTCTAGAATAATTTGCTTTACGAAACGCCGAATATCATTTAACGATGACAAATCAAGCAATTTAATTTCAAATAAAGCATCATCAAATTGTGAAGAAAGCTCCGTATAAAGTTGTTGTTTTTTTTCCTCTGTCCTGACGGTAAGAACAACATATCCTTCATGGCTTAATATTGCCTTAGCAGACTCTTTGCCTAATCCAATATTAGCGCCTGTGATTAGATACTTTTTATTCTTCAACGATATTCCGTCTAGTACTTCATTCCACGTAGTATGCACATGATAATGATTTAAATTTTTTGTCATTATTAAGCCTTATCTTTATTATTTTTAAAAATTATTTTCATAATGATTACCATGGAGGCAACAAGTAATAATAAATTGAATAAAAACATTGCAGAAAAACTAACACGCTCAATTAACATTCCGCTAAACATCGGCCCTAACGCGATACCCAGCCCCAATGTAAGTGATGTAAGGTTCATAACATTTCCATCGACCTCATATTCAGCAGCAATACTCATCGTAAATGGTAATATTAGTGTCCATATATATTTAAAAGCGTAACAACTGATAATCACAAGCATGATGCTAGTATTTAAGTACATTGCTAGCACAGATGCGATTAAAAATATAAAGCAAGTAACAAAAACTAAATTTACTTTTTTACTAAATAGAATTGAAGTTCCCGCGCCCAATATACCGACCATACTTGCCGAACCTAAAATGTTATACACGACTGAAAGATCGACTTGTAACGCGCTAAGATAACCTCCAATAAATGTCCAAACACCAGCAACCACGACATTAAATAAGAAGATACCTGCTAAGCATAGATACATCTCATTTTTTACTGTACGATTTTTTACCGCTCCTTGGGCTTGTTCTTTAAAAATATTTTCCTCTTTCATTCGCCAAATAGCATCTATACCTTTAGTTAGCGGTAAAACACAAACTAACAGTATGGACACGAAAACATAAACTGAAAATATGCCATAACTTTCAAGGAATAGCGGTAAAATAAACAGCCCTAAACTCCCTAATATAATTTGGCTAAATAGGGAAATACTGAACGCTCGATACGAGTTTGGCAATAACGCCATACACGAATTGGTTATGATAAAAATAGTCGATCCTGATATTGCAGAGAGGATTCTGATAGCAATATAAAGATTAAAATGATCTTTAATTAAAAAACCTGAGATAATGTTTAATACCGCGGTAAGTAGGATCATAGCCACATAAATATGATACCAGTTTATCTTTGTTTTTAACCAAAAGAAGGCAATAACGTTTGCTAACATCCCGGTTAAAATTTCTATCATATAGATAAAACCTACTTTTTCTGGCGAAAAACCAAGTTCCTTATCCATTTGAATAGTAATTAATGGTGCCCACAAGAACATCATCGGAATAAATATTCCACCTATAATAGGTGAAAGATAAACTCGCCATGTTGATAACTGCATTTTTTGAGACTTCATAGATCCGACTGATTCACTCATATCAAACCCTCTTATTTTCCATTTTTCATAATATAAATATAAATTTAAAAAACTTTTAATAGCTAAAGGTGACATTTTTTTGTTTTTATACGTCACATAATAAAATACTGGATAATGCATTAAAGGTTTTCACTTTTAAAAACAGCATTTAGAAATCCAGCGCCGCAATTTAATCCAAAAAAAACAAGATCACTCAGTATAAAAACCCAACCTTATATAATATCTCGATATCAACAGCTACCATGGTCCCTATTGGCAAATGACATTCTCTTAAATTCATAAAACCCTACTTTTCAGATTGCTTAATATTAATCACAAAATATAAATGTTATTGGCTTAGTGTTTTATTTATCACTTTGCCCTTCATTATTTATAAAAAATAAAAATCAATTAATTAATTCAATCAATATTGAGGAATAAAGAATGGCTAATTCCATGATTAAGCATACTAAAAAACTATTAGCATTAGAGATATTTTCTATATTAACCGCAAGTTGTTATATTCCTAAAATCAATGCTCAACCATTTTTTGATGATGCAACATTAAAAGGTGGTATCTATTATTGGCAAAGGGATAGATCAAGAAAAGAATTAACACCCGGCAGTGATAAATATGGTCAATATACAGATAATCTTAAACACTCATCATTAAATATAGCTCTCGACTTTTCTTCTGGTTATATTCAAGATTTTATTGGCTTTGATTTTGCCGGGTATACTGCTGTCGAATTATCAAACGGCGGCCCTGCCGCACCGAATGAAATTGGCTTTAGTGATGCCAAAAATGTTTGGGATGAGAAAGGTACAGGCGACCGTAATGGGTTTACCTTCACGACCGCTGCAACAAAATTAAAATTAGGGCCATTTTGGGGTAAAGCAGGCTATATACAACCAAGTGGTCAAACTTTGTTAGCCACCAACTGGAGCTTTTTACCCGGTACTTACCGTGGTGCCGAAGTGGGGGCTGAATTTGATACCGAGGACAGTGGGAAATTTAATATTTCCTATATGTGGACGGATCAATATAAAGCGCCATGGTATCGTGAAATGTATGAATTCCGCGAAGCCGACTCAACAACCACGATTGATTATTTACACTCACTGGGTGTGAAATATGATGCCAAAAACAAGCTGGTGCTAGAGGGTGCAGTTGGTCAAGCTGAAGGTTATATGGATCAATATCTTGCCAAGATCTCTTACGCATTCCCGCTTGCTGGACGTGATTTAAGAGTATCGTATCAATTCTACGGCGCACAAGATAAAGACAATAGTGGTGGTGTTAATGATGTCTATGATGGATTAGCTTGGTTACAGGCGTTCACTTTAGGCTATACCTACGATGCTTTAGACTTCCAAGTTGAAGGAACGATGGTGCACTCTCCTGGTCAACAAGGTTACTTCTTACAGCGCATGACCTCAGCTTACGGCACTTCAAATGGTCGTATAGATGTTTGGTGGGATGCCCGTTCAGATTTCAACTCCGACAATGAAAAAGCGCTATTTGCTGGTGTGACCTATGATTTATCCAGTTGGGATCTCGCAGGTTGGAAAATCGGCACCTCTTATGTTTATGCTTGGGATGCAAAACCGAGTAATAATCCAATTTATGACCAAAGCCAACGCGTCAGAGAAAGTGCATGGAATTTTGATATTCTCTACACCATTCAAACTGGTAAAGCTAAGGATACTACCTTTAAATTACATTACACTCGTTTTGATAACCACAGCGATATCCCAAGCTGGGGTGGAGGATTTAATAACATTTTCCAAGATGAAAAAGATATCAAATTTATTGTGACTGCCCCATTTACGATTTTTTAATTAACACAATAATTTATTAAATTTATTTTTCTTGGATGCTTAGGTTTTTTAATAGCAAATGATCGTTATCTTTTCATTTATGCCGGTCATAATTATGACCGGTATTTCACTCATAACTACGGATAGCCCCTATCCATTATCGCTAAAAATGGCAATAGCAAACAAACAAGGCTAGCCAAGCTGCCAAAAATAGAAATGATATTTCCATCTGAGTTAATGCGAGCCATTATGCGAAATATCCCTCTAAATCGCGTCAATAACATAAAACGCGATGTGTGGGTGCATTCTCGACCATGTTTAAAAAATGGTTGAGCAAAACACCTTCAAATTTTATTCAGCGTATTCATCAATAACAGAGGATGGGTTGAGCCGCCATTTTCCTCCTAGTGCAATAAATGAAGCCAGCGAGATGATTATCTAACAAAAACAGACCGAGGCACGCTTCCCAAACCTGTTTCAAGATAACTGGCTCTTGCGGCTCAACCGAATAGCTTATTGTCAGCAAGACAAGTTAATCATAAGTCGCAATCAACCACGCAGATCCTCGATAATCCCCCGCAGCTGCATTTTGCCCTTGAATGCGACTGGTAATGCTGATGGTATCGAGTTGATGGATCTCAAGGTTTAAACTTTGCCCCGTTTGCCCTGTCGCTTCATCGGTCATTGTTAATTCACTATAAATGACATCGTGATGGTTTAACTGGCTTTTTAATGGCAAGCGCTTTTGAGGGTCATCATCTTTGGTGTAATCCAAACGTAATCGGATGTTAGTCGATGATTTAAACTTACAACTGTAAGTGACTTTTTCTACCACTGTACTATCGTAATTCACACTACTGAGTTTGCCATGACGTAGGCTGACGGTTTCTGCTTGCCCTGTGCTAGTCATGGTCGTGCACAGAGAGCCAATATGAATTTGTGAAGCAGCCAGCCGTAATGGAACCGTTGTCTCATTGATAGGCCAACTGTCGTAAGGCGGTACCGTTTTCTTGGCGGTATAAGCGCGAACATAGCCACCTAAATCCATAGCATTTATCACTAATTGCCCATCAATAATTCGCTCATTAATATAGAAGGTTAATTTGATTGGAAATTGGCTATAGAACTGCCCCGAAGGAAAAATGTCTCCATCAAAGCCATTAGAACAAACCGCAGCGTCAATATTGACCCAACTCATCAAGTTTGTTTCAACCGTCATGACTAAATTACTGTTGATTTGATAGGCTGGTCTCCCTTCAATATAGACACCAGCCATTGGCGCATACATAAATAAGCGATGAAATGCGTTTTCCGATGGGATGCCTACACTGCTCTCTCCCCATTGCCGACCTAAGCATTTAACATAACCGGATACACTCACATCTTTACTGGCACTATCAATTAGCATCGTATTGCCAATGCGGTAATAATTTTTTCCATTAGAGCCAACAAGTGGCGTCGCCACTAATTCACTGTTACGCTCTAATTTGATCACATACCCTGTGTTGGGGTCGACAATTTGAGCTGCGTAATCAGCCGTTGCATCTAAGCTATTTATCATTAAAAATAAACCTATCATCCACGCATAATTTTTAGCTGTCATATGCCTACGACCATCATCTTTAAAATCACACATCGCTTTAGCCCTTATTAGTCATACGCGACTAAAATTGTCATAGCAGAAGTGAACTTGCCCGCCGCTAATTGTTCAGCAGGAATGCGATTAACAAGGCGAGCCTGTAAATCAGTTTGGTATTCGGTAGCGCTAAGCCGTTGTGGGTTAATTCGTTGCAGCTTGTTCATCGCCAAAGGACGGATGCCCCCGTCGATGACTTCATTGAAAGAGATCCCTAATCCAGAAATTGAGGTCGCTAATACTGTTTGCCCATTATGAATGAATGTATTGTTCCCTTTCGGCGCCAACATAATCGCTAAATCTTTATTAAAGTCACACCCTGAAAGTTGAATCGCAAACGCTCTATGGTGCGAAGCGCTATTTAATTCATCAAACTTTACCGTACCGAAATCTATTTTTAACGTAGAGCCATGATGTTCACTGTGAATATTGCAACTAGGCGCCACCATAGTTGCACTGACCTCCACTAAAACATCTGCGTGAACTAACGAGCCAAATAGCATTAACACGGTGATCAGTGTCTTGTGTTGTTTCATTATTCGTACTCCACCACAAATGTCGCCGTGCCTTTAAAATCCCCCGTTTTGATTTCACCGCTTGCAGGTTTACGAACAAATACCCCAAAGTTTAATTGTTGGCGATTATCTACGACTGACACGACACCAACCTTAATGGGTTGATTCCAAATAACAGGCTGCTTGTCTTTATCCATTTCTATCAATCCAAGTAACGCCCCGCTTGCGCCTTGCGTCGTTAGATAATGGTTACCATCAATGTCGATTAATTGATGGCTTTGCCATGTTAGACGGATTATTTTATTCAGATCAGATGGGCTACATTTATTAATTTCAATAAAAAAGGGAAACACGTCGCTGACGCTATGTTCATTAAGATATTGTTTACGCAAATAACCTAATTGAATTTGTTTATTAATAGATCCCGCTGCAATTTGGCAATCGTGATGAATAAGTTCACCTTTAAATTCAACATCTAAATGATTTTTACCCAACGCATTTAATGGGCTGAAAGAGCATATGGCAATTAAGATAAATGCTTTATTCATAACTCACCTCTAGCCCCACTCTATTTTGATTTTTATTGAGTTCAGGAAGCGGTATTGGGTTATTGCCATTACCTAAGCTCATCTCAAAATATTCCAATACAACGCCTTGCCGCATATCAATAAATTGTACTTTGACAGGCGTTTTCGCAGCCCCTTTCAAAAGGGCACTGTCACGAAATAGCCCACCACTTCCACATCCTGTCAAAATAGCCTCAGTGTGGCTGATTAAATTACAAGGAGCATGAAATAAAACAGCATTAACCCTTACCCATCCTTGTAATAGCTGCCCATCATTGTCTCCCGTTATCAATGTATTGGATATCAATGGCGCCGCTTTTGCCCAATTACCTATAGCGCCAATCAGAGCAAGTAGACATAGCAATACAATTTTTGAATTCATTATTTCCTTCCTTTTTATTGTTTGCTGCCAAGATGGCTATCACAGCTCCTCTCTCACGGTGCAAATCGCATCAATACAACGAAATGCCAGAGTTGGCTTGCCACCGTAATCGTTAATGTAAGTAAGATAAGGAGTTGATAATGAAGGTGATATAATGTCGTGCGTTGATTTAGGTGGAACCATAACAACATCAAAGCGACTTTGTTCAGATTGAGATTTGCTGTTACCTAAGCCAATAACAGTTAAATGAAAAGGCGTATGATTATTCAGTTGATAACCTTTTGCCGTTCTCGCCAGTGTGATCTTATGTGCCCATTGCGTCTGCGACTCTGACAAAATATTCTTAGGGCGATAAAACAACTTAACGCGAGACTGCAAAGCAATTTGTAATGTATTTCCTTCTGTCGATTTAGGAGGTACTTCCCGTAAATTAAAATAAAATACCGATTCTCTATCTTGCGGTAATTGTTCCAGCAGCGGTGTCACACTTAATCGCACTAAACTATCGCTATTGGGTTCAATTCGCTGCAAAGGTGGTGTCGCTAAAATCGCCCCTTTGGTTAATTTATTTCCTTGTAAATCTTCTATCCAGCTTTGTGCCAAATAAGCTTCTTCAGGATTATCATTCGTGATCCTGATATTGATCGCGCGTTCATTTCCGGGAAAAACGATCCGAGTTCTATCTAATGTGACGGCACTATGCGCATATAGCGTGGTTAGCAACAGAAATAAACAACAACCGACAAACAGCCCATGACGTAAATATAAATTCAACATACCTAACCTCATAAACCTAATTTAATTATTTTTTACCTAGATGATGAATGAAACTACAACTTCCCCCGTAGGCATGGCAGTAACAACATGTCCGACGACACAACAAACGTCTCTGGCAATTTGATCCTGCATTGCTTTTGGTTATCCCAATAAACAAATAACGACTCTTGTGCCGAAACGCCCACTAACCAAGTCACTCCATCTTCCCCGACAATACCTAATTCACGATTATCAGCATTGCGTACACTGGCACCAAAAGGCGGTTTCTTGCCGTTCTCTAATGACAAAATGGCAAAGAGTTTTTCTCCCTTCATCACCGTTAAATGGCGATAACCAATCGCTCCTTTAGTGAGCGTAATATCGGTTGTCGACGTTAACGTCTCTAAATTATCGGGTAATTTGCTGGTATTAATGGATGCAGTAGACTTACGATAGCTATTCACATTTGGGATCACCGCTAACCCAAAAGCGTTGGTTTTGATCACGCCATTATCTAAAGGCACGCCGCTGATCCCCGACGTATCTATCATTAATCGCGTGTCACCATTTGCTGAACGATGTAATGCAACACCTTTAGCGGTCGCGGTTATTCCACTGTTTATGGAGGCTCCCACACTACGATATTCATGCGGTACATAGCTGGCATTTGCTGAGATATTCGCTTGCGATAAGTCTCGAGAATAGAAACCACTAAGGCTGGTTTGGTTATCCATGTTTTGGCCATGGTGATAACCCATATTTAAGCTGTAATTATCGGTCGTGTTGTAGCCGCTATAACCCACGTTGTGATTGAATTGATTATGACCGGATGAGCGAGAGTAAAGCTCTGAAAACGTTAAGCTATGCCCTGTATAAAGAGGAACCGTTAGGTATAGATTAATTGCATCATCTTCAAAACCATTATCCCGCTCTGTTCGCGTAGCAGACAGCGATAAACTCGCCCCATGTTGAGATAAGGCTGGCAAGTTGAGATGGGTACTTGCATACATCCCATATTGTGTTTGAGGATCGTTTTGCCAATAAGTACTGTATTGATAATTTAAGGAAATATTAAAGTGTTCAAAGTACTTATTCAGGTAAATTTGATAATTCGTTTTCGGCGCATAGGGGGTAATACCTGTACGCGCCTCATCAGAAAATTGTGTCAACGTCCGGTAGTCTTTATCGGCAAAACGGTAGCCTGCAAATGTAATATCCGTACGCAAATCATCAAAGGATTTAGCATAGTTGACTCGATAAGAGCGCCCTTGTCGCTTCTTATCTTCAAGATCAGCAAAAGACTGAGTGATATCAACGGAAATAGCGCCAACGGAAAAAAGATCACGCCCTAAACCTACCGCTAGCGCCTGATAATAACCATTTAACTGAGAGCCTCCGTACAATGACCAAGCATTAGAGACGCCATAGGAAAACTCGCCACCAATAACGGGCTTACCTGTAAGATGATGGCTATCATAACGCGTTTTTCCACCGACTAACTTATAAATAAGGCGTCCCGGTCGCGTTAAATAAGGCAGTGACGCTGTGCTAACCGTAAATGTCTTCTCTTCACCATTTTCTTCTCTCACGGTGACATCCAATATACCGCGTATCCCACTCTCTAATGTTTGAATACGAAAAGGCCCTGGTGGAACAAGCGTTTCAGAGATAACCCTATCTTGGCTACGGACGATCACCGTCGCATTGGTATTGGCTACGCCGATAATTTCAGGCGCATAACCAACCAGCTTGGGAGGGAGCATTCTATCGTCACTTTCTAATGACACCCCGCTATATTGCCAAGCGTCAAAAATATCAGAATAAAAATAATTCTCGCCTAACGTCAAAATAGCGGCTGACTCTGTTAATGAAGTGAATGCATATAACCGGCTGAAATCAAACTGATGTGTTTCTTGTGGCGAGTATCCTCCACGCTGTTTTTGGTAGCTTCCATTATAATCCCCGCGAAAGCGCCAAGCGCCGGTATTTATCCCCATCGTTCCATTGGTTGATAAATAAACTCGTTTAGTGCCGCCTTTTTCTTTTGTTGCTGACGCGTTCGCATTGAAATCAATAAATCCCCCGTTTACACCTTCCTCCCATAATGCTGGCGGTATCCAGTAGGGATCTCTGTACTCCATCCACATTTGAGGGATAGTTATTTTTAATGATAATGTCGATAGCTCAACTTGAGTTTGAGCCCCGGATAACAATGATAAATCTAGGCATCGCCCTTCGTTTAACGTGGTTAATTTGCGCTTTGCAGAATGCGTCAATCCTATTAATTGCAGCATATCTGTTGGTATACAAACAAATGGAGAGCGTTGCTCGGCAGAAGGGCTTTTCTCATATACGGAAATATCACGTGGGGCGCCTAAGCGCAGCCCATTAACCCACACAGTTAAAACATAATCTCCCGGCGGTACATATCCGGCGACAGAGAATCGGCTTATATCGATATTTTGCAGATCTTCTGCATCCAGCACATCAGTATTGAATTCAGCAGCACTCGCGCCCCATGTCGTCAGGCCAAACGCCAATAAAATAACCCGCCGTAGTTTGCTATGTTTAAACACCATGCTCTGTTCCATCCCTAATACGACAAAGAAACACCTCAAAAATAAGTGATGAGGCCCTTATTTCTGTTTCTTATTGATAGTCGATGAAAAAACGAACCAAACCTTGATAGCTACCTGCTTGAATCGGTTGCCCTGTCAGCTCTAGTTGTAAGAAGTAACGTAAAAAAAGAGTCTCCCCAGATTTGTCTTGTCGTAACACGTGGTTAGACAAAAAATAGCGCTGCTCAGGAACCAATCTTTTTCGTTGTTCATCCAATACGGAAATGCCTAAGCCGTGTGAAGGCCCCTGTAATACAAAGGCATTTATATTTTGAGTTGTATGTCCGGAAAAACGTATTGACCATGTTTTACTGTCGATTGTCGAGTGCATGCTGCCGCAACCATGTAGCTCAATGATAAAGGGTTGGCTATAGCGCTCACGACCGCTGGCTGTGGATAATAGCGGTAAGGTCAACGGGGAAAAATTGATTGTTTGGTAACGATCAGTCATAGCTATTGAACAGGGAGTGGCAATCACTGTTCCTACTATTCGGGTCATTCCATTGAAAGAATGGCGCTGTGTATCAATCGCAGCATACACGGTAGCGTGACCAAGTACCCACAGCATCATGAATTGTATAATGTGGCGACTAAAATGTTTGTAAGCACTCACAGCACCCTCCGCATGCCTTGATGGTTCCGCCAGCAAAAGGCTGGCGGACGGCTATCCTGTTTACTGGTAAGTAATTCGGAAGTTGGAGGTTGCATTGAACTGCCCTTCAACAACATCTTTTGTTGTATCTACGGCTTTCGCAAATGCTTTGAATTTTAATGTATTATCTCCTTTTTTGTTCGCTATCCGCGATAAAACATCCTTCGCTTTACCGAACTCAAAACCCTCAATACCAACACCGACATTATTCGTGTTGCCCACCGATGTTGAGAGTAATGTGCTTGCAGCGTCAGCATAGCTTTTACCTGTAAACACCAATTCCATGGTTTTCACTGCCATTGGCTTTCCTTCTGCATCTTTATCGAAGTCTGTAAAATCACACCCCGTGAATTCAATATTAAAATCCACCTCGGCAACCCTACCATTCTCAAGTGCACGACGAGAAAGCTGTCCGAAATCAATGGTTTGTTTTAATGATGATTGGGCGATATTACAGGGGGTACTGACGACTGTACCGATAAAATCCACTGTACCTAAGTTATCCGCAGTCGTGTTGAAAGAGGCAACAGATGTAGCAACAACAACCACTTGCGTGAATTTTACTAGTTTCATGTGTTTTTCCTTTCAATATAAAATAAGACTTAAATTGCTATAAATTCATCATAAGGCATTGATATGATGGAATTTACTAATTGATTATTAATAGGTAACAATAAAAAAATCATCCCTGATCAAACCGCTTTAGTCTCCTTGCATACGCAATGGCGCTTCGCGTATAAACTACCGTCGTTAAATTCTGCTACTGGAGGCTATCTGTAGAGTTTTAATTCCGCTATTTCAGCCGAATAATTTGCCATCACTTTGAAAAAAAAGTCTGACCAATCCATATCTAATCCTTTTAATAAAACATCTAATGTTTCAATGCTGATACTTGTTTCTCCTCGTTCGTAACGGGAAATTTGTTGTTGGCTAATATGCAACATTTTTCCAAGTTGAAGACCAGTTAAAGATTTACCTCTTCTCGCTGCTCTTAAAAAATCACCAATATCTTGTCTTAATAAAATTCTATTTTTGCTCATATTAAAAAACCAATCGTCAGATATTTAAGTTTCATAATAAAGTCACTATTTTTAAATAGCCTTCTCTTATTACTAATAATTAAATTAGCAAATGGATTCACTGATAATAAATAAAAATATAATTTTATTAAAATATAGATTTATCAATTAAATGTGTAAATACGTTTATATCGATCAAACACCCAATTATCAATAGCCAAATCCTATCAAAAATAAGCAAATCGATCGTTTATCACGATGGAATAATAATATAAAATCATTATTATCAAATAGTTAAAAAATACACTTCAATATTGAATAATGTTTTTTGCAATTAATTTTCTTGCTATTTAAATAAAAACAGTGAAAATAAACAGATAAAAATACACTTATCTAAAGTAATTATTTAAATCAAAACTATAGGATATAAAACAGTATATTAAAGCTAAGAAAAGTAATAATCCCACTCAAGAAAACTAAATAAAAAACACTTACAACATAAGAAATTGAAATTACACCATTATAGAGTAAAGCCAGGATGGAAAAATATTAAATAAAAATAGAATAATTAAAATAAAACTATCGTTGATTTAAAATACACCATTATTATTAAGATATATTTTTATATAGAAACTAATTATTTAATTATATTTTAACCATGGCATTATCCATTTTATATCAAATAATTTTTAATAAAGAACCATAGTATGACTATGCTCTATTTAAACTTTTATTTTACTACTGAAAACCAAAACCAATCATAATCTGACTGATATTAACTGTTGCGCTTTTCTATTTTAAGCATATAACATGAATTTCAATTTAAGCACGCCCCATTTATCGAAGAAATTCCATAATGTTATTCCACCATGTTCACTTCACTCCGTATGACCATTCATGGGCTTCCTTCTTTAATACAACAAAAAAACCCGCTTTATCTGGCGGGCGATGAGTGCAACTTATTCCTACCACTCAGAGATGGTACAAGCTGCAACGTTTAGCATATCTAGCCGATACCAACTAACCGCTTAAATAGAGTCTATGAAACGACGAGTGCTATATGTCAAAAAAAGAAAATGGAGCCGAGAAAGCGGCACTAAAAGAAGCGCCAATAAAATCAAAACCAAACTGTAAGGCATTAACGCTTAAGCAAGCTGTATCCCACACGGTCCACCCTTCTTCATCTTTATTCATCTCATTTTGCAACGTCAACAGAAGTTGTAAGTTAATGGGGAGTACGCCGAGTTTTTTATCTGCGCCTTTATTGGAAATGTCATCAACTAACACCGCGGCCCAACCATATGGGCTATTTTGCTCACCATAGTTCTTATGACCAACCCACTGACCAAAAATATCTACTCGAAACCCTTTTTGCTCATTATCCGCGGAGTGTTTTACTGCCATTTGCCATAATTGGTTAATCCGCTCAGCACTGATACTTTCTATTGGTAGCATTTTTAAACGATATTTCGGCTCAGAAGGCTGACCTAACTTGTCAACGACCTTCCAATGCACGGGGGTATAATCATTAAGCTGATTGGTACCTTGGTTGTGCTCTATTTTTATTGGAAACCAACCATATTCACTTTTCCGATTGCCATATTCATGACGACAGATCCAGTTTCCCTGTTTATCCTTGCGGAAGCCTTTTCCTTCATTATCACGGGAAATAAATAACGCTTTTTTCCATAGTTCATCTAATTCTTGATCTGAAAATTGCTTATTTTCCATGCCTTATTTCCTCCTATTGGACATTAAAAAAACGGCTAGAATCGAAACTCTAGCCGCTATTTTAATTAGTGTTTTTTGCTTTTATGATGATTGAGCGTTTCTTCTTTAAGATCTAATTCATCACGTAAGCGATGATATACGCGCTCACTGATATTCTTACCTTTACGCATGAGATACAAGGCATCGCGTTTCGCTTGTAAAGCTGAGCGAGACATTTCTCGTTCCATATCAATCATTTTGTGTAGGTCATAGACATCAGACTCAGTTTCATCAGTATTATCTAAGCGTCTGCCATAGATTTCCAATAATTGAGAGCCTACTTCGGTGCGCATTGCAATTTCATCAACATCTTCTGAAGGATGGTTCATCAATTCACGTAAATGTGCCATTGCAGCCTCATTGAGAGCCATACGAGCACGGATCTCATCATTATCATACGGTAAATCCTGTACCAACCCTTTCGTCAAAATAGGCAATGCAACGCTAGCGATTAACAATGAACACAAAATCACCCCCATTGCCAAGAAGATAGCCACATCACGATTTGGGAATAGGCTATTATCCGGCATTAGCAGTGGTAATGTTAGGATACCCGCCAAAGTAATCGCACCACGAACCCCCGCCGTTGCCATTACCGCCATCATGCGAATGTGTAAAACATCCGCTTCTTTACCACGACGACGGTTGTTAAATACGGTTAAGGTCATTGAGATCCAAACCCAAGCAAAGCGTAAAATCGCTAATGCGACGGTGATAACAATCACATACACAAATAGCATCCAAGGGTGGCTTGCTCCCGCCGCTTCAGCGACTTGCGGCATGTTATTCCACATACCTGGTAATTGTTCCCCTAATAAGATAAAGATCATCCCATTAAGTGCCGTTTGCACCGTATCCCATACCGCTTTACTTTGCATACGAGTTGCCGCCTGCATGCGCCCTGCAATTTTTTCATAGTGCATAGCGATACCCGCAACCACTGCGGCTAGGATCCCAGAGACATGAAGATGTTCAGCCAATAAGTAAGCACTAAATGGCATCAATAGGCTGATCATGATTTGGATTGCCGGCTCTTCACCGGTACGTTTCACCAAAAATTGGTTTAACCAGCCAATAACCCAAGCCACTAATAAACCAATTAAGATCCCGCCAAACGCGACAAGGGCAAATTCTCCTGTTGCGGATGTTAAAGAGAAGGTACCTGTTAATGCTGCCGCTACAGCGAATTTAAAACACACCAAGCCTGTCGCATCATTGAGCAGAGATTCACCTTCAAGAATATGTGCCATACGTGAAGGGAGTGGTGAATTGACTGTCATTGCAGAAACAGACACGGGGTCGGTTGGTGACAAAATTGCCGCCAGCGCAAAAGCAACGGCTAATGAAATTGCAGGGATCAACCAATGAATAAAGAAGCCCATCCCAACCACTGTCACCACCACAAGACCTATCGCCAATGACATAATTGGCTTAATCTCTTGGAATAACGCTTCCTTAGGAATACGCCAGCCATCCAAGAACAGTAATGGAGGAATAAACAAAAACAAGAAGAGATGCGGTTCAAATTCAACCACAAAACCAAAAGCTGACAACGCTGCACCTAGCGCTATCTGAATAATAGGTAAAGGAATAATATCCTTAAGTAGCCGAGAGACAAATACGCTCACAATAACGGCCAATAAAAAAACTAACACAAGGGTCACAACTGACATGGATTTGCTCCAGTATTAAGCTAAGCAGAAGTTATCAGTAGTGAAGTAAATAGATAAATTGAATCAATGTAAAGTATCTATTTACTAGAAAATAAAAAAACAGAATTTTCAGAAAACTATCAGTACAATCATTCTGTTACAGAATATTACAAACTTTATCGAGCCGAGCTTAATAAAATCCTATTATGATGATAATTAAATAGTTATAACGATTATTCGTGATAAATTATCAATAACTCGTTGGTTTTATCTGTTTTGCTATTTTTCTTATACCATCTTGTGTTCACTTACATCTGTCGTAATCGCCTAAGGCTATATTTAAGTCATATAAAAGGGTACTGACGTGATGAACGCCAATACCCTTTACTCTGCTATCGTTGATCTATTTCTTTTTCACTAATAAAGGCAATAACAGTACTGCCGATAAAAGCGTCGCAATTATCATTGTTATAAAGAAGCCATTCCAACCCGCTGTTTCAATGACTTTCGCAAGTGGATAACCTGATAAGGCGGCACCTAAATAACCAAACAAACCAACAAACCCTGTTGCGGCACCTGCTGAATCTTTATGAGAAGCTTCGGCAGCAGCCATACCAATTAACATTTGTGGACCAAAGATAAAAAAGCCTACAAAAAAGAAGCAGACAGATATCAACATGTATCCCATTTCAGGGAATAGCCATAAAAAGGCAGCGACTACGCCAATTCCGACCATAAAGATAATATTCATTGGTGTCCGGTTTCCTTTAAAAAAGAAGTCGGACCCCCAACCTGCCACTAATGTACCTATAAACCCACCCACTTCTAAGAATGATAATGCTGAGTTAGCTTTAATTAAATCATAGCCATACTCTTCAACTAGATATAAATTAGTCCAATCATTCAATCCGATACGTACTATATAAACAAGGATGTAAGATACGGCTAATAGCCAAACATATTTATTGGTAAAGATATATTGAACTAATATCGGCCAAAGTTTTAATTTACGGCTAGACGCTTCTTGTTGTAATTCAAGCTCATCATTACGCCAATGTCCTACTGTCGGTAATCCCATCGTAGAAGGCTTATCCCTTAAACGTAAACAGACGAATAGCCCAACAATAATCGCGATAATACCGGGTATATACATACCATAACGCCAGCCATAATGAACCGCTAATCCTCCTGCTAAAAGTGGGATTATCGCTCCACCAACATTATGAGATGTATTACAAATCGACCACCATAGACCTCGTTCATTGCGTGAATACCATGAAGTTAATGATTTAGAACATGGTGGCCATCCCCAGCCTTGGAAAAAAGCATTTAACACCCAGAAGAAGGTAAATAACCACAAACTTGAGCTCATCCCAAAAAAAATGTTGATAAACCCTGTTATGATTAATCCAACTCCCATAAAAAAACGGGGATTAGAGGCATCGCTCATTATGCCAGAAGCAAAACGAGAAAAGCCATAAACTAAATAAAAAGCAGTCGTTAATATACCAACATCAGCAATACTAATCCCCAAGTCTTTAATCATTTCAGGCATCACATAATTAAAGCTTTTACGGGTAAAATAATAGGTTGCATATCCGGCATATAGGGCGATCATAATATGAATACGCCAATAACGATACAGCCTATCTATTTCCTGTTTATCAGTGATGGGGGGTTGGTCGGGTAACGTTTTTATCCATCGGAACATAACATTCTCCTCAATAACCATTATTTTTATTGTTAGCTATAAAAACTGGTGTAATACATCTAATGCTTGTTGATGAAGTTCTGTTGTTCCTGCCGCAACCACTGTTTTTCCTGAATGCATAGTCAACGGCTTTCCTTCCCAATCGGTAATTTTCCCACCAGCTCCCTCAATAACAGGAACTAATGCACAATAATCCACTTCCCGCATACCACCACTATCAATACTTAAATCAATACGCCCTGTTGCAAGGCATGCATAGGAGTAGCAAGCCGCGCCATAGACCCGCCACTTTGTTTTTGGAATAATCTGTTCATAACCTGCACGATGTTCAGGTAAAACAGGCTCTGTATTACTGGAAGACATGAGAGCTAACTCTAGCTGAGTGCAATTGCGCGTTTGAATTGGGCGACCATTTAAAGTGGAAGGATGACCTTTAACCCCTACCCAACGCTCAGATACGGCAGGGTGCTCGATAATACCAATAACAGGTACTCCGTGGTGACAAAGTGAAATTAATGTTCCATAGATCGGAATACCTGCAATAAATTGGCGTGTACCATCAATCGGGTCGATAACCCACGTAAATTCTGACTCACCAAGCTGGAAGCCATATTCTTCACCTAAAATATTATGTTCGGGATGAAACGTTTGAATAATTTGTCTTATTTCCCGTTCAACATACTGATCAATTTCAGTTACTGGGCTTTCATCATCCTTAGTATCGAAATAAATATGTTCATAAAGTTTATTTTTTCTATGTTCAGTGAGAATATAACGTGCCCTGTCAGCCGCAACATGTGCAGCTTGTAAAAAAATACGATAATCCATAGTGACCTCTCTTTATGTTTATAATTTCTATAACCATCGTCTTTAATGATTAGATAACTAGCTGTTTTTTTTATTTATTTTTATATTTATCAACGAATGCCTATCGAGCGAAAAACTTACCCTTACTGCTATTCATGTTGCACAACACAATAACCTAACCAATGGCTATGTGAATTTTTTGTTGCATTTATGTTTCAATTTATAGACTGAGGGATTTTAAGAAGATGGTCTTGATGAGTTTCAATAGAAATGGTGCGTAATTCGGCATAACAGCCGAAATTTCGTTTATAAAAAGAGAGGTAAGCAAATGACAGGAGATAAACGAGTCTTTAGGTAACTCACTTAATCAAATATTTTTACTGTTTCGTCTTTCACCCACACGATGCAAAAGAGTGACAAACTCAATATTATTTAGTGCTATTTTTCAGTGACTCTTTCCCTGACCCGCAAAGCGGGTTGACTGGTCAAGTCGATAACATTTCACTTCACCAGTCATCACGCCACTTGTTATGGACGTTCTAAAATTCGAGCCCCCGGTCCTTTACGCCCTAAAATATCATCAGGGTTACGCAGTGGACATTCACTCAGAGATAAACAGCCACAACCAATACAATGGTCTAACTCATTACGTAAGCGAGTCAGTTGCCGGATCCGCCTATCCAACGAGGTTTTCCACTCCGTCGACATCTCTTTCCACTGCTCTGAAGTCAGTTTACTGTTGGCCGGAAACTTACCTAACGCATCTTGGATCTCTTTTAAAGGTATCCCTGTGCTCTGTGCCACTTTGATAATCGCAATATAACGTAATACCACCGACGGAAAACGTCGTTGGTTGCCTTGTGTTCTCGTACTTTGGATCAATCCTTTTGACTCGTAAAAATGCACGGTAGAAACGGGAACGCCAGAGCGTTTAGCAACCTCTCCGACAGTCAATGCCCTTGTGAAATCAATCTTATGTTCACCGTCTCCACGCCTTTTTGTCGTTTTCGTGTTTTTCTCAGCCATTTTTGACTACCTGCTCTTGACCTCAACTTAACTTAAGGTTTTATAGTTCTAGCCACTGAATTTGTCAATTCAGATTATTCCATTCTATTTTCTGCATGAGGTGGTGACAGCGCTTATTTTGTGACATGCAGGCTAACTTGATTTTAAAGGGGATAGGCTATGCCATCGGTAATTGCCAAAATTTTAGAAAGTAACACATTATGGATTATCGCTCGCTTGCTGATATTAATTCTGTTTATTTCATCTGGCTTAGCAAAGGTTTTTGACTATGAAAATAGCCTAGCAGAAATGCGCGCAGCAGGTTTACATCCAGACTGGTTCTTCAACATCGCCTCTGCATTTGTGCTGCTAGTAGGCTCGCTATTAGTACTCTTTAACCGCCTACTTTGGCTTGGAACTGGCGCACTCGCCGTATTTTTATTCCTGACCATCGTGATTGTTCATACTTTTTGGAGCTATACCGGTGAAGAAGCCAAACTCGCGATGTTTTGGGCTATTGAGCACACCTCTGTCATTGGGGGATTAATGGCTGTCGCCATCGCAGGTCATTTCCGTGATCTTTATTTCGCTGTTAAGGCACAGAAATAGTAGGTATTTATAATGAATAAAAAAACAATTGTCACGCTGTGCTCACTGCTGATTGTTGCTGGTGGTGGCGCAGCGATTTACACCTCCTACGCCCAAGACGGAAAAGACGAACAGGCGGCTTACCAATATCCACCAGTGAAAGTCGCATTAGCACCAGTGACTCAAGACAATGCACCACGCACTTTTTATGGTGTCGGTGAATTAGAGGCTGGCAGCCAAGTCTTTGTTGCGGCGGAAACCAGTGGCCGCATTACCAAAATCAATTTTGAATCGGGTCAACAAGTGAAAAAAGGCCAGCTTCTGGTTCAACTCAACGATGCCGTTGAACAAGCTGACTTAGCTCGCTATCAGGCTCAGTTGCGCAATGCGGCACGTTTGTACGACAGAACCCGTACCTTGGCTGCTAAACATCTCGTTGCAGAAGCACAGGTCGATAGCACTCGTGCGGAACGTGATATCGCGCAAGGTTTGATCCGGCAAACACAAGCGTTGATTGCACAAAAAGCGATCCGTGCTCCATTTGACGGCACTATCGGTATTCGTCAGGTTCACGAGGGTCAATACCTCAGCCCCGGCGAAGCCATTGCAAGCCTCGTCGATACCAAAACATTAAAACTTAATTTTTCCCTTGATGAGCAAGCTGCGCCAGAGTTACATGTTGGCCAAATTGTTGATATTCATGTCGATGCTTATCCAGGTAAAACCTTCCCTGCACGTATCAGTGCCATCGACCCATTAGTGGGTAAATCGCGTACCATCCAATTACAAGCCACGCTTGAAAATAGTGACGGTGAGTTAAAGGCGGGTATGTATGCCAATGTGAATGTCGTACGCCAAGCAAACAGTGAGGTACTAACAATACCTGAAACGGCAGTGACTTATACGGCCTATGGTGACACAGTTTTCATCGCTGAAGGCAGCGGCGAAAAAATGACGGCAAAACAAGTCTCTGTGAAAACAGGCCAACGCTGGGATGGCAAAATCGAAATTGAGCAAGGGCTAAAATTGGGTGACAAAGTGATCACCTCAGGGCAATTACGTCTTAACAATGGCTCCGCCATCACCCCTGTCGCACAAGATACATTAGCAGAATCACCGGTTAAGACCGCTCAGGATTCATAAGGAAGGCGCAATGAAATTTACTGATGTTTTTGTGCGCCGACCCGTTTTGGCGCTGGTTGTGAGTTCATTGATTGTATTGATAGGGTTGTTTGCATTAAGTAAATTGCCTATTCGCCAGTATCCACAATTGGAAAGTTCTACCATTACTATCACTACACAATACCCCGGCGCATCCGCTAAGTTGATGCAGGGCTTTGTGACTCAGCCTATTGCGCAAGCTGTCTCTTCTGTCGAAGGGGTCGATTACTTATCCTCTTCCTCTGTACAGGGCAGTAGCTTAGTGACCGTACGAATGGAGCTTAACCGTGATTCAACGCAAGCACTTGCACAAGTCATGGCGAAAGTTAATCAGGTTCGCTACAAGCTTCCAAAAGAAGCTTATGACCCAGTTATAGAGCTGTCTTCCGGTGAATCTACCGCTGTTGCATATATCGGTTTTTCCAGTACAACCCTTTCTATTCCGGCACTGACGGACTATTTATCTCGGGTTGTTGAGCCGATGTACTCCTCCATCGAAGGTGTAGCAAAAGTACAAGTGTTTGGTGGTCAACAGTTAGCCATGCGTTTATGGTTAGATGCCGATAAACTTGCGGGTCGAGGATTATCTGCCGCAGATGTTGCGCAAGCGGTTCGCCAAAATAACTACCAAGCGGCGCCCGGTAAAGTGAAAGGCGAGTATGTGATTTCTAACGTCTATGTGAATACAGATCTGACTAACGTCTCTGAATTCCAAGACTTAGTCATACGCAACGATGGTAATGGGTTAGTTCGTTTACGTGATGTTGGTACTATAGAGCTAGGTGCCGCAGCCACTGAAACCAGTGGTTTGATGAATGGAGAGCCTGCAATTTATTTAGGCCTATTTGCAACCCCAACCGGGAACCCGTTGGTGATTGTCGATGGTATGAATAAATTGATGCCTGATATCATTAAAACGTTACCACCGAACGTTAAAGTAGAGATGGCATTTGAAACTTCTCGCTTTATCAAAGCCTCAATCGATCAGGTATTCCATACGTTGGTTGAAGCATTATTGATTGTTATTGCTGTTATTTATTTATGCTTAGGCTCTATTCGCAGCGTTATTATTCCTATATTGGCGATCCCATTGTCAATGTTAGGGGCCGCCGCACTAATGATGGCGTTTGGCTTTAGTATCAACCTATTAACGTTACTTGCCATGGTGCTTGCCATCGGATTGGTGGTGGATGATGCCATTGTTGTCGTGGAAAACGTCCATCGTCATATTGAGGAAGGTAAATCGCCAGTTCTCGCTGCACTGATAGGCGCTCGTGAAGTGGCAGGGCCTGTGATTGCCATGACCATCACATTAGCAGCGGTGTATGCACCGATTGGCTTGATGTCTGGTCTAACAGGGGCGTTGTTTAAAGAGTTTGCCTTGACGCTCGCAGGCTCCGTGATTGTTTCAGGTATTGTGGCCTTAACTTTATCACCTGTGATGAGTTCGTTTATGTTGAACTCAAAACAGAATGAAGGCCGCATGGCACATATGGCGGAAAAGTTCTTCGCTTTCCTCGCTCATTACTATACCAAAGGGCTGAATTTCTCACTGAGGCATCGTTGGATCACCGGCATTATCGCGGTATTTGTCTTCATCAGCTTACCTCTCCTGTACCAATCAGCCCCCCGTGAACTCGCGCCGGTTGAGGACCAGTCTGCCGTATTGACGGCAATTAAGTCACCCCAACACGCTAACTTAGAGTATGTAGAGCGCTTTTCTCATAAACTGCATGATGTGATGATGGAATTGCCTGAGACGGAAAGTACTTGGATCATCAATGGCACAGACGGTATCTCATCAAGCTTTGGGGGAACTAACCTCACCTCATGGGAGAAACGAGATCGCCCTGCTTCTGCCATTCAATCAGACTTACAAGCTAAAGTAGGTGACGTTGAAGGTAACAGTATCTTTGTCTTCCAGTTACCGGCTCTACCTGGCTCTACAGGCGGTTTGCCAGTACAAATGGTGCTGCGTAGCCCACAAGGTTACCCCGTTTTGTATAAAACCATGGAAGAGATCAAGCAACAAGCTCGCGAAAGTGGATTGTTTATGGTCGTAGACAGTGATCTTGACTACAACAACCCTGTGGTTGAAGTCAAAATTAACCGCTCCAAAGCCAATAGTCTTGGTATCAGCATGCAAGATATCGGTGAATCACTCACATTATTGGTTGGTGAAAACTATATTAACCGCTTTGGTATGGACGGACGTTCATATGATGTGATCCCTCAAAGTGTACGCAGCCAACGATTAACACCCGATGCGCTTGCTCGTCACTATGTCAAAGCACAAGATGGCACAATGATCCCGCTATCAACAGTTGTTGAGATCAATACGCAAATTGAACCGAACAAGTTAACTCAGTTCAATCAGCAAAATGCGGCGATTTTCCAAGCTATCCCTGCACCGGGCGTCACATTAGGACAAGCCGTTTCTTACTTAGAGAGTATTGCTAGTGCACTACCCGCAGGTTTCAGCCATGACTGGCAATCTGATTCGCGCCAATATAAGCAAGAAGGCAATACCCTCGCCTTTGCGTTTATGGCGGCGCTCATCATCATTTATCTGGTTCTTGCTGCACAGTATGAAAGCTTAGTCGACCCACTGATTATTTTAATCACCGTACCGTTGTCAATTTGTGGGGCATTAATTCCTCTCGCCTTGGGATATGCCACCCTCAATATTTATACCCAGATTGGCTTGGTGACGCTCATTGGCCTCATCAGTAAACACGGTATTTTGATGGTGGAGTTTGCTAACGAATTACAAGCTCACGAGGGCCTCGACAAGCGCCAAGCTATTTTGAAAGCCGCTCAAATTCGTTTACGCCCCATTTTGATGACAACTGCCGCGATGGTGATTGGCTTAGTTCCCCTGTTATTTGCGACAGGTGCAGGCGCAAACAGCCGTTTCGGTCTGGGTTTAGTGATTGTCACAGGTATGTTAGTTGGAACCCTGTTCACACTGTTCGTTTTACCAACCATTTACTCATTGCTTGCACGTAATCACAGTGCAACCGCATTAACACCAAGGCGTTATGAGCTTGCCGAAGCGAACCGCCTGCTAAAAGAAGATGAGGAGAAAGCGTCATGAACCACAGCATAACGAATCGTCATTCGAAAAATAGTCGAGGTATCAGTGGCAACGAAATGAGTACGATGAACAATAGCTTTGCTATGCTAATGATTTATCATGGGCTAACAAGTAGCGAAGCTAAATCCTCGCATGAAAAAGAGGTACCAACCTTCTATAAGGCCACGAGATAGCCTAAATACATAATCAGCCGCATAGTCACTATGCGGCTTTTTTGTTGAGCATGCGATTATTTTCGGCCCTCATAGAGGACTAAAACTAAATTCCCCTCTCGAATAATAATCGGTTTCCCCGGTAACGAATTTAATATCCTATCTTGCGTGCCTTCAACAACGACCGCAACATCCTGATAATTATGTTGCTCTAACAAGGTAGGTAACTGATCTAACCGATAGAAGCGGTTTGCTGCATCTGGGTATTTCAACCCATAACTCAGTTCACCACTTTGGTGGAGCATCGTAATATCACTACGCTTTAAAACCCATGCGAGTGCCGTACCTAACCCCACATTATTCGTCAATAAATAGGTTTTATTCGATAGCTGAGGGCGATATTTTTCGATGAGCTTTTGTGGCGTATTATTGCTGGCGATATGATTTGGGATCACATACCCCACACTGAGGCTCAATACCAAAGTACATGCCGCTGCCCACGCCCAAAAACGTCTGCGATATGAAATGATGCCAATCACGCCCCAAAATAAAAATGCGCTTGCTGCAAGTAACCGCTTATTATCTTCATCTGCCGCATAAATATCGAGTTGCCCAAAGTAAGGTAAAAAGAAGATTGCCGCTGCCGTAAATAAGCCAATACAAATATTGATAATGGCATTCAGGCGGATGACGCCAGTCTGTTGTTGTTGCTGTATCTTATCAATATACGCGGCCATTAAGATCGCAACGGGGGCAATACAAGGCAAAATATAGGTCAGTAACTTCCCTTTCGTAATACTAAAAAAGATGAAAGGAACTAAGAACCACAGCAAGAAATAGAGATGTAGCCCTTTTTGGCGAACACTGTTTATCAGTGAAGCAAAAAAATAGCCCAGCCAAGGTAATACTGCTGCAAGCATTATTGGAATATAAAACCAGAAAGGTGAACGGTTTTGGGCGTTCTCTGACATAAAGCGCTGCACATGTTCCACCCAAAAGAAATAACGCCAATAATCTGGCTCGCGACTAGCAATCATGATGGCCCAAGGCAAGCAGACAATAAACATGCTGCACAAAGCCACAAAGGCAAAGCAGAAAACTTCCTTAAACTGTTTATAGTAAATTGACGTTAAAAAAATCACTAAGCCTGGGATGACTAAAACCAAAAAGCCTTTTGTCATCAGCCCCAATCCACCTGCGATACCTAATAAGATAAAGGCGGTTAGCTTTTGTGAAAAAACCTGTGTTGTTAGCCCCCACTGATAAAAGAAAATCGCCATTGTGATAAACGCGGTCAATATCGGGTCAAGGATATTGTATGTTCCCATCGCGAGTATCATGAGCATTGAGAGGTAAATCAGTGTGGCATTAAATGCAAGATCGGCTTTTTGCCATGCCCTTTTTGCACTGAGATAAACAAACAATGCACTGATTAAGGTACTAAAAACAACACCAAGCCTAACGGAAACGTTGTTCTCACCAAACAGCATTTGAAAAAATGCGTTTACCCAATACCCAAAAATGGGCTTTTCAAAATAACGAATATTGAGAAGTTCAGGTACGCTCCAGTTATAACTTAGAATCAATTCTCGACTTATTTCAGCATAACGTAACTCATCAGGTTGCCAAAGAAGCCGCCCCGGAAGAGGAATAAAATAAGTGAGTAATACAAACCCAAATAGCAGGCACCACTTAAGGTAGGCAACCTTATTATTTGCCATAATCATGTTTCTCAACCATTCTTTCTATAAATGTTTAATAATAATTAGATATAAACCTGAATATTATTGTTCACCTTAAAGTGACATAACATCGGGCTATTATTTAGCTTTAATCAGGTTAATCACACTATTATCATCAGTGTGAGTAAACCTCATATAAACAAATAAAAAATTAATTTGCCGTTCTTAAACAATCAATAAATGAATATAAAATAAAGTGTTAACGCACATTTCAAGCTTTTCGGTAATGTAAGACTGGAGTGGTTTAAAATAGTTCAACGTTAAAACATTATTCCATAAAATATTTAAGACATAATCATTCGTTTAATTACTCTCTTAATTCGATAACATCAATTAACGATGACAAATACCCATCAATGGAGTAATAGACTTAAATAAAATAAAGCGATACAAAAAAGCGATTATCGATAAATATTGTATTATCAATAATCGCACATATTAAGTAGCTTGATTCAGTAGATGGCTTTATTGCGCAGCATGCAGCGCTTGTTCAAGATCCGCCAAAATATCATCAATATGTTCAATACCAATAGAAAGGCGGATCATGTCACGTGAAACCCCCGCTTTCGCTAATTCAGCATCGTTAAGCTGGCGGTGAGTTGTTGAAGCTGGATGGCACGCCAATGATTTAGCATCACCAATATTGACCAGCCTGACGATTAATTTTAAAGCATCAATAAAACGCGCCCCAGCGTCCTGCCCACCTTTAATACCGAACGACATAATACTGGCAGGCTTGCCATTCATATATTTTTGCGCCAACGCATGCTCAGGGTGGCTAGGCAGCCCCGCGTATTTCACCCAAGCCACTTGAGGGTGTTTTTCCAAAAACTGTGCGACTTTCAACGCATTCTCTGTATGGCGCTCCATACGTAAAGCCAACGTTTCTAGCCCTTGTAAAATCAAAAAGGCATTAAATGGAGAAAGCGCGGCACCCGTTCCGCGTAATGGTGCTACGCGGCAGCGAGCAATAAAAGCTGCCGCACCAAAATGCTCAGTATAGCTAACTCCATGGTATGCAATATCTGGCTCAATCAATAACGAAAAACGATCTGCATGCTCAGTCCAAGGGAACTTACCTGAGTCTACGACCATTCCGCCAATAGAAGTGCCATGACCGCCAATATATTTAGTCAAGGAATGCACGACAATATCAGCACCATGTTCAAATGGACGGCATAAATAAGGTGTTGCCACCGTGTTATCCACAATTAGAGGCACACCATGGCGATGAGCCACTTCCGCTAATGCCGCAATATCGACAATAAACCCAGCAGGGTTAGTGATAGATTCGCAAAATACGGCTTTGGTTTTATCATCAATCAGAGCTTCCAAAGCGGCTAAATCATCATGTTCTGCAAAACGCGTTTCGATACCAAAACGAGGTAGTGCATGCGCCATTAAGTTATAAGTACCACCGTACAATTTGGCAACCGAAACAATATTATCGCCCGCTTGTGCGATAGTTTGGATAGCATACGTAATTGCCGCCATCCCAGATGCTACAGCCAGCCCAGCAATCCCGCCTTCTAAGGCGGCAACGCGTTGCTCTAAAACATCATTGGTAGGGTTCATAATACGGGTATAAATATTTCCTGCGACTTTCAAGTCAAACAGATCTGCGCCATGTTGTGTATCATCAAAAGCGTAAGACGTTGTTTGATAGATAGGGACAGCAACCGCTTTGGTGGTTGGATCGGGTGAGTAGCCGGCATGAATCGATAATGTTTCTAATTTCATTTGTTATCCTTATTATGCCGCAGTAAACAATATGACCTGATATAGCATATCTGTATTTACTACGTATCTGTTATATCAATAGATATTATCTAATTGTATTAAGCAGACAACCCATCTCAATGTGAAATTATTTCACATAGCTGAATATCCTATTGATTAACAAGGGCGAAGGAGTAACGCCGTGTCATTCGTGATTTATTAAGTGCTTAATCATAACTTTAAAATATAAAAAGCCTCTTTTAATTTGTTAAAACAGCCGCGACCTAGCAATCACAAAGATTAAAAAAGAAATCAAAAAGGCCCCTAATGGAGAACGCGAAAAGCTTAGCGTTTACTAGATGGAAGTGTGAATATCCTATTATTTTTCACCGAAATGCAGAAGGCACACATTCGACAGAATATCTGAAAAAAAAGTGAACGCTTTGGCAATTTAAATATCGCTATAGCGCATTTTGATGTAGAGGGAACGCTGTCGATATGGTGAGTAAGAATACGAGACGCATCTTTGCGTAGTGATCGCTCCTCTATCTGAAGGCCCGTTTACGGGCCTAAATATCAGAGCGTTATGTACCTATTAGGGTGAGCCCCCTCATACAGGAGGGGAGTTGTTAGAGTAATTGTTGCAATAGACCATAAAGGACGGAAGTGATAGCCGCTAAACCACAAATAATGGTGAAGATCTGCGCAACAATTGATGTGCTGAATTTTTTCATCGCCGGCACAATACGCATCGCAACGACTGGCAGAATAAACAAAATAGCAGCTATCATTGGCGCACCCAGCGTCTCAATCATATAGATAATATTTGGGTTTTTGATAGCGACAATCCATGTTGTGAGAACAATAAACAGCATGGATACCGTTTGAATTTTTCTCACTGAGAAAGAAGTACGAGATTTAATTAACCCAACTAAGCCTTCATGTGCCCCTAAGAAGTGTCCAAAGTAACTTGATACGATAGCGGTAAAAGAAACAATCGGCCCGAGGTAAGAGATAATCGACGATGAGTCAATATTCGCCATATGAGATAACACACTAATGTTTTTGTCATTTGCGGTTTTAAGCTCAGCAGGACTTAATGACAAGACCACCGAAAAAACAAAAAACATCACAAATCCAGTGAGCATCAATGCTGCGCCGCCTGTGATCATATCCGTTTTAATGACCGCATTATCACCGAATTGCTGACGCTGATCTTTTGTAAACTGGCTGATAATCGGGCTATGGTTGAATGAGAACACGATAAGCGGGATCGCCATCCAGATAACGACTGGCATTGCGGCCCAATCGGGGCTCACTTCTAGCATAGAGGTATTCCATCTAGGGATAAAGTAGATGGACAAAGCTAACAAAATGAAAACTAAAGGATAAACCATCACGGAAGTCAGGCGTAACATCAAGTCACGCCCAAACAACACACCCGCCGTCATCGCACCAATTAATATCCCAGACAGTAGCCAACGTGGCATCTGCTCCATGTGTAACTGGTGAACTAAAAAGGAGTCAACCGTGTTAGTGATACCCACACCGTAAATCAGTACGATTGGGTAAATAGCGAAAAAGTAGGCAAACGTGATAATGTTCGCCCCCGTTTTACCAAAATGCTCTTCTACCGTATCCGTAATATCTGAATTGGGATTTTTCGCGGATAAAACAAAACGAGCCAATCCTTTATGTGCTAACCAAATCATTGGCGTCGCAATCAATGCAAGTATTACCAGCGGCCAAAAACCGCCACTTCCTGCTTTAATCGGTAGAAATAACACACCCGCACCAACCGCGGTGCCGAATAAAGATAAGACCCATGTAAAATCTTTATAAGTCCATTTGTTAACTGGTTTGTCTGTCGTCTTCATAGCATTATCATTAATTGTTCATATAAAAAAGATGTGCGGATTTTGCATCAATTACTATTGAGTACCTAGCTTATTTTCCGGCTTTTGTTTGTCTTTTTGGTGCAGATCTCAAAAAAGGCGCTTAATAGGGAAAAATGGGGGAGAATAAAAAATAAAAAACCTTATTTTATTTAAAGAAACACACTAAAAATTAACAAATTTTCGATTACTAGCGTGATTAACTATCCGCCTTCAAATAAAAAAGCGGCTGAAAAAAGATCGCTTCAGCCGCTTTTCCAATCACAACACTAAAAAGTGATCAGCGATATACTGGAACCAAAATTTCCGTTGCAATAATCACCACCAAAAGGCCCACTAATACAGGAACGGAGGTTCTTTTGACCACTTCAAATGGTGATATTTTTGCCATACCGGATACCGCGACGACAACGCCAGAAACGGGTGATAATGTTCGTCCTAGGTTAGAAGCCTGCAACATAGGAATCACTAAATAGGCTGGATTCACTCCCATCTGTTTTGCTAAATGAGGAATAAGTTCAACAAAGGCATAGAAAGGCGCATTCCCTGAGCCTGTTGTCATCGCCGCTAACATGGTGATAATGACCAGTACAATCATCATCACTATTGCACCAGAGCCGAAGGATTGCGCTAAACCAATTAGCCCCTTGATAAAGCCGACACTACTTAAGCCTTGTGCAAAGACCCCAGCGGCCACCAACAGCATCACCACACTGGCAAATGCATCAGCCATACCTTTATAACAGGCATCTAACCCCGAATAGACCTGTTTGGCATTGAAACTACGTAAAAATTCAATAACTGCCGCCAAAATAATACAAGCAACAATAATTGTGATGATGTGTAATTCAGGCGCCCACTTACCATCAAAGATCAGCACGCCAATAATCGGGGTGAACGGTAAGATGGCATAAAAAGTCGGAGCATGAGTTTTAATTTCACTCACATCCAACATTTCTGTGTTGACCTGCTCTTTTTTATCGAGGAAACGCTGCCAGAAGAAGTGAGCGATAGACATGGCTACGATCGCAATAATTGAAATGGGTAACGTCGTTTTAAAAGCAAAATCAATGAGCGGCATTTCGGCAGCTTCTGCCGCTAAAATCACATCGCCAGAAGTTGGCGCTAAAATAATGGCCGCTGGTGAAGCACAGATAGCGGCTGCGGCGCCACGACTAATCCCCACATTTACCATGACAGGGAACAAGGTCGCCATTAATAATACCCCTAGCCCCGTCGCCGAAGAAACGGCCAATGACATTAAACAAGCGACAATATAAGCGGCAACCATCAACATATAAGGTGAGTTGATCATCTTTAATGGTTTTGACGCAATTTTGACAACAACATCATTTGCGCCAATGTGGGTCATATAAGAGGCAAACCCACACAACACCATGATCATCATCCCTAAGTTGCCACCACGATCCATCAATAAGTATTTTATATACTCAATAATGTCGGTCGCACGCCATCCCGTAGGTTTTACTGCTTCTGGTAAAATACTTTTCCCCATAAGCACGGTAATGATCAGGAGTAAAATACCGCCTGTCATCAACACACCCGTTGCTGAATAGCCTTTGATAATATAGCGCCCAACGCCTATCGCAACGATGACGCCAATTAACAACTCAATCATATACTTCCCCTGCCTGTTTCATTTTTTATTTGATGGTACTTTGCCCAAGATATGAACGGGATTTACTGACGCGGATCATGTCAATATCAGATAATTATGACAAATAAACACATTAGCAATACATTAAATGGTAAATAATTTTATAAGGATGGAAAAAGAAAGACTAGCCCACTGCCGAGCGGAGAAACCATTATCTCGACACGCCACGTGCAGCGCCGTTTGTACCTCATCAAACAGCACAGAATTTGCTTCACCGTAGACAGCTATTTCCTGATCGCGATGGATAAACCGAGGGGAAAAATTTGCGTTTAAAGGGGACGTACTGGTGTTGATATTGGCAGGGATCAGTCTGTTTCTCACGTATTGGAGCGTGAGCGAGTATCAGAACCTGACCGAGTGAAAACGGTCAGCCAAAAGATATCAGACGCAGAGCCACAATATCGAATTGACCAACTGCACCATGGACGACAAGCGTAAGAGCGCGTTATCAGCACGTTATCTCAGCGTGTCGGGGAATTCGCGACACAGGACAGTCAGTTAGCCATGCAATACAGGGAAATCAGTCAACGGTTAGAAAACGCTAGTTTAGGGTGTCTTAATTAATGGGGAGTGGACAGGTATTACCACAATGAAACAGGATCTCCATTAGAGGCCTATTTTGAGCAAGGGGATTTTGCTTTTGATGTGGGTAAAAATGATCTAGGCACAACCATTTGGCATTTAGTACGTCAAGGAAAACGAAGTGATTAGGCACAAAGAAGAAAATGCGCTGCACCATTGATAACCGTAAAGTGATTCAAAAAGGAGATACCACATCAACGGGCGGTACTGTATTAGAAGGAAGCGATGTTGCTAGTCGGAAAGATATCGATATCGCTACAGAGGGTATGAAAGTCTTTTGTCCGGCGTGTAAAAAAACAGGCACCATCAAGGCCGTAATAATGCCTCCTAGGGTAAAAACTATTCACGTCGTATTGCAAATAGCATTTATCTGGAATTGGAGAAAACCGATTAGCCGCACCAATCTAGTTGTTTTGAGGGGTCGTGTACGCGTAGGCATGTGATTAAAAAATTAAATGATGGGTTATCGAAACTGTTCAAAAATCATATCACCTGAAAAACCTCGATACTGTAAATAACGGACTTGCTTGCTTTTTTCTTTAAAGTCGCGAGGAATTTCATCGCCGAATTTTTTACAACGCACATCCGTCGCAAGCTCAAACCAATCCACATCAAGCTGCTCAAACTGCTGTTCAATTAAAGTCGCAGTAAAACCTTTTTGGCGTAATTCCTGCTTGATCCGTAATGGTCCATAACCTTTACGAATATAACTACGTAACTGTAGCTCTATGACGCGAGTATCATTCAGGAAATGCTGTTCACCTAAACGTTCAATTACCCGCTCAATCAACGGCTCGTCAATAATACCGTCATTTTTTTCATACATACGCCGTTTCATGCGTGCTGATAATTCCGCCGTTCCGTAATCACGGCGAGACAGCATAAATAACGCATATTGATATAATTCAGTTTCATTCATATACGACACTCTGTAATAAAAATGGGTACTCAAAGTACCCATTCTATACGCTAAATTATCCGAGTGCAGCTAAGCAGAGATTTAATGCACTTGAGACCCAGACAGTAATTTATAAATGGTATCCGGAGTATAATTACCGTCTTGGTAATAGATGGTCCAGTCGGTGATATCATCACGAGTCAAAGGATATACTTCCCCTTCCTGCATCGTCTTCACATAGAAAGGATGATTGATCAAGCGCCCCTCAAACTGATCACCGTTCCATGAAACGGGTTCAAACCACATATGCTCATGGCCATCGTAGTCATCTTCCTCGTCACGATAACCGATGCCACATTTCACCAAGAAACGCCATTCGCTCTCTTCTTCGGTGTCTGATTTTCCAAGTAGCTTAGAAAAGAAGCCTTTTTTCTGTACTACAGGTTTCGGACCATAGTTATCCAGCATATGGGTAAAGTATTCCCAACGCAATTTAGCCTTACGAGACATATCCGCCGTTTCTTCGTCGGTACGCATAAACATCATGGCGTTTTGATCTTCAAAACCTTTAAAAAAGCTTTCTAAAACTGGTTCTTCTTGTGTCACTCTAAAGAGCATCACAGACGGATGTTGATGAGACTCATCACGATCCTGCCAATCCCCCATAAAACGATTGGAATCAGCATCGCCAAATTCATAATTCATCTCTTCGAGTGGTTTCAAATTATCAATTGGCGTTGATTGCCCAACATGTTTTAAGCCTTCTTCAAACGGTAGCGCCACTAAATACTCATAACCACTTTCTGTTTGTCCGATAAAAATTGGTTCATTAAACTCAATTTTGCCATGTGTAATGCTGTTATTAACAAAGCTCCAAAATAGCTCTGGAATACCGTAATAGGAAGCAATCGGATGTGGAATAATGATTTCCGCTTCGGATAAGCCACAACGTGCAAGGCCATGCGTGTGGAACCAATACATGGTTGGGCCACGCTCCTCGTTCTCTTGCTCTTCACTTTCGTCATGATCATAAATAGCGTGAACAACATATAAAGAATCGATACTTGGCATTAAGTCATCGATAAGTTGGAAATTTAACCATTCACGAGTAAAGACTTTCCCTGCCGCCGATAAATCAAGCCCCAACAATAAATCAGGGACTAATATTTGAATAAGTTTTAGTTGCTGTAGATAGCTAACCAATGGCTGGTCTCGAAATAGACACTCAACAATCACCGCTTGCGGTGCAGCGCTTGCCTCTGCATACAATTCCGGGCTGATTGGATCGGTTGAAAAATAGGGATTAATGACGTACTCAGGATCACTATCCACTAATGAGACATAAAAACGCAGTTCTTCTTCTCCGCGTTTACATGAAAAGAAAAAATCACTTTCACTTTCAGGTAAATAATCAATTTCACCTTCAGTAAAATAGTCTTGCTCTTCTAAACGTAGCTCTAAGAGAGATAACGTTAATTCAGAGGCAGGGATTGCCACCATCATAGATGCTTCTTTTTCACCTTTACCGGCGGCAATATCGAGGTATTGTTGTTTATTATTCATTATATAAGCCTATAATTTATTTACTCGGCAAAGGATAGCAGCTTAGTCTATCGTTTTATATTGTGAATAATCTTAACGAATTCATATTAAAATGATTATCTGTATATTTGGAAATAGTCATTATTCGACAACAACTTATTCTACTTTTCAATCCGAAGTCACTCAGGCACAATAACCTTAATTCAACTATCCTCTTGGATACTCTCTTTTATGACATTTAAATATGGGCTTTAGATATGGCAGAACTCACCAAAGAGCAAAAACAGTACGTTGATCAGCTCGCGATGGAGCGTGTTTTTGATATGAACAATGATGATGTTTTGATCAATGCATTAGAGCAGAAAGTACACCAAATGGAAGATCATTTAAAAGCCTACTTCCATGAGCGTGTGCATTTTCATCAAAACAAACAGAAATAATCAGACGATCGTCAATAAAAGAAGCTCCCCGCTTCTTTTATTGTTTGTGAGCACTTCCTTCTCAATCTAATAGACTATAAAAAGTAATTGACCAAGCTCAAGTTTTCTTCAAACACAGCATTTAACGCCATCTATTAATTCCCCTATTATGCTAAACTTATCACTCGTCTTTTATAGACTTGTTTTCCCTTGTTTATTTCAATGTTGAGCCTATTTATGACACGCATTCAACTTAGCAAAGCGTTGCTACTCTCTTGTTGTTTTTCTATTCCTGTCAGCTTTGCTGATAGTGATCGCCCACTTTTTTCAATCACCATGAGTGAGTCTGGCGTTCCACAAAATAACAGCGAAGGTGGTATTACGCGCTCATCCTCAAGCGAATCTCGTGTATTACCAATTTGGGGCGATGAAGCACGCGCCCGCGGTTACGATATCCCAGAGCCTTTTGGTGTGAGCTACGGCTATATGAACCTGCGTCAAGATGTTGTCGTGGATAAAATCGGTTTTATTTCTAATTCAAATATGGACTTAGAGAAATTACTCCATATCGAAACTGGGCATACACGTAGTAAAAATGAGTCACATGTCTTAAAGCTTGATGCTTGGGTGTTCCCTTTTATGAATGTGTATGGGCTCTATGGAAAAACAAAAGGAACATCAAAAACAAATCTAAATAACGTAGAAGCCCGAATGAAATTACCTTGGGGCACAGATTGGATTATCCCTATCGGGAAGAATTTACCTTTCGAATTAGAGTATGAAGGGAAAACATACGGCGGTGGTGTCACTTTTGCTGGCGGGTACAACCAATTCTTTACAACCTTAGATGCTAACTATACTAGAACAAATCTAGATATTTTAGACGGCGATATCTCAGCCTTAGTTATTACCCCACGTGTGGGTTATGAGTTTATTTTTGATCCTCTGATTAGCGGTCAAGGAAATACAAAAATTCAAGTTTGGACTGGTGCTATGTACCAAGATATTACCCAACGTTTTAAAGGGGATATCAGTAAGCTTGATCTACCTCCTGACTTAAGCAAATGGATGATATTTGCACCCGGTGACACAAAATTCGATGTTAAACAACATCTTGCCCATAAATGGAATAACATTGTCGGCGCACGCGTTGAACTGACTCGCAATTTTAATGTTCTGACCGAAGTTGGCTTTAATAACCGCAATAGTTTTTATATCTCAGGTGAGTTTCGTTTTTAATGCTGCAGCAACAACACTCTTCTTTATTAAGGCTGACACTGCTCAGCCTTTTTATTGCCCTCCCCACGCAAGCGGAACTGCTACCTGATCGGCAAAAAATTGATGGCTGGTTAAATGATCTTGGTGGTACAAACCATTTCGATGAGAGTAAAACCATTGATTGGGGGTTATTGCTCGGCCCTTTCTACACCCCCGA
The DNA here is from genome assembly GCF_028477945.1 of Providencia sp. PROV261. Classification (NCBI taxonomy): domain Bacteria; kingdom Pseudomonadati; phylum Pseudomonadota; class Gammaproteobacteria; order Enterobacterales; family Morganellaceae; genus Providencia; species Providencia sp. PROV261. The sequence continues at coordinate 25,940 of NZ_JAMPMC010000023.1, read as the reverse complement.
AATGGGGATTGGTATAGGTACTGCATTAGTGGGGTTATACCGCATTGATAAAAATGATAAAGAGACTCAACCGTCTTCAATAGGTTTAAGTGGCTTTGCCTCTTCTACAGGCGCATTTGGCGTTAACTTTACCAACTATAACTTTATTGACCATGACCAATGGCGGTTATTTGTTTCTGGTACGTTAAACAATATTCCAACCTACTATTGGGGGAAAGGTTACACCGCCGGTAAGAATGACCATAATAAAGAAAAATATCACTCTCAAGAATTTGAAATTACGCCTCGTGCACTCTATCGTCTCACCGACGCTACTTATATTGGGCTCGGCTGGAACTTTTCTTCTATTAATGCTAACGACCCTGATGATGGTGCTAAACATTATTTTCAACAATCAATTGGCGGGCAGTCTGTTATTAATTCAGGCATGAGTGCCTACTTTAGTTATGATACACGCGACTTTTTGCCAAATGCGCATCACGGGCAGGCTTTCGAAGCGGTCTACACTTATTTTTCGCCGAGTTTTGGCAGCGATACACGTTTTCAAAGTACCCAATTACAATACGCCTATTACCACGAGCTCACTGAAAACACAGTCATAGCACTCGATAACTATGCACGATTTACCACGGGTGAAGTACCATGGGATCAGCTGTCATTATTAGGTAACGCCAATCGTATGCGAGGCTACTATGAAGGTCGCTATCGCGATAATAATATTTTTACGACACAATTAGAGTTACGGCATAAACTCGATTGGCGTCATGGTATCGTCGGCTGGGTAGGTACAGGCACGATGAGCAATAAAACGGCTGAATTAGGTGAAGGTCATTGGTTGCCTACCACGGGTATCGGTTATCGTTTTGAATTCAAACCACGTATGAATGTACGGCTCGATTTTGGGGTTGGTCGCAATAGCACTGGTTTTTATTTTCAAGTAGGGGAAGCTTTTTAATGTTACAGCGATTAATCATGCTTATATTCACTTTATTATTAGCAGCATGCCAAAGCACTACCCCCTACAAGCTACCCAACGTTCTTCCTGAGCTGAGTAGTGATACTCACGAATCAGCGACTCAGACATGGCCAGTATTATCCCCTCTAGCACCACCTCAAGGCCTAAGAGCCTGTTGCGCTTTTGGCTATGATCTGCACGCACAACTTTGGGGTATCCCAGTTCCTTTCTATACGATTGATAATATCGTCGAAGCCGATAAGTTAGGTGAACATCATTACAATGATAGCTTTTTCGGGGCCACCGCCGCTTTAATGGGCGTGAGTAAGGAAAAGGTTGGCCTGTTATATAGCGAGAAAGGCGGGTTTATCGATATTTCCCATGTCAGGGACACGGCTGACTATACCCTCTTTTTGTTTAGTCAAATTTACCCAAAACTGGGGGAAGGCTGGACGCTCAAATTAAGTGATGAACTGGCTAGCCGACAAATCGTCTTCCACTCATTTGCGCCCCCGACTTCCGCTCAGGAGCGTTATACACTTAGCGCTTATTTAGCAGCAAAATTGGCATTCCAGCTAGCAGCTTGGCATGAAATTGCCCAATGGTATGGTTACCAATCTGTTCCCGGCTTTTCCGAGGGGATCTCAGCTTTTTCACCAGAAGACCTCTATTCCAACCTACTTGGCGCCCGTTTAGCCATGACATTAATTTTACAGGGGAGAGCGCAATCATTGCCGATGTTCTCTCAATCTCTGGAAAACACCCTGCCTATCGCATTGGAGCAGCTAGGTGCGAATAGTAAATCACAAACTCGGAAGATGTTCGACCGTGTCGATGGCTTATGGTGGAATAGCTACCAACGAGTTCCTGAAAAATTCCTTGTGTTAACCCGTGACTACGATACCTCAGATAATCGTTATCCTTTAATACCTTTGCAAATGATACCCACTGAGCACTTACGTTTAAGTTTGCCTAACGAGTATCGAGGCTATGTTTTACACCAGCTTGCGCAACTTAGGTTATTACCGACAAAAAAGATGGCCCAATTGCCTATTCCGCAAACCTATTGGACCGTCGCTGATTTTCCAGCCTTATCCACCAAAGCGCAAAAACAGGATCAACAGCAGCAGCGATTGTCGTTTTAAAACAACCTAAACAAAAATAGGTGGAGATTGCTCACTTAGGCTAAATTTCCACCGATTTTTCACCCCCTCCTCCGCATTTTCTAGCTCATTTTTTCACCCGAAAACTGCTCATATTAATATCATCACCCTTTGATAAAAACGCAAATTACCAATTTTGTATAAAAAACAGGCTATCGATCGCTTAATAAATAAGCAAAATAACCTTATAATAACGAGGTGAACTGTATGTTATTTACCCATATTTGAGTTAGGTTAACTTGTTTTTTGTATCAATACATCATTAATATTTATTAGTTTTAAATGTAATATTAACATAAGAAATACAAAAACATTATTAAACAAGGGTAAGTTAAACAAAAAATAAATCACAATGTGAAAATGCAGTAATTTAGCTAAAGTCAGCCGGATAAAAGTAGCTACCCAAAAATTATTCTGTTACTATTCGCTCGATTTTTGTTCAGAGAAATTAGGAGAAGCAAATGCCCTCTCGAACGATGAGGACAAACGCAGTCTTCGCTTTCTTACTGTTATTTTTATTTTCGGGGTTGAGTTTTGGCTCAACAAGTACCAGTACCACACTCAAGAAAGAGTATTCTCACAAGGCCGTGCAGAGCTCAAATCAGGCTCATACACCTCTGCCTGATTTGCGAAAATACCCATCCGGTACACCACGTAAGAAAGCGTTTTTAAAAACGATTGTCCCTGTGATTGAAAAAGTCAATCAAGAAATCATGGCTGAGCGTAAATGGTTACTTTCTGTACGCAAAAACAAAAAGTGGAGCGCACAAGAACTTCGCCGTCTAGCTCAAATATGTAATAGCTATGGTATGACCTGTACCAGCCCAAATAGAGTCAATTGGGATAAGCTGTTAAGCCGTGTTGATATCATGCCAACCCATTTGGTTGCGACCCAAGCAGCCACTGAGTCAGGTTGGGGAACGTCACAGCTAGCACAGCAAAACGGTAATTTATTTGGTATGAGATGCGGCAGAGGTTGCCAAGTCAATCAGGGGAAAATTAAAGGCTATTCCGCCTATAACTCTGTTGAAGAGACCGTGTCTGCCTATATGAAGAATATGAATACTCACAATGCCTACGAGTCACTACGATCGTCTAGAGCAAAACAACGTTTATCAAAAGATGAGCTAGATACAACCAAGCTTATCAATGATATGAAAGGGTATTCACAACTAGGTTCCTCTTATAACCGTTATTTGCAAGAGATGTACGTGAGCAATGAAGAACTGATTACACAAGCTCAAAAAACGGCATCGACTCGAATTTAATTTGTATCACCAGGTACAAGTACTCATCTAAAATCCACTTTTTTATAAAGTGGATTTTTTCTTATTGCAACCAGGCCGATTATTAATATGATGTGAATACACATTTATACTTCAAATAATTCGAGATGCCGTTAAGCGATACAGAAACACACACTAAGTAGATCCCCTATTTTGTGGCACGTGTGAATAAATGTAGTCGGTAGCGCAGCTAACTTGATGTATGACGAGTATGCAACAATAATTAACAATCTGAGTCTTATATGAATTTTTTCTCATTCGAGTTTCTTGGCTCTTTTTTGGTATTTTTCCTTATTTACTGGAGCTGCCAGCCTAGTGCGAAGCTTCAAAATGGGCTACTAATAACCGCAAGTTATTTTTTTGTTTATTCCTTTAATCCCGATTTTGCTTATATCTTATTCGGCTATACCCTATTTATTTATTTTCTTACTAATTGGGTTTCAAATTGGCTTTCCAATAAATGGGTATTTACATTACTCGCGATAGGAATAATCAGTTGCTTTACTGCATTTAAATACTACTCATTTTTTCAAGAAACACTCCAGCAAACCTTCGATAAATTGGGGCTTAATGTAGGTTTACCTATTATTGAATTATTAGCGCCGCTTGGACTCTCTTTTTATGCTTTCCATTCCGTCAGCTATACACTTTCAGTTTGCCGCAAAGAGATCCCCAAAGCCGATTTCTTCGATGTCGTGCTATACCTTAGCTTTTTTCCGAGTATTGTCGCTGGTCCAATTAACCGAGCAAAGAATTTTATTCCACAAATTCAAGCAGAAAGCCGCGAAATACTGGATGCGCGAAAAGCAATCCTACTTATTTCATTAGCGCTGGTTAAACTGTTTCTATTTAGTGCCTATTTATCGGAAAACTTTGTGAACCCTGTCTTTGATGCGCCAGCAGGCTTCAGTGCAGGGGAAATACTCGTCGCAACCTATGCCTATGCATGGAATATTTATTTTAACTTCTCAGGTTATACCAACTTAGTAACTGGTATTGCCTTACTCTTAGGTTTTCGAGTTCCTGTTAACTTTAATGCGCCTTATATGGCGGCCAACTTAAAGGAATTTTGGGCGCGTTGGCACATTAGCCTCTCGACATTTATCCGTGACTATATCTATATCCCACTAGGAGGCAACCGAAAAGGCTTTAGTCGGATGAATACGAATGTCTTTTTGGCAATGGTGATTTCTGGATTATGGCACGGTGCGGCAATGACCTTTGTTATTTGGGGAGCCATTCATGGCCTAGGGATTGTCTTACTCAACCTTAAGAATCTATGGATGGAAAAATTAGGTTGGGCCAATAATCGATTTAATCACACCGCGACCACACTTATATCGCGCATTGTGACATTCCATTTTGTCTGCTTTGCTTGGATATTCTTCCGCAGCCAAACCTTTGATGACGCACTCATGATGATCTCACAGTTTGGGGCGCCTGGATTTATTGCATCGATAGGCTCCAACCTCGGCCTATTAATCGCATTTTGGGCATTATTGCTGTTGTACCCTTATTTTGTACAGTCATATCACTATATTGCGAAAAAGTACCAAAATATAGCTTGGTACTATTACCCTATTCCACTCGCGCTTATTTTGACTGTTATGTTTATGCTTTCACCTTCAGGAATGCCGGGATTTATTTATGCTAACTTCTGAGTTTAAAAGAAATCTAATAAAAACCGGACAAGTCTTTTTTATTGTTTTGGTCGTAGGGCTATTATTAATTTGGCTCAATCAAGGTTCATTAGAGCGTTTTTGGCAGCAAAAATATCACCGCGATCCCCCTTGGGCGTCTCTGTCTGGAAACCCTGTTTGGGATTATGGTGCTTATTTAAATGAGGGTTCACTCGCTGCGGGTAGTACTTTCCTCTATCATGTGTCAGGGCAGCATGCTCAAGATACTAAAGACGCAGAAGCACTTGCCATCGCAAATGAAAATAGCAAACGCACCTTTCCTGAAGGCTATCAAGTTGGGCTACATTTTATTAATGGCTATCTCTATCCGGCAGAATCTCTCTCTGTCACCTTCCCTGAATTACTCAAACGCCAACAAGCGCGGGCGACATTAAAGGGCAACAAACTCGGTCCAGTAAAAGTCGCTCATACCGGGCCTATTGAGCCTAAAACGGTGGCGAAATTAGAGAAAGGTGATCAGGTTCTGTTTGCGGGTGATTCGATGATGCAAGGTGTCGCACCACATGTGAAAAATATGCTATTGAAACACTATAATATCGATAGCATTAACCTGAGTAAGCAAAGCACGGGGCTTGCTTATCCACGCTTTTTTAATTGGCCGCAAACCATTTCTAAAGCGTTGAATGATAACCCTAAAATTAAAGTGCTGGTGGTTTTCCTTGGCCCTAATGACCCATGGGATATGCCACCAGATACGGGCTATAAATATGTGAAGTTTAAAAGCGAAATATGGGAGCAGGTGTATCGTTCTCGCATTAATGATATATTAACGACTGCGCGCCAACATAATGTCGATGTTATCTGGGTTGGCCCTCCCAATATGCGCAAATCTACTCTATCAGAAGGTATGAGGTTCCTAAGGAGTCTCTATCAATCCGAAGTCGAAAACAGTGGTGAAATTTATTTTTCCGTGAATGATGTCTTTAAATACAAAGACCTCACTTACTCCGATTATTTCGGCGACGATAGCAGCAAAATTAAGCTCAGAAGTGGTGATGGGATCCATTTCAGCCCTAAAGGGCAACAAGCGATAGCTGAAAAAGTATTTTCATTAATTCATTTTGAAGAGGAAAAAGAGATACCTCATGAAGCAGAACAAACTGCGTCAAGCCAAATCCAAGTTAGCGGCAGCTAGCGTCATCGCTTTGCTGTCGCTAAGCTTGTTGTCCTGTCAACAAGATGCCGAGCGGACGAGTCAAGGTTCAACACGAGGTGGTACACTCACAAATGTGAATGTACGTGGGCAGCTCATCAATAACGCTGAGCCAAACCTCAGCCACTTTGCGAGCAAACTAAAGCAAGGTCATCAACAGGTCCATATTGTTCAAATTGGGGATTCTCATACTGCTGCCGATTTCTTTAGCGGTAATTTAAGAACATTGTTCCAACAACGCTATGGTGATGCGGGGCCAGGTTTTGTACCTGCGATTTCCATTCCGGGGCAGCGTACTGCGACAATTAACCGTAGAAGCGATAAACAGCAATGGGAACTGTTTAGTAGCCGTAAGGATGAGCGTTTCGATTACCCTCTTGGTGGGCTTATCGCGTTACCAATGACATCGGCGAGCACTGTACAACTGATGCCATTGCAAGCGGCAAATGGGGTTTATCAACTGCAAGCTCTTTACCAAAACACAGCGGGCAGTCAGATGAGTGTCTCCCCTGCGGCTTCATCACCCGTTGCATTACCCGCAACAGGCAATTATTGGCGCTTCTCTTCTCCTGTGAATACTCAGTTACCGGCTGAAGTTACTGTAAGTAATGACAATAACCTCAAGCTAGGAGGGTGGATGTTGCGCTCAAATCGTCCGGGCGTTATGTTATCGGCGATCGGCATTAATGGCGCGACAATCAATATGATTGATAAATGGCAGCCACAATGGGTTGAAACATTGGCACAGATGTCACCCGATATGGTGATCTTAGCTTATGGCACTAACGAAGCATTCAACGACAAGTTAGATTTAATTGCGTACCAGCAAAGCTTGCGTGAGAAAATTCGTCAAATCCGCCAATATATGCCAAAAAGTGTCATCGTTTTAGTCGGCCCTAATGACTCAATTAAATTTAACGATGCCACAAGCTGCGATGCCAAAATGCCTGTGCATTTAAAGAATGTTATCAAGATCCAAAAAGCGATAGCAGCACAAGAAAATACTCTATTCTGGGATTGGCAGGATTTTATGGGTGGGCCTTGCTCGATTCGTTCATGGGCCGCACAGGATCTCGCACGACCTGATAATGTTCACTTATCTGCCGAAGGCTATAAAAGAAGTGCGCAAGGCTTTTATCAACAGCTTAGCCAGTTATTAAACTAATCTAAAAAGCAAATGGCGAGATACGCTCTCGCCATTCTTTTTAGCAGCAAATACATTCATCGCATTATCTGCCACTCTTATTACCATCGCCCCTATAAACAACAATGCTCGTATGGTACGGATCTCCTATCGAGTGGTCATACAAAATTCGCTTAATGAATCTCTTTGGAATTGCCCTATTTTGCTCACTCCTCCCCGAACGCGATTGGCTTTCGGGGAGTCGTTAAATTACAAGAAAGCGAAGAAGATCATACCGACTATTGCCCCTGTAGTACCGAGGATAGTTTCCATAATGGTCCACGTTTTCAATGTCTGAGCTTCCGTTGCCCCCGTAAACTTACCAAACAACCAGAAACCGGAGTCATTCACATGGCTTAAAATGAGTGATCCACCAGAAATACAAGTCGCTAATGCCGCCAATTGTGCCCCTGAATAACCTAACTCACCAACTACAGGCAAGACTAACCCAACCGTTGTTAAACAGGCTACCGTTGCCGAGCCTTGGATCACACGGACAGCGCCAGCAAGGACAAAACACGCAACGGCAATAGGCAAGCCTGCACCGATTAATGAATCACCTAATGCGGGGCCAACACCGGAATCAACAAGTACTTGCTTAAAGACACCACCAGCACCCGTTACCAATAAAATGATCCCCGCAGGTTGGATTGCCGCAGAGCAAACCTCCATGACTTTTTCTTTATTCATGCCATAGCGGAAACCTAAACCGTAAACAGCTAGCAGACACGCTAATAATAAAGCCGTAAATGGATGACCAATAAACTCAAGCCAATGCTCAAGCGTAGAGCCTTTTTCAACCAAGTGTGTTCCGATGGTTTTCAGGCCTACTAATACCAATGGGAACAAGACTAAAGATAGGCTAAACCCGAAACTTGGCATTTTGCCGTGATCCATCGTTGGTGCTTGGTAATCCGCTGGGATATCAATACTGACGTGTTTACTAATAAAACTGCCAAAGAGTGGACCTGCCAATAACATACCGGGTATTGCCGCACACAGACCAATTAAGATCATCCAGCCATAGTCGGCGCCCATTTGTGAAGCAACCAACATTGGTGTAGGCCCTGGGAGTAAGAACGCAGCCGCAGCTGCTACCCCTGCAAACAACGGAATAGCCATGCGAACAACATTATGACCTGTGCGGTTTGCTACAGCGAATACCACCCCAATCAACAGCACGATCGCAACATCAAAAAATAGTGGTAATGCACAGATTAAACCGGCGATCCCTACAGCGTAATGCGCTCTTTTCTCCCCAAATAATTGGAGTAGTTTTGTCGCAACCTGATCGAGCGCGCCTGTTTCGTGTAAAATTTTCCCAAACATGGCGCCAAGTGCGACAACGATAGCCAAGAAACCGAGTGTTCCTGCCATCCCTTTTTGCATCGTTTCTGTGATGTCTTGCACTGGCATACCTGAAAATAATCCAGCGCCGATAGAGACAATCATCAATGCAACAAAAGCATGTAAACGGGCGTACATGACAAGAAACAGTAATAAAACCACAGAGCCGACCGCAGTCAGAACGAGTGTCAGTGTGCTTAATGCTTCAACTGGGGTGTTCATGAATTGCCTCCAGAAACAATTTGATGAATAGCCGTACGTGTATTTTCAATCACTTCATCAAGTGATGGGCGAATATCGACAACATGAACATCCTGTTCTTCTGATGTAGGCTCTTGCAGTGCCTGAAATTGTGATACCAACATTTCAGGCTTAAAGAAGTGCCCTTTACGTGCTTTGAGGCGATTTTCAATGAGCTCAGCATCCCCTTTCAGGTAGATAAAATAGAGATTCTTATTACCTTCTCTTAACTTATCGCGATAACTTTTTTTCAATGCAGAGCATACAACCAAAGAAATAGGGTTGGTTCGCTGCATTGCAAAAATGGCATCATTTAATGCTGCAAGCCAAGGTTGGCGATCTTCATCATTCAGTGCGTGGCCCAAAGCCATTTTTTGAATATTTGCTCTCGGATGCAGAAAATCACCATCTAAAAAAGCCGCATTTGTTTTTTGAGCGACACCGCTTGCGACAGCCGATTTACCGCTACCCGATACCCCCATAAAAACAAATGTATAATTTTGTGCTTGGGTATCACTCATGGGAAACTCCTCAGGTGTTAAATAAAAAAGGTACGCTTATTTTTTGTTTACCGATGATAGAAACCGAATTGTTACCGGTAACAGTTACCAGTAACATTATCAGCAGTGCGGCTATTTTTAGCAATTATCTTGATAGGGAAATAAAGAGATCTGTGATGCCTCTCTCACTAATATGCTGCATCACTTTTTAATTTCAAATACTTTCACCGGGCAGTAACTCAAAACCAACATCAAATAACGTTTGTGGTAACTTTTTACCATTAATGCGCGCAAGCAGTACTTCGGCGGCCTTACGCCCCATGCTATCCCGAGGGGTTAAAACACTGGCTAATTTCGGCGTCATGACTTGCCCAACATCATGACCGTGAAAACCTGATATTGCCAAATCTTCAGGAACTTTAATGCCAAGACGCTGGCACTCAAAAATAGCACCGATGGCAAGGTCGTCGTTGGTACAAAATAAACCATCTGCCTCGGGGTATTTTTCTTTGCACTCATGAAGTAACTGAGCGCCTAATGAATAAGAAGAGCTTGCTTGCGTCATCACATTACGAGGCTCCAACCCCGCATCACGCATCGCTTGCTCATAGCCTTGTAGCCGAATAAAGGTCCGTTCATCATATCGAGCGCCAAGATACACCACATGTTGGCAGCCACGCGCTAACATAGCTGCTGTCATCTGCCGTGAGGCTTCAAAGTTATCAATACCGACAGCAACATCTAAACACGGAGAGACGCTATCCATGATCTCAACCACAGGGATCCCCGCAGTCTTCAACATTCTAAGCGTGCGATCAGTATGGGTACGCTCTGCTAAGATCACACCGTCAATATTGTAAGAAAGTAGAAAAGTTAAGCGCTCCTCTTCTTTTTCAGGAAGGTAACCATAGTGTGCTAGCATGGTTTGATAACCATAATGGTCAGTCACTGTTTCAATACCGCGGATCACTTCAGCAAAAACTTGGTTGGTCAGCGACGGTAACAGAACACCAATCGCATGGCTGGTTGCATTAGACAGCAAATCAGGGGCCTTATTGGGAATATACCCTAACGCTTCCACCGCTTGAGCAATTTTACCGCGTAACACTTCAGAAACCTGCTCTGGGTTTCGCAAAAAGCGACTAACTGTCATTTTCGTGACACCGACTCTGTCGGCAACATCCTGTAGTGAGGGTCTTTTTTTCTTCATATATTCCGTGTTTCTAACTTACGCAAGTGCGAGTGACTATGTTCAGCGATCTTTGTATGGATAGCAATGTTTGTTACTGATTTACATCACAGAATAGCGGAGTTTTCCGACTAATGTCTCTTTTGTTATTGACTCCTTAGTATGACTCCGTTAACTTCCGCGCTATATATCAATAAATATAACGAAATTTCTTTTTAGCACTATGGGAATCAATCGTAGACTCTTTATTCAATCCTGCGCGGCGTTAGCGGCACTCGCTTATTTGCCTGCTTATGGGCGCATTGAACAAGCGTTGTTTGGTGTATTACCACAACCAAACAAAATCCAGCGTGTAATGAGTTCTGGTCCACCTGCAGATTTACTGCTATTTGCTTTAGCCCCTGAAAAAATGGTTGGATTCTCATCCATTCATTTGCAAAAAGAGCATGACGAACTATTTGCTCAACAATGGCGAGATTTGCCTATTTATGGTCGCCTAGCAGGTCGAGGAAGTACGCTATCTTTGGAAAAGCTGCTCGATTATAACCCACAGTTAATAATTGATACTGGAAATATTGATGACACTTATCGCTCTCAGGCGGCGAAACTTGCCAAACAAACAGGCATTGCTTATTTACTGATAGCCGGAGGGCTACAAGATTCAGCACAGCAATTACTTCAACTCGGTGAGACCTTAAATGTACCGCAGCAAGCTCAAACGCTCAGCACACTTGCCAAACACTATTTGCAAGACGCGAAACAATTCGCCATACAACACCATGAGAATGCCCCCAGTTTCTACCTAGCTAGAGGCGCCAAAGGTTTACAAACAGGCACCCGAGGCTCTATTCATACTGAAGCCATAGAAATATTAGGTTTCCGTAATGTCGCCGATATTCCTAATTTTAGGGGGTTAACAGAGGTTTCAATGGAACAACTGTATGATTGGAACCCCGATATTATTATTACTCAATATCAAGAAGCCGAGGAATTTATTCGCCAATCCGCGTTATGGAAAGGGTTAACGGCGGTTGCCACTAACCAATTACTGACCTTTGGAGGAATGCCATTTGGTTGGCTTGATGGCCCCCCAGGAATTAACCGCCTCTTAGGCATGCGCCGGTTACAAAGCCATTTTGATCAACAAATCGAATCCACCATACGCGATGACATCAAACAATTTTTCCATCTGTTTTATCACTCATCGGTGACTGATACGCAAATTGATAGATTGATGGAATTATCATGAGTCGCACAATCAAACCGTTACTTCTTGTTATCGTTTTTATCGGCGCCCTGATCATTGCATTAATTAGTGGTAAGTATTCACTTACGCTTAATCAGCTCATTGATTTAGTTGTGTCTGAATTTACCTCACAAACTCTCGCCGATGACCCACGCAATGCCACTGTTTTTTGGCAAATACGTTTTCCTCGCACACTCGCCGCGATGGTGATTGGAGGAGGACTGGCGATTGCAGGAGCGGCTTATCAGGGAATGTTTCGAAATCCATTAGTATCACCCGATATACTTGGGGTTTCAGCGGGGGCTGGGGTAGGTGCTGTTATTGGTATATTTTTAGGTCAATCGCTGCTCTACATTCAACTAGCCGCCTTTGTTGGTGGGCTATTGGCAGTATCTTTAGTGTGCCTAATTGCCCGAATGGCGCGCCAGCATGACCCCATTTTATCTCTCGTCTTAGTTGGTGTTGCGATCAGCGCCTTATGTGGTGCAGCCATCTCTTTAATAAAAATTCTTGCAGACCCTTATACCCAATTGCCTTCTATCACCTTCTGGCTATTAGGCGGGCTTTCATCCATCACCCAAAGCGACCTACTGTCTGTGTTGCCCATTATGTTGGTTGGCATTATGCCACTGTTACTGTTGCGCTGGCGCATGAATTTACTGAGTCTCTCTGATGAAGAAGCGAAAAGTTTGGGGATCAATGTCAGCTTAATGCGAACAATATTTATTATTTCAGCAACATTGATTACCGCCAGTGCGGTATCCATTGCAGGGATCATCGGTTGGATTGGCTTAATCGTTCCGCATATCACCCGAATGATAGTGGGCGCTAACTTCCGCTATCAACTCCCTGCCTCAATGGCTATTGGAGCCATTATGTTACTCATTACCGATACACTCGCTCGCACTATTGCTTCCATTGAGCTTCCACTCGGCATATTAACTTCAGCGGTCGGTGCCCCTTTCTTTTTGGCAATCCTTTTACAAACACGGAGTGCCAAATGAACCTAATCAGACTGGAAAATGTGGCGATTGGCTATCATCATCAAGCCATTATGACAAAAATTAATTTCGCGTTACAAGCTGGCGCGATGACCTGCCTTCTCGGTGCGAATGGGTGCGGCAAAACAACGCTAATGAAAACTTTATTAGGGCTTCTTCCTGCTCTTGAAGGTCACATTTTATTAAAAGAAAAGTCTCTCACCTCTTATAAACCGGCTGATATAGCGAAAGTAATTGCTTACGTACCTCAAGCTCATGATACCCCGTTCACTTTTACTGCCATAGATATGGTCATGATGGGGCTGACGCCTCACCTCTCACTCTTTTCTGTTCCCGGCGCCAAAGAACGCGTACTCGGGCTAGAACAACTAAAAAAGCTGGGGATTGAGCATCTTGCCTCGCGTTTATACAGCACCCTCAGTGGGGGAGAAAAACAGTTAGTATTGATAGCCCGAGCCTTAATCCAAAAACCAATCATGTTAATTATGGATGAGCCCGCCGCGAGTTTAGACTTTGGTAACCAGATCCGTTTATTGAAGCAAATTGAACAATTAAAAGCAGATGGGATCACTGTTCTCATGTCGACTCATCACCCACAGCATGCTGCCGCCATTGCAGATAATGTTATCTTACTGGATAAACATGCTGGCGTAAGACAAGGCTCTGCCGAAAGTATGTTAACACTTACCAACCTAGCAAGACTCTATTCTATTGATGAAGAGAGTATTGCCGCTCATTTTCAGCTTCCAGCTCATTTTACTCGCTAAGGTGAAAGTTATGCTTATTGACCAATTAGATTTTGCTCAGATGTACCAACAACATATGCAACAAGCCCAGCGTTCACGCAAAGAGCCTGAGCATTGGGATAAAAAAGCGCAAAAAATGGCACAAACCTGTGCAAACCCACAAGATCCCTACTTAATTCGTTTTCGTGAACTCATGGATTTTACTGGTGCAAAAACCTTATTGGATGTCGGATGTGGGCCGGGCTCTGTCTGTTTGGCACTGGCAAAGCATTTCACCACCATCATTGGTATTGATTACAGCCAAGGTATGCTTGATGCTGCCCAAGAGCGTGCGAAAGCAATGGATATCAATAATGTTCGATTTGAACAATTAGCATGGGAAGATAACTGGGCGCAATTACCTAAAGTCGATATCGCCGTCGCTTCACGGTCCACTTTAGTCGATGACCTTAAAACAGCCTTATTGAAGCTCAATCGCCAAGCAAACTTACGTGTTTACACCACGCATACTGTAAACCCAACCTTTATTGATGAAAATATCATCCAATTTATTGGTCGGGAAGTCGTTCGCTTACCGACTTACATCTATGCGGTGAATATTTTGCATCAAATGGGAATAAATGCGCGAGTCGATTTTATTAACAGCCCAGATAAAGGCGGATTTGAACAGGTTGAAGATTTTGTCGAAAGCGTCAATTGGTCACTCAAAAATCTCTCTGATGAAGAGATTGCAAAATTACACCAATATTACGACCTGCAACTCGCGTCAGGAAAGCGCATTCCCTATCCTGCGCGCAACTGGGCCATGGTGTCATGGGATGTTGTTGATGAAATGAGTCTAACATTATGATTTATTTACCCGATAGTTTTATCGACCAGCTACTTCTTGATGATATTCAATATGGCGATTTAACAACACGCTCTTTAGGCCTGCATACTCAAGCAGGCACAATGACATTGGTTTCGAAACAGGGTGGGTGTATCAGTGGTATTGATATTGCCTCACGCATGCTAAATAAACTCGGTATTGATTTTCAAGCTAATTATCGTGATGGCGACGTGGTTCCAGAAAATAGCTGCTTAATAAAAGCCTCTGGAACAGTAGAAGCCCTTCATCAAGCATGGAAAGCCGTACAAAACGTCCTTGAATGGTGCTGCGGTGTTAGTCACTACACCCACCAAATGGTCAGTCTCTTAAAGCGTTATCAACCTGATGCCCAACTTGCCTGTACAAGAAAAACGGTGCCGGGAACAAAGTTACTTGCATTGACCGCTATTATTGCTGGCGGCGCTATTATTCACCGAGCAGGGAGTGCGGAAAGCATTCTATTGTTCACCAACCATCGTCGTTGTCTTGCCGACCCCGATGATTGGCACTCGCATATTCATACACTTAGGGAAGCCGCCCCTGAAAAACAGATTATTGTTGAGGCAGATAATAGACAACAAGCGACACTCGCCATTGAGGCTGGCGCCGATATTGTTCAATTAGATAAATTCAGCCCAGCACAAATCCGCCAATTGCATCAACAAATACAAACACAAAATCGTTTATGTCGGCTATCTGCGGCTGGAGGGATCAACTTACAAACAATAGAGGCGTATGCGCAAACAGGCATTAGATTGTTTGTCACATCGGCTCCTTATTACGCTCCCCCCAGAGATATCAAAGTAAACATTTTCACAGGATAGACCTAATTTAAACGAACCCTATGTTGCAAAGGGTTCGTTTTCTCAATAAACGACGCACATCGTTATATAAAAAACAACATATCGATTTAGGCAAATTGGAATTTTATGATGAAAATAAAACAGATCACTTATTTAGTTGGGATGGCACTATTTACTACACACAGCTTTGCAGCCACCTTTGAAAAATTAGCTAATCGTGATGTGATGAGTGTTTGGAGTACACCACTCGCAGCCGATGAAAACATCATGACTCAAGCGCAAATGAAGCAGCTGAATAAAACAAATGTTGCTCAAGCGCTTAGTACAATGCCTGGTGTAGTGATCCAAAAATCAGGTAATCGTAATGAAACTCAAGTGAATGTCCGTGGTTTTGATAGTCGCCAAGTACCTGTGTTTTTTGATGGTATCCCAACTTATGTTCCTTATGATGGAACATTAGATCTTGGGCGTTTTATGACCAGCGAACTCGCTAGTGTTGAGTTGTCGACAGGCTATACGTCATTGTTACAAGGCCCCAACTTGATGGGCGGCGCCATAAACTTAACGACCGCCACACCTAAAAAACCTTTAGAGGCCAATATCAATCTAAATCAAGGCTTTGCTCGCGGCGCTGATAATGCGCGCAATATCAGCGCTCGTTTAGGCGGTCGTAACGATCTTGGCTTTATTCAGCTCAGTGGTAGCCAATACAAACAGCGTTTTATGGGGTTGCCTGATTCGGCTGATAATAACCCATTAGCCGGTAGTCACGGTCGTCGAACTAATTCAGCCACAGACGATAAGCGTTTAATGTTAAAGATGGGCTGGACGCCACGCGACGCTGATGAGTATGTGGTCACTTATTTAAAACAAGATGGCGATAAAAATAGCGCCCCCAGTGCTGATAATAAAAAACAGCAAATTTGGCAGTGGCCAGAGTATAACAAAGAGAGTATTTACTTTAATGGTACGACCCAAGTTACCAATGATATTGCGCTGCAAAGTCGGCTCTATCACGACAAATTCAAAAATACGCTCCATCAATACAAATCAGTTCAGGATTATCGAGCAGGCAAATACAATTACAGCCACTATGACGATTACAGTAATGGTGCCGATATGCGTATCGATTTTACCCTTCGTGAAATAGACATGCTGTCGTTCGCTGCCCACTGGAAAGAAGATATCCACCGCGCACGTAGTAATAAAGTCGTTCCTTATGATCGTTATAAAGATCAAACTTGGTCAATCGCCACTGAATACCAATGGGTTGCAACCGATCAGCTTGATATCATTGGTGGGCTTGGCTACGACTGGCGCAATAGTGATGATGGGAAACGTTATTTATACAATAAACAAAATGTCGTTACTGGGATTGAAAACTATGAAGATAACCGCCAACGTGCCTTCAATTGGGAATTTATGGCCCGTTATCATCGAGCAAACAATGATACGGTACAATTTTCAGTGTCAGATAGAAGCCGTTTCCCAACCCAAAAAGAGCGCTACACTAAAAATAAGATGAAAAACAATGATAGTTTTATCATCAACCCGCATCTTGATGCAGAGCGTGCTTTAACATTTGATCTCACTTATAAAGGCTACATCACCGCCGATTGGTCCTACAATGCTAGCGCTTATTATAATCATGTCTCTGATGCCATCATGGCACACTACATACATTATGACCCCGCCGCGGGCAGCGACGTTTATCAAAACCGTAATAGCGGTAAGGTTAATTATGCTGGGATTGATTTAGGCAGTCATGGCCAAATTACTGACTGGATGGCTGCGGGTTTAAGTTATAGTTATATTCATGCTGACCCAAAACACGATAGCGTAAAACATGTTGCAGAATTACCAACACATAAAGCGTTCGTTTGGATTAAGTTTATGCCTAATGAACCATTTAGCATTACAGTCACAGAAGAAGCAAGAAGTTGGGCATTTAATTATATTGATAGTAATGAGAAAGTTAGGGGTTTTGCAAAAACGGACATTCGCTTTAATTATGATCTAGGTCATGGAATTTCTATAAATTCGTCAGTGAATAATTTATTTGATAAGTCATATCAATATACCTCTGGATATATTGAAGAGGGTCGTAATTACTGGTTGGGATTTGAATATAACTATTAACCATCAATTAATTTAGGTAAGAGGTTCATCTCTTACCTAATAATTAAATAGATAATAAGACTTATATTAAATCACTATTTTCAAATAAAATTTAATAATATAGGTGCTTGTACTTAGGATTCGTCTTAATAATATTTAATCTCTTAAGCCCATTATCATAGCCAAACCTATATTTTAGTGATATATGGTTTTTTACACATATTTAATGCTATATACAGATATATAATTCTAACCTTACATAATTATACATTACACAACTCTGTTTTATCAGCTATATCTATATATTTAAGTCTAAACTCATCAAAGTCTCATAGCGCAATACTTGAAGTTAATTGATTCCGTATTTAGACTATAGGAATTATAAATATTCATAAAAATATACTTTTACTAATACTTTTAGATTTTAGAAAATTATTCAGTTTTTATCATGATTTCGCCGTCTTAGGATTAGAAATTAGAGAGAGCAACCGTGTTCATGAAAAATAGCAAAGACTATCTCATAAATAATAAATTTATTTTTGAGACAGGTAAGAACTTCATTTTTATAAAGAATGAAGTTGATAAGTTCGTTGAGTTATCAAAGCCTGCATCACGACTATTGAATGAAATCATCATACTTAACCAAAAATCCAAAATTGCTACAAGAGAAGAGCTACTGATAAAAGTTTGGGAAGAGTATGGCTTAGTAGGTTCAAACAATAACTTAAATACTTATATTAGTGAAATAAGAAAGAAATTTGAGTTGATCGGTATCGACCCAAAATCTATTGTTACCGTTCCTAAAAAAGGATTTCGTTTTGATTGTGACGCCTTAGAAACCATCACTGATGAAAACGATACGCCATATTTGCCAGAAGAAGAGATAGTCGTACTAAATAGCAGTGATGTTACTTTAGGTTTAGATGACTATGAACATTCCGTTACGCATTCTTCACAATATAGTGAAAAAAATGCTGAGGAAGCAACAACTCAATTTGTTGATCAGAAATCAATTATAGAAGAGCATCTTCATCAACCACGACAAGATAATTCGATATCAGAATTATCATCAACCGTACAAGAAGAGCCACAACTGCTCAAAATACAGAATAAGGGTAAGTTTAAAAATAACCCTATTTTGTTCGCTTTGATTGCAATGTCATTATTTTTGTTCATTTTTGTTTTCTATTACACCACTAATTCTAATGCAAGCATGGAAGTAAATAGCTACATGACAGTCAGTGAGCGAGACAAATGTTTGATACAAATACCTATTAATCTCATTGAAAGCTCAACAAAAGATAGCATCGATTTTGTGAATAAAAAACTTGATAAATATAATGTAAATTGTCAAGAGCCTAAGCGTGTTATCTTACTTTCAGAGCCGAATAGTATTCAGTCTGTTGATAAAAATATATCCCTTAGTATTTGTAAGGAAAAAAAGGCTCAATATGACTGTGTATCAATCAATGATCAGAGAATTTAAATGAAAAAATATATTTTATTGTTTTTATTTGTTTTTATTTCGGCTGTGGCAACAACAACATTTATCTATAATAAAGATAATGATGTGAATATTTGTAACTCTGATATTTTATGGATAAAAGATAACGGTACCGATGATGGGATTATGCTGAAGTCAAAAACCAGTGTACTCGTCGCAGATGATAATACCGGAAGAATGAATATGTATGGTTATATCAAGGAGAATAATATTTTTTATCGCCTTGATAGAGCGCTCTATTTTAGCTACCACGCGATTGATAAAAATAACCATTATTCGATACGGTTTAAATCGTTATCGATCACAAGTTCGGATAACGTTCCTCAAAAGCTGTTTGCAAACTTTATTCAGCTTGAAGAAGAAAAAATACACTATTATATTAATTTAACTAAAATGGATGATAATATTTACATTATCAAAGATGAAGCCTACTCATCATTTACTTGCCATGCTGATAAATAGAAAAAGCCTACTTAGAAAAAGTAGGCTCAGCCGTGAAAATTTCAGAAAAACACTCAAAAGGGTTAATAACTAAGGCCCAAATATGGCTACTTGTGGAATGCCATCCTGACCGATCGTTCCACGAAACATTCCCTTCGTATTGAATTGCATAACAAAATTACCTTTGCTATCTATCGCAATAATACCACCCGTACCACCCATATTTTTCACAGAGTTTAAAGTATTCATCACCGCTTCTGCTAACGGTGTATTACTGTATTTTATTTGTGCCACAACATCATAAGCGGCCACTCCACGAATAAAAACTTCACCTAACCCCGTGGTAGAAATTGCAACTGTATTATTATCAGCATATGTTCCTGCCCCAATAATAGGCGAATCCCCAATACGACCGTAATGCTTATTGGTGCTGCCACCTGTAGAGGTTGCCGCAGCAACATTTCCACGGCTATCTACAGCTACTGCACCTACCGTGCCATATTTATAATCATAAAGCAGAGGATCTTCAAATAAGGCAGCATTTAGCCCTTTTTCTTGATCAATTTTATGGCTAATTTCTTTGACTTTTTTTAGCTGTTCAAGTCTAGATTCAATAATAAAATAAGAAGGATCAACGAGTTCCAACCCCTCAGCTTTTGCAAATTGTTCTGCACCGGTACCACCCATCATAACATAAGGGCTTTTGGTCATAACTTTATAAGCCGCTATAATTGGATTTTTAATGTTAGAAACCCCAACGACGGCCCCCGCGGTATGGTCACGTCCATCCATAATGGAAGCATCCAGTTCTACTTTATTATCCGTAGTTAAAGATGCGCCTTTACCCGCGTTATATAATGGAGAATCCTCCATGATGATCACAGCGGCCTGTACAGCCTCAATACTGTCTCCACCTTTTGATAAAATTTCATACCCTGCTTGCAAAGCTTCTTTCAACTTTAATTCATGTTCTTTCTGTAATTGAGGTATAAGTGATTTTTCTGTTATATCACCAGCTCCTCCATGAATTAACAACCTAAAATTATTATTTTGTTGAGACATTGCAAAAGAAAATGGGAATAATAAAATAAAAAAACTCAGAAAAAGCGCTAGTATTTTATGTATATAGAATATTTTTTTCATTCGAAAACCGTGTAAACTAATTACCAAATATTACTCTTTCTGAGTTTTAGACCGGAAATAACTAAGATGAGTCGTTTATAACGTTGTTGTACGCTGTTCTAAAGGCATAGAAAACTCGTCCAGCACTCTCCAAGTTACTTTCGCGCCACTAGGAACAGATTTATTTTTCAGTTTAAACCTTTGCTCTCCTTTAGGAATCAATGGTTTAAATGTTTCATTTCTATCAATCTCAATAGAATTCACTGAAATATCTTCGAAAGTCATATATATAGGTGAATTATTTGTAACAATAAGTTCATTATTCTCCACCCTAAATTGTAATTTATCCAACTCTTCTTTAATTCTATAATATTCAAGCTGTTTTGGTCGGTAATATACTTTAAAATTCATCACGCGTACTACTGATAACTCAGAATTATGCTCGACATTATCACCCTCCTTTGGTACTTCAGAGGTTGGTATTGCTCTAAATTTAGCGATATATACAGACTCTCTGTCTTTGGGCATTTTTGACACATCACCAGCAAAGATAACTCGCCAATAATAGCGAGTTTTACCCTCTAATTTGTGTAATGGTGGCGTAATAATGAAAGGGATTTCTTCAGTATTACTATTCAATAAAGTAATGCCCGTATTCGTATCTAATGCTTCCATAGAGCCTTGGATCAGATAAGGGAGACTCTCTTTATTCCGTAAAGAAATAGAGATACTTTTATTACCTTCAACATAAGTACTCCGTATTAACTGAAAGCTAATACTATCCGGAATGTTACTATATGCAGATGTCATCGACAAAAAGAATAGAGCACCTAAAATAAATATTATCTTGCCTAGCTGTCTCATATTACTCTCTTAAACTATTAATGCTTAATATTGATCAAACCTTAGTATACACTAGCAATTCAACTCTTCCTTTATACTTACCAGGTTTTACATCACGATTCTTACACATTAACCAACGTATGTTTAAGTTATCATTTTCAGCTTGCGCATTTTTGTTTAGTGGAATATCTGAATTATCAAACTTAATTAAATTTGATTGATTCGTTGCGTCGCAACTCAGCGCAGGGATATTACCACCATCAAAATATGGTGCCCCTATAACCCAAGGTTTTACTGTACTCTTCTCACCTGAATCAATTTGTTCTAATTCCAGCTTCGTTAAATTGTCACCTTTGGCTTCACCCATTCTCGGAATTGCAGACATATATAACGGATTCCCTTGCCCGCTACAGTTAAATGTTAACCGCGATTCTAGTGGGATTGAATCAGCACGGCCAAAAGTTTCGTGGAATACAGTACCACTTGCTGCACTTATACGACAAACTCGGGCTATTTTAACATTGGTAATAAAGCGAACCTTTATCTCCCCATCAGCTCTAAAACCTTTATGTCCTCCTAAGCTTACAAGTCTAAAGGCACTATTATCCATTATAAAGTCACCAGGAACCGCTTTTCCATTTAAATAGACTTCTAAAGGCTTAGCAATAGAAAACTGAACATGTTTGGTTCCACCATAGCCTATAGTTATTTTACCTGGTGGAATATAACATAAATTTAAACCTTGGGTTTTTTTTGGATCAATAGACTTAAGATTTGCTATCGGTTCACCAAGAACACCCGAATATGATGTCTTTAACCCTTGAGTGCCGTTAGGTAAGTTTAAATTGATATCAACTTTAAAGCTAGGAACAACCCACGCGAATAAACCAGAAGCGTCTGTGTGTTTCATTTTAAAAGCAAATTTTTTACCCTGACCTAATACCGTATGTTCTGATGCATTAAAGGTCTCTGCTCTGCAACGACCTGAATAGTCAGAGATACCGACTATTGCGAACTCATCATCCCATTCTCTATTGTTAAGCGTTGAAGTGGTGTTCGGGTAATATTCAGGACGTTGAGTATAAATACCATACTCTGGAGGCCCCATCGTAATCGATGTCGCCCCCATCATCCTTGCATCAAGCAGATGAGGTGTCCCCTCAGGAACCTCATCATCTAGGTCAATCATACCATAGAGCTGTACAATCATTTGACCTGCCTGCATTGGACCTTCAGCATGCGCATTAGAAAAAAGCATCCCTATCGACATAGCTGATAAAGAAATCGCTTTCAAACATTTAGAAATACTTTTACTCATAACTGAACCTACCTTAACAAATATACAGTCAATCATTTATAATGCGCTAATTCATCTCATGTTCATTTTGAACGCTATCAATAAAATAAATGATTTGCTTTTTAGTGTATTAATAACAAGCTAGCGGCATTCTGCAGCAAGAGTACGAACAGGCTGCGTACTTGTTGTGATAACTTTATCTAGGCCGGTGAATTTCAATACACAATGTTGTTCTTGACCACTTCCCCAGCTAATATTTAATGTACCTGAATTAGGTAATCCACTCATAAATAGCTTATTATTATCACCTACAATACCTGTATTTTCTTCTACCACGTTACTTTCTACTAATGTAGCGATGGCTCCAAAAGGTACTGCACTTCCATTTGCCATACGTATATTAAAGAGCACCTGATAACCCACTTTTGTATCGAATTTAGCCTTAACAAAAGCCCCTGCCGATGGATAAATAGTCTTGGTTGTCTCCTTCAGCATGACATCATCAGGTAAAGTATTCACATCTAGGGTCACAATATTAGAGCTATAAGGTGTTGCATATGGATATAACGCATAACCTTGCCCGTTAACAACGGTATTTTGGTTATTCGTTTTTGTTCCTTTTGCTTCTGGAGCCTCAATAATAATACCACTATCACCAATTGTACGGCTAAACAGCACTCCGCCTTCGTGTAATAACATTCCACCGGACAAGCTACCATTCACAGACTGGTTATTTTTTGAGTAATTATAACCCGCAGATATGCCAAAATTAGGCGCAGAGTAACTAGAGCTTAGCGTACCGCTTCCACCAACTCCTTTATTTCCATATGCTTGAGAAATTCCATAAGAGAAACTACCATCTCTGGAAGTACCACTGATCCCTACCTGTTGGTTAATATAACCATCATTATCTTGACTGTAAGAATATGTACTATACATATTCTCTATTAATTCATTATTAGAGAATATACTAAATGGAATATCTACGTTGATAGATATTTGTCTGTTCTCAGGCCAACTTTCTTTATCTTTAATACGGTCAATGCTGTAGTTTACTGAGTAGTTAACTTTTTTAAATGAACCATTATATCCTATGGATAATTGTTTCACTTTCCTATCTATTTCCCAATAGTCATAAATACTACCGGAGATATAAACACTTCCGTACTCCCCTAACGACTGTCTTAGTGCCGTCGTGAAGCTACTACGTTGACGTTGATTTAACCACGGTGCCACATTATCTTTTAGCTTATGGTCATAGTTATTAAAATCAGCAAAACTAAAATACGAACGAGTTGAATAACGTAAAGCTGTCAAGTCAACAGATGTCCCTGTCGATGCCATACTTTTTGAATATCTTATTCTGAATGACTGCCCTGAACGATCACCAAGATTACCATCCATATTTGCTGTCGCATGGGTGATATCTGCAGATAACGCCCCAAATGTTCCCAAAGATATTCCAAGACCTGCCGCAGCAGAAAAATAGTCTTTAGCCATCAATAGCCCACCGTATAGTGTGCTATTTGTAGGTAATCCGTAAATAAATGACCCTAAAAAGAAATCAGATTCTCTAGAGGTTTTGGTATATCCACCATCATAACGACCTACAACGGCCTCATATTTATAACCATCAGGACGAAGCATCACAGGTAAAGATGAGAAGGCAACTGTTGATGTTTTCTCAGTACCATTCTCCTCTTTAATGGTGACATCTAAGTCACCCGCGTTTCCTGTAGCGTAAATATCTTTGATGACAAACGGACCAGGGGAAACATAAGTTTGATAAACAATATAACCATTCTGGCGGATAGTGACCATTGCATTTGACTGCGCGATACCTCTAACTTCAGGTGCAAAACCTCTCATACTACTAGGTAACATTTGCTCATCAGATGCAATTTTCATC
Source organism: Providencia sp. PROV261 (assembly GCF_028477945.1). Classification (NCBI taxonomy): domain Bacteria; kingdom Pseudomonadati; phylum Pseudomonadota; class Gammaproteobacteria; order Enterobacterales; family Morganellaceae; genus Providencia; species Providencia sp. PROV261. The sequence goes on along the minus strand of NZ_JAMPMC010000023.1, from coordinate 1,326 downwards.
CCTTTCAATGGAACGGCATCAAAAACATCACTTCCTGAGCTGATTTCCCCGACAGAAAAAGTGGATTTGATAGAATGTAGTGCACGCATAACATAAGTATTAGAGAAATTCGTTTGGTCTTTTTCTCCCTTAGACTTACTATATGCTAAATTTGATCTTAACCTCCAAGGTCCTGCATTTAACCCTGCACGGATGTTCGCAAACATATTTTCATTTTTAATTATTTCATTTGCGTCATTTCTGCTTTTGTTACCACTGACAAAATAATTAAAAAATAATGCAGGAACACCATCATCTAATAAGCTAGGATCGATATAACCTTGTACCTTGTTATCCATAGCTATTTGAGGAATAGTTAACGTTAATCTTAGGTTTTGGATGTTAGGTGTCACCGTAGCATCTGGAATATATTTAGAAAGGTCTAAAATAGAGGTATCCGGATTAACGCCATTGAAACTCGGTAAAGTTTTAGTAGCCACGCCCCAGTCCTCCAAAAGTTTTGGAGTAAACTCGGGAACAACCTCACCTTGAGGGTTTAATTTAAAATTAACTTTTTTACTACCCAGAATATTACGGTTTACTTCAACAGTGATCAAATACTCACCAGGAGGCACACTATTCGTTGCAGTAAATTTAGATAAGTCAATCTGAGATGCGTCAACCCCCAACTGACTTTCTAACATTGTTGGATCAAAATAATCGTCACCATAGGAATATAGAGACAAAAAAATTAGTGACGATAACATACTTATTTTGAATAATTTCATTTCCATTTCACTGACCTTTATTTGCCTTTATATTCCCAAAGTTAATCGTTAATAATTTAGAAACTCTTAGATATATAAAGCTAAAGCACCTTTAAAATTTATTAATTATCAACAGATCCGTATTTATAGTGATATACATCAGTAGCAGAACCATAATCGTTCATAAAACGCCATCCACCGCTCATTTTCTCGCCATTAAATTTTATTTTATCTAAAACATATTTATTGAAGGGTGGAATTAGTATTGTTTCTTTTAACTCATTACCATTGTAAGTAAAATCGACAATAGTCATATTAAATGGAGTAGGATTATCAATAACCCATTTACCATTACTTTTATTGATAGTAATTTTTTCATAATCCGAGGTTTTAGGGGCGGATATACCTTCCGGCCGATAAAAAGCCTTGATAACAATCGCCGTTACAAATACAACACTCAGCTTATTTTCTTGTTCATTATTTTTTGATGTTGGCGGTATAGCTCTTGCCTTAAAGTAAAAGAGCGACTCTCTATCTTTAGGTAGATTAGAGTAGTCATTGGGTCTAATTCTTACTGTCC
>NZ_JAMPMC010000022.1:0-1972 GCF_028477945.1 Providencia sp. PROV261 | reverse complement strand
ATCCATTACCGCTTCACGCCCTTCACGCATAAAAGTATTCACAAAGCTGACAAAGATATTGGCTTCATTAGCTGTATTAAAGTTAAGGTTTGACATGGCTGATGTATAAGGCAAAAACATCTCTTCCTGCAACTCACCATTTTCAGTATTAATGCTATATAACCGGACTGCAAGCATAATTGGGGCATGACCATACTCAATATATTCATAGCGGTCTGCTGAAACTTTCCCTTTTAAATAGCTATAGACATATTTTTTCTCTCGATCAAAAATCAGGACTGGTAGCGGCTTTAAAAAGATTATATAACCCACAATACTGGTAAAAATACCAAAAATTAACGTGAAAATTATAAGAGTAACGTCCTTACCTCCAACTTTATCGACATGCCCTCCCCATAAATAGTAATCGACAAAGAAAACCCCAAAGCTTTTATTGCCTTCACCATAAAATGGTCTAAGCTCCTTAATTTTTTTAGTCAATGTTATATTTTTTTCTTTATAAAGATTATACTTTTTCTCATACATTGAGATGGTGCTAACAAAACTATTGTAGTTATCTATATTTGACTTTATTAGTACACTCAAAATTACTATAAAAAAAACTAAAATAACCAGAAAAAAGCTCATTGCCCCAACATCACGTTTTCCTCGATTAATATTCGCAATGGCAAATTGTTTAGCATTAATTTCATCAATAAAGGTTAACTCTTCAAGCTCAACATTATTTTGGTAACGTTCGTGATTAGATACAAAGCGTTGTTTCTTGGCACGATCAAAATTGGATTTTAATGTCATGTGTTTTTTGACAAAGGCAACTATTCCCATTATATCTTTTCCTCATTAATAAAACCCAGAGTGCAATTAGCCTCATCTAACGCTTTTTCACTGTCGATATACCGCATCGGTGGTAGAGATGACTCAATTCTGCAAATGAAATCATCCTTATAATCATTCGATTCTTTAAAGCTAACATACTGACTAATAATAGTATTCACTCATTCTTTATTGTTTTAACCCCTATGATTAAAACACCCCGCTCAAGATACTTTTTTACTACTTGCTTAATCCACTGCGACAAGCACACACCCACAAACCACCTTGTGTCCTTCTAATGCTACTGAGACCCCATTAATTTTCATCAAGTTGACTTGCTCGACCAATAGATTCAAAGTGCAAATAATTTTTCTTTAATTGATTAAACAAGGCCTTTCGCTTAATTTCATTGTGCTCTAAGACAGCTTGATATTCCTCTTCAAAATAGTGAACTGTATCAAGATAAAAGGCTTACAGCTTATTATCACAAATAATTTGTTTTCTTTCTGCCGTCTGCTTCATAATATTACCTGTATCTAAAGATGGTAAACCATCGGTGATTTACCGTGATTAAAATAGTTTATGAATCACTTGCAGCTCTGTATTAATCGTGATCAAGTCTTCAATCATCTGATCATAAATAGCAGGCCTATTTTGCTTCCAACCCACCATATCAGGGCGATGTTCAATTGCCATCGGGGTTTTAAGTAATGGGTGATCGATGATAGGAGTAGTTAAGCCATGTTTGGCGCGGAAATTTTTGACGGCTTGATATTCAAACGGCCACGCTAATAATATTTCCATATCTATTTCATAGCCTGTCGCACTTTGTTCATTTTCATCCCAGTCAAATAAAGCGGACCATTCGACATGACGATCACACAGTGCAATAAGCCATTGGGCGACAACATCGTGATTTTCATTATATAACGCTTCTTGGCAAAAACGTTGATAAAACGGATCGATAGGAATACCTGCACTCTCCCAATCTATGGTTTGATTTTTTTCGCTTGCCAACATTTCAACGGCAAATACGCCTAGCTTCTGTGGACGAGTATACATAGGGAGCGATTTTGCTATTTTACCCGATTGAATATTCTCAATAATTCTATCGTAGCAAAGGTGCCCAATTCTAAAGTCATCACAAGCAAAATCCATG
>NZ_JAMPMC010000021.1:0-58954 GCF_028477945.1 Providencia sp. PROV261 | reverse complement strand
TTTTTCATTCACATTTGAGTAGATTTCTTTCGTATAAAGCAACCCAGTAATTCCCATTGCAGAATCAAGAGCAACAACATAATTTATATCTCTATTACTCTTTTTTTCAGCAATAATTTTTCCTATATTAGAATAAAACCTATCATCAGATTTTTTTTTCAATTCACCTGTTTTAACTGTTATTTTTTCTAAATCAGTTTTGATATATTTATTGATTAGCTCCATTCTATTCATTATTTTATTCTTTCCATAAGAAACCTGTTATCAAATCGAGAAGTTTTACTAACAGAAAACGTCTCATCTATTCCAACTGTTATTTTGATACTCTTTACATTATCAATATTAGCACGTAAATATTCAAAGACGATCAACGACCGTCTAATCGCCGTGGTTAAAATAGCTTATGAATCACTTGCAGCTCTGGATTGATCGTCATGAGGTCTTCAATTATTTGGTTATAGATAGCTAGCATATTTTGTTTCCAACCCACCATATCCGGTGGTTGCTGTTGCCATAGTTTGAGTTAAGAATAACTTTGCCAGTCACTGCGCTAATCGCGGCAGGTGAGAGACTAAAAGCATACAGCTCTTCAATTCTCGGCTAATACCCGAGTAACTCATACTCAGAGCAAAAAACGTATTATTTTATGCTCGACCTCATTCGATAATGTCGCTTGGTGCTTTTTCACCCGTTACGGTTCGAAAGAACCATTACGATCAGGTCTCGTTGCCAGTTCAACGTTACCCGTTGATATTTTGATGGTTTTCTTAGTGATACCATTTCGGCGATTGGCATTGATATCATTCGCCAAATAAGAGTCTCAATGGGGTCAGGATACCGCCTTTGCCGATCAATACCTGCCCCTCTTGAAGTAATTTTAAGGTTTTATCAAAATCGAAAGGTTGTGTCATCAGCCCTTCCTTTTTGAGGTCGTTTACTAGGATGACACAGAATTTCTAACACTCCCGATTTAACATTAATTTTCGGGTGCCACGACCAGTTGCCCCACTGAGCCTAAATCCGCTTTTTCTAAATTGTTGCTGTAGAATAAAAATGGAAAGTGCTCATAGGATGGCTGCATCATTTGTACCAATAGTTCTGTTTTACCATCAACCCAAACTGTATCTTTCCAGCCGAAATCCTCCGGTGGTGTCGGTTGTCCATTACGGTTAATCACTTTAAAACGAACCCCTTCAATATGAAAAGGTTGAGGAACATTACTGGTTACGGCCCAGCGCTCCCACCCACCTTGTTGGCTTGATAGATCAATACGACGAGTATCTTTTGTCGTATTATTGATGCCATAAGGTTCATTAAGGTGAATATCACGATTACGAATAGATGAAGTGATCTGAGTTTTATCTTCAACTAACTGAGTAGGAACATCATCAGTCACCAAAGACATTAACCCTGTTGCTTTGATAGTCAACACATTGGTCGATATGAGTGTTGTTGAAGGTTCAAATAAACTCTTCACTCTATCCATAAAGCTCGCTGATTCACCCGCTGTAATGGTAAGCTCTTCTGTTTTTGCCATATCAATCAAGACTTCTCGACGTTCACCCGGTGCCAACGACAGTTCAGGCACTTTGACTGGTGATGTCAATAATCCTTGATCGGAGGCTATCATCACAAAAGGACGCCCATCGCTAATTTTCATGACATAGCGCCTCGAATTAGAGGCATTTAATAAGCGTAAACGGATCCAGCCACGGGAAACTTCAATATAAGGGTCTTGAACACCGTTAATTAATAACGTATCCCCAAGAAAACCGTCCTCATTGGCTTGGTATTCAGGAACCCCAAAATTATCTAAGCGCTTATCTTGGATAATAATAGGAAAATCATCGACGCCATAATGTTTTGGTAGTCGCAGATTCTTCGTTGAATCATCTTCAATGATCCACATCCCTAATAGACCATTATAAATTTGAGGCCCCATTTTGCCTTCTGTATTCGCGTGATACCAAAGGGTCGCTGCGGGTTGACGAATAGGGATCACAGGAGACCAATCGGCTCCTGAAGAGATTAACCTTGCCGCTCCACCTATTTGAGTACCAGGAACTTGCAGGCCACTAACTGTCATGGAAACAGACTCAGGTAAGCGATTACTATAAATCAGCTTAATATCATCGCCATTTTTTACTTTTACCGTTGGACCTGGATAAGAACCATTAACCCCCCATATATCCGCAGAGTATTTCCCATCAAACGACCAATGTATTTTTTGTAATGTCAAAAATAACGGCTGTCCTGATTTGGATTCTAATAATGGAGGAACAGGGAGCGGGTTTTTGCCATTACCGCTCGCAAAAGCATAGTTTGATGTATTGACCAAACACAAAGCCAGCCCTGCAATAAGCAGAAACTGACGCCGACTGAATGACATAAATTCTCCACTAAACTAAAAATAGCAGCGCTAATTATTGTTAGATATTCGCAATATAAGCCAATTTAATCGTTAATTTTAGGTTCGCGCTAGCATAACCCATCATTGGGCCATAATCTTAAACTTGATACAAATGGGTTGTAATGATATCGCGAAAATAGATGAAACTCTAAAAATATCTATAACGATAAATAAAATTTAATAGTCAAAAATGACAAGATAAAATGTAATTAGACGTGTAAACAGGATCATGTGATTCATTAAATAAAAACGCCCTTTTCTGATGAGATAACCTATTCAGAAAAGGGCGTCATGTTAAGTCATCGTGCCGAACAACTTATTTATTTTGCTTGTCTATTTCAGCAATCTCTTCATCGAGCTGCTTAATTTTAGCTTCCATCAAATCATGGCAATATTCAGCGAGCTCCCTGACTTGCTCCTTGGAATAGTTTTTTGTCTCTATTGGCTCTAACATTTCAACGATCACATGACCATTATTCCAACGGTTGAGTTTGATCCTTCCTTGAGTGGTAGAAACACAAACCGGTACAATTGGTACACCCGCAGCAATCGCCGCATGAAATGCCCCTGTTTTAAAAGGTAGCAACCCACGACCACGGCTACGAGTTCCCTCTGGAAACATCCAAATTGAAATTTGATGTTTTTTGATTTGTTCAGCCACTTGCGAAATTGTGTTATGCGCTTTTGAACGATTCGAACGGTCGATCAAAATATTCCCCGTGATCCAGTACAGAAAACCAAAAAACGGGATCAACACTAAACTTTTTTTCCCTACTGTCACCGTTCTTGGTTGAACACCATTCGACATTGTGACCATGTCATAGTTATTTTGGTGGTTACCAATATAAATGCTCGGGCCATATTTTTTCGCTTTTTCTGGAACGCGGTTAATAATTTTTATGCCAAATAATGTTGATAACCGCCCAAACATATGGCCAAAAACCATCACATGTTTTGGATCACGAGGGCTAAATAAACAATAAATTCCCCCAAATACACACACCAATATTGTATAAATAATCACAATAATGGCCCTAATCAGCGCTAGCATAGAGACCTCTGTCTAAATAATCAGAACTTGATTATCCTCGCCATACTTCAAGTGCAGCATTGTCAGCACGATTGATTCCGCTATCGGCTGGCTGACCTTTACGTATTTAGAGCATAATCAATCCCATAATAAAATTGCACTATTATTATTTGTCTGCATCCGCAGTTTCAACTTCAATTCGCTCAATATTATGCAAGCCACGAGGTAGTGATGTACCACGACGCCCTCTTTCTGCACGATATTTTTGCAACTCTTCCGATTTCAATCTCAGTTTCCGTTTACCGAAATAGAGCGTAATTGAAGCCTGTGCTGGCAGCACTAATAACCAAACAAGAAGGTCTTCACCACTTGCCGCTTGAGCACCGGTAATATTGATGATCTTATTACCTTTCCCTTTCGACAATTGAGGCAAATCAGCAACAGGGAACATTAACATACGACCAGTCTTAGTAATGGCTAACAGTACATCTTCTTGCTCATTATTAATCTCAATTGGTGTGAGGATCTTGGCGTTATCCGGCAGATTAATCAGAGCCTTACCTGTTTTGTTCTTGGTGACAAGATCATTAAAGGTACAAATAAAACCATAACCCGCATCCGATGCCATTAAATATTTTTGCTCATCTTGGGCCATCAGAACATGTTCGATGGTCGCCCCTGGCGGTAGTGATAAACGCCCGGTTAATGGCTCCCCTTGACTGCGTGCGGAAGGTAGCTCTAATGGGTCAACCGAATAACTACGCCCTGTCGTATCTAGGAAAACAACAGGCTGATTGGTTTTACCTCGAGCGGCACCTTTGAAACTATCTCCAGCCTTATAATTCAGGTTAGAAGGCTCAATATCATGCCCTTTCGCACTGCGTACCCAGCCCATTTCTGACAATACAACGGTAATCGGCTCTGAAGGTAGAATTTCATGTTCGCTCAATGCTTTTGCTTCTTCACGTTCACGCAGTGGCGAGCGACGCTCATCCCCATAAGCTTTGGCGTCAGCCTGAATTTCTTTTTTAATCAGCGTATTTAGCTTACGCTCGGAGCCTAAAATACTTTGTAATTCATCACGCTCTTTAATTAATTCATCTTGCTCGCCTCGAATTTTCATCTCCTCGAGTTTAGCCAAATGACGTAATTTTAATTCTAAGATAGCTTCTGCTTGCGTATCAGAGAGATTAAAGCGCGACATTAAGACAGGTTTTGGCTCATCTTCCGTACGGATGATCTCAATAACTTCATCAATGTTAAGATAAGCAATTAATAAACCGTCTAAAATATGTAAGCGTCTAAGAACCTTTTCTAAACGATGATTAAGGCGATTACGTACCGTTTGACGGCGGTAAACAATCCATTCATTGAGTATATCTACCAACCCTTTAACTGCTGGACGATTATCAAGACCTATCATGTTGAGGTTAACGCGATAGCTTTTCTCGAGATCTGTCGTCGCAAACAGGTGATTCATCACTTGTTCGAGGTCAACACGATTACTACGCGGCACAATGACTAGGCGTGTAGGATTTTCGTGATCGGACTCATCACGTAAATCATCCACCATCGGTAATTTCTTCGCGCGCATCTGGCTTGCAATCTGCTCAAGCACTTTCGCCCCAGAAACTTGATGAGGCAGAGCAGTAATAACCGCATTGCCATCCTCTTTTTCCCAAACAGCACGCATACGAACCGAGCCGCGACCATTTTGATAGATCTTACGAATATCCTCTCGGGAAGAGATAATTTCTGCTTCGGTTGGGAAATCTGGACCAGGAACATACGACATAATGTCATCCAGCGACAGCGTTGGCTTATCCAGTAGAGCAACCAAGGCTTGAGCCACTTCCCGTGCATTATGAGGTGGGATATCTGTCGCCATCCCAACGGCGATCCCCGTTGTACCATTGAGCAAAATATTCGGTAAACGCGCTGGCAACATTTTTGGCTCATTCAAAGTGCCATCAAAGTTAGGGATCCAGTCCACTGTGCCATGCGCAAGCTCGCTCAATAATACTTCTGCGTATTTTGATAGCCGTGATTCGGTATAACGCATCGCGGCGAAAGATTTAGGATCATCAGGCGCCCCCCAGTTTCCTTGACCATCAACCAATGGATAGCGGTAAGAAAACGGTTGAGCCATTAGCACCATCGCTTCATAACAGGCAATATCACCATGAGGGTGATATTTACCTAGTACGTCACCGACCGTCCTCGCTGATTTTTTATATTTCGCCGTATTATTAAGTCCTAACTCGGACATTGCATAAACGATACGGCGCTGGACGGGCTTTAGCCCATCGCCAATAAAAGGTAACGCCCTATCCATGATCACATACATCGAATAGTTCAGATAGGCGTTCTCAGTAAAGGCGTGGAGGGGTAAACGCTCTACGCCGTCATGAGTAATTTCACTCATTCAATACTTTCCTTACTCTTTTTGATAGCGTGATGAATGTTAGACTTCAATTTCAGCCATATCGCCTTTTTCTTGTAACCAGTTACGACGATCTTCTGAACGTTTTTTTGCTAACAGCATATCCATGACGGCCACTGTTTCTTTGTAGTTCTCATCATCAATGGTTAATTGAACAAGACGGCGAGTGTTGGGATCTAATGTCGTTTCACGCAATTGAATTGGGTTCATTTCCCCCAACCCTTTAAAGCGCTGTACATTGGGTTTGCCTCTCTTACGACTCAGCCTATCAAGCACGGCATTCTTTTCGCTTTCATCCAATGCATAAAACGTCTCTTTCCCTAAATCGATACGATACAGTGGCGGCATTGCCATGTATACATGCCCTTCTTTGACAAGCTTAGGGAAATGACGCACAAACAATGCACATAACAGCGTCGCAATATGTAACCCATCAGAGTCAGCATCCGCAAGAATACACACTTTCCCGTAACGCAATTGGCTTAAATCCTCACTATCAGGATCCATACCGATGGCAACAGAAATATCATGAACTTCTTGCGACGCCAGCACTTCATCGGAAGAGACTTCCCATGTGTTTAGGATCTTCCCACGTAAAGGCATAATAGCTTGATATTCACGGTCGCGGGCTTGCTTTGCTGAACCTCCCGCAGAATCCCCTTCCACCAAGAACAGCTCTGTCATACTTAAATCTTGGGAGCTACAATCTGCTAACTTACCGGGTAAAGCGGGGCCACTGGTTAACTTCTTACGCACCACCTTTTTAGCCGCACGCATACGCCGCTGAGCGCTAGCAATTGCCATTTCCGCTAACTGTTCGGCAACTTGAACGTTTTGGTTTAACCATAGGCTAAAGGCATCTTTTACGACGCCAGCAACAAATGCCGCACATTGGCGAGAAGAGAGACGCTCTTTCGTTTGCCCAGCAAATTGCGGATCTTGCATCTTAACCGAAAGCACATACGCACAGCGCTCCCAGATATCATCAGCAGACAGTTTTACGCCACGAGGTAAGATATTACGGAACTCACAGAACTCCCTCATTGCATCAAGTAACCCTTGGCGCAACCCATTCACATGGGTTCCCCCTTGTGCGGTTGGGATCAAGTTAACATAGCTCTCCGTGAGCAGTTCTCCGCCTTCTGGTAGCCATAAAAGCGCCCATTCAGCCGCTTCGCTCTCCCCCGAAAACTCTCCAGTAAATGGTTGATCCGGTAACAGCTCTAATCCATTAACGGCTTCCATTAAATAGTCTGTTAGCCCATCCGTATAGCACCAGCTTTGCTCTGTATTGTTGAGCTGATCCTTAAACGTGATTTTCACGCCAGGGCATAAAACCGCTTTTGCTTTTAAATTATGAGCTAAACGAGAAACGGAAAAACGCGGATTATCGAAATAGCTTTCATCCGGCCAAAAATGCACGCTAGTGCCAGTATTGCGCTTAGCGCACGTACCGATAACATGCAATTCTTCGACTTTATCGCCATTTTCAAAGGCAATTTGATAAATTTGACCATCACGGCGCACTGTGACTTCAATACGCTTAGACAAAGCATTAACAACGGAAATACCTACACCGTGCAAGCCACCTGAGAATTGATAGTTTTTATTGGAAAATTTACCACCAGCGTGTAACTGCCCTAAAATCAGTTCCACAGCGGAGACTTTCATTTCAGGATGGATATCAACGGGCATACCTCGCCCATCGTCAATCACTTCAAGTGACTGATCAGGATATAAAATTACTTCAATATGCCCTGCATGCCCTGCCAGTGCTTCGTCAACACTGTTATCAATTACTTCTTGTGCTAAATGGTTCGGTCGGCTGGTGTCTGTATACATCCCAGGGCGACGGCGAACAGGTTCCAAACCACTGAGGACTTCAATGGCCTCTGCGTTATAACTAGATTGAGTCATGTTGTCATTCTGCGGTAATAGGTGATTAATTGAACAACTCAAAGCGTTCAATCAGTGATTTACTGTTGATAATAACAGTGTACAGATGTTTTGGCATTATTTCTCTGCCAATCTCAGAAAATGGATGATTTGCGGAAAGTGATTCTCAAAACCAACAAAGGCATGATTACCTTGTGGTTCAACAGTTTGTTTGCATTTTGCAAGATAGGAAACCGCTTGGCGATAATCGAGCACTTCATCCCCCATTTGTTGTAACAACCAGATCAAATCGGGATGATCAACTTGTGGCAGATGCAATGCTTTCAGTTCATGCATATGCTTAGGCTCAAGAAAATACTTTTCATGCGTATAAGGATTGATATTTTCGCCAAGATAATCCTGCAAAAGATCAAAAGGACGCACTGCGGGATTCACCACAACGGCTGGGATCTGAAAACGCTGTGAAAACCAAATCGAAAAATAGCCGCCTAATGATGAGCCAACGAGCCCCATCGGCGCGTCTTTATGCTGTAGCACAATCTCTTCTAACATAGAAGCGGCTTGCTTTGGATAGTTAGGCAATTGCGGCACAATCATGTTGATGTGCGGGTAGCGCTCATTCACCCACTGTTTTAAGCCATTGGCTTTCGCCGACTGTGGCGAACTATTAAAGCCATGGATATAAAGAAGCGTCGACATTAGTAGCCGTCCGAATCAAAGTCAGGACTGAATTCTTTGGTATTTAAACGACACACTTGCGTACTAATATGCCTTTCCCCTTTCTCATTGATGGAGAGTTCGAGATAGCGCCAGCCTGGAGCGACGGTATCTAGTGCAAAGTTGGTACAATGAGGCTTAAACTGCACGCATGTCGAAGGCGTCGCTAATAAACGAATACCATGCCAGTATTCATCCATTTCTTGATGAATATGCCCACAAAGCATCACTTTAACTTGTGGATACCCTTTTAGGTAATCCGCAAGAATATGGGAGTTACGCAAGCTGTGCTGATCAAGCCAAGTACAGCCCGAAGGTAAAGGATGATGATGAAGCATCACTAAAGTGGTACGCTGAGGGCGCTTATCCAAACAGCTTTTCATCCACTCAAGTTGCTGCTCTGACAATTCGCCATGTGGAACGTCTTGCAATTGGCTATCCAGCATCAAAATTTGCCATTCATCACCAATCAAAATTTCTTTTGCACTTGAAATCCCCGCTAACTTTAAAGAGCTGACCATTGCAGGTTGGTAATCATGATTACCTGGGAGCCAAACACAGGGAGCCGGTAGACGCTCAATCCCTTTTGCAAAATGTTGGTAAGCTTCTGGTGATTGATCTTGGACTAAATCACCGGTTGCAACGATCAGATCGATAGGCAGATTTTGTTCTAAAATAGCATCAAGGACGGCATGATAGCTCTTGTGCGTGTTAATCCCCAATAGGGTATTCGCTGTATCAGCAAAGAGATGCGTATCAGTAACTTGTAAAATCCTGACTACCTTCGCATTACGAGCAGTCACTTCGAGCTGGCTGTCCAAAAGTTTTCCTTGTTCCAATAAAAAATGTCACCGTTATTTTGCTATTCTACCGTTAACAGTAGGTTAATATCTGCTAAATAGCACACACTTCATTAGATTAATTGTTATTTAAGACAGTTTCACCCATTTTTGTTGCAATTTTTTGTAATTAAGCTGTAGCCACTGGAGCACAATGACCGTTGCCGCATTATCAATAATCCCCTCCTCAACCCATTGATAAGCCTGCTCACGGCTAACCACATGGACACGGATATCTTCATTTTCTGATTTTAAACCATGGATACCAGAAGCATGGGAACTGTCAACCTCACCAACATACACATACATACGTTCAGAGGTGCCCCCAGGACTCGATAAATAGCTTAATGCTTTTTCAGTGCGACCAATGACCAATCCGGCTTCTTCGTCAGCTTCACGACGTACTACTTGCTCTGCAGTTTCATCGGTTTCTATCATTCCTGCAACCGCTTCAAGTAACCATGGCGTTTGACTGGTTTCTATGGCAGGCAACCTAATCTGCTCAATAAGCACAACCTTATCGGCTTCAGGATCATAGGGTAAGATAACGCCGGCGTGCCCGCGTTCAAAGACCTCACGAGTAATTTCTTCGCTCCAACCCCCCTCAAATAATCGATGGCGAAAGCGGTATTCAATCATTTGAAAAAAACCATTAAATAATTTACGCTTAGATATAATTTCAACATCATTTTTATTATATTTAATTGGCTGCTCTACATTTTTTGTCATAACAATCTCCTAAGCTGATGTTTTCCATATTAAGGAAAAATTATGGAATAAAACAGTTTTTAGGGCTTTTTCCCTTTATATGAGTTAATGTTTAAACAAATTGAGACAAAATGGCACAAAACGCTACCGTTAACCTATGCGATACTCTGTTACAATAAGCGTCAATATGAACTGAAATATATAGGCAACAACAAGGTCTGTTTTTGACAAGTATTTCTAGTGATGATGATTTATTTACATATAGGTTCCAGTTTGTCCTATTTATCTCGGCTCTCTCCTCACTTATGCCAGTGGGGCACAGGTAACAGGCTGAACTTATTTGCTGTTTAATCAAGGAATCCAAATGAAGAAACTGCTTCCCCTTTTTATTGCATTAAGTTTTGTGGGTCTCAGTACGAATAGCTACGCAGAAGATCTACTTCAGGTTTACCAAAAATCCAAAGAAAGTAACCCTGATCTAAGAAAATCATTAGCGGAACGTAACCAAGCTTTTGAAAAGATTAATGAATCCCGTAGCCCATTATTACCACAATTAGGTTTAGGGGCCGGTATAACATATGGCAGTGGTTATCGCGATACGAGAAATACTGAAAGCAACGGTCTCAATGCTTCTTTGAAATTGACCCAAGTCGTTTTTGATATGTCAAAATGGCGTCAACTCAGCGTCCAAGAAAAAACCGCGGGTATCACGGATGTTTCGTATCAAACCAGCCAACAGCAACTGATTTTGGATACTGCAACAGCTTACTTTAACGTATTAAAAGCGATTGACGCGCTATCCTATATCGAAGCAAATAAAGAAGCCGTTTACCGTCAACTCGATCAAACGACCCAACGCTTTAACGTGGGCTTAGTGGCTATCACTGACGTACAAAACGCCCGTGCAAACTACGATAGCGTGTTAGCACAAGAAGTTTCAGGCCGTAATGACTTAGAAAATGCGGTTGAAAAACTGCGTCAGGTCAGCGGTGTTTACTACAATCAACTGGCTTCACTGAATATCGATCGTTTTAAAACCGTGACTCCTGATCAGGTTGATGCAATTTTAAAAGAAGCGGAAGAGCGTAACCTAAGCTTACTGAGCGCTCGTTTAGCACAAGATGTTTCACGTGAAAACATTCGTTTAGCGGAAACTGGGCATATGCCAACCATCAATCTTGATGCGGCTACCAGCGTTGCCAATACACATAACCATGGCAGCAACTTCAACGGGTTAGATCGCAATAGCTATACTGGTCAAAACAGCATTGGCTTAACCTTAAGCTTACCACTTTATAGTGGTGGTGCGGTGAGTTCACAAGTTGAACAAGCACAATATGGTTTCCAAGGTGCCAGTGAGCAACTTGAGAGTGTTTATCGTAACGTAATTCAGTTGGTACGTTCTTCATATAACAACGTGTCATCTTCTATCAGTAGCATCAATGCGTACAAACAAGTCGTTGTCTCTGCACAAAGTTCATTAGATGCGATGGAAGCTGGTTACCAAGTGGGAACTCGTACGATTGTTGACGTGTTAACCGCAACTACCGCGCTGTATCAGGCAAAACAAAACCTGTCTAATGCACGTTATGATTACATGATTAACCAATTAAACATTGAGTTTGCTCGTGGCACACTCAATGAAGAAGATATTGCTCGCCTTAATGCAAGCCTAGGCAAAGAGGTTTCAACCTCACCTAGCAGCATTATTCGCAATATTGAAACACCACAAATTAGGTAATAACAACTTTAAAGGGGTCGATAAGTCGGCCCCTTTTTATTCGCGCCAACCTCCCTCCTTTTTTAACTTTCCTTTCTTAAACACGTTGATGATCACCACGGCCTAAATTGCACGCTGTCATCAGTGAAACATTTGTGTTTTCTCCTCCATCAATAAATTAACAAAATCTATTAATATAAAATAAATTCAATAGGTTACAATGAAATCTAGCATAAATTATGGAGTTTGCGTCAGTGAATGCAAAGCCATTTTTCTCAATAATTAGGGAGTGATATAAAACGAGCTCCTTAATTGATAGATAACAGATGGAAATATTATGAAGAGATTTATTCTTCTTGCATTATGCACGACGCTTATACTGCCAACTATGGGTGCACAAGCATCCCCACGCTCTCATCATACTGAGGCAAAAATTTCAGCATCACCAGTTAAAGCACATAAAAATAAAAAGCCAACACCACCGCCAAAAAAGAAAAAAGCCCCAAGAAAACATAAATCTAAAATTCCACCAAGACCATAATTGGGACTAATGTGCATGGGTGTGTTTATGAATTTAAACCACCCATTATTTAGCAAGCAAAGTATCTTTAACTGATAAAGCCCTTTTATTTAGTGAATAATCACCATAAAACAGGGTTTTTGATTTTATAAAAAGCCTAAAACATCATGTAGTAATAGTAGAAATTCGTATAAATATCGTTTTTGCTATCTAAAAGAGTGCAACCAGACTTTATTGATTATTTCTTTGTGCAAAATCAGCCAACTCTGATGAGAAACATTAAGTAATAAATCAAAAAACAAACAAAATATAATTTATTGAAATAAAACAAAAATAGTTATACTTTTTCTAAAATAACTTCTCTTGCGTATTAATTCTGACGAGGAATTTGCAAAATTTATTATTTAATCGCATTTCATTGGCATTTCTGCTTTAATTTTCAACGTATTTCCCCTATCCTAGAGTCAACAAAACTAACCTCTTACTCACTCTTAATTCAGGGTAATTACCATGACCATGAAGCGTACCAAGCATATTAATCAAGACGCATTTCGTAAGTCTTGGCGTTCATATCGCTTAGCACCCGTTGCTATTGCCGTTAGTGCTGTATTTATGCTCTCCGCTTGTGAAGAAAGCGATGAGACTGTTTCTCTGTATACCAATGCGCAGGATTGTAGCCAAGCTAATCCTTCTCAAGCTGAACAATGTACTTTAGCCTACAACAATGCATTACAAGAAGCGGCAAAAACAGCCCCTAAATATGCAACGAAAGAAGATTGTATCGCCGAATTTGGCGAAGCAATGTGTACTCAAGCACCTGCACAGGCTAGTTTCTCAAGTACCGCAGGTAATGGTGAACAAACAGCTCAAGCACAAAGTAGCTCTGGTAGCATGTGGATGCCATTGATGATGGGTTACATGATGGGTCGAATGATGGGCGGTAGTGCACCTTCACAACCTCTTTTTAGCTCTAAAAATCCAGCTAGCCCAGCTAATGGCAAATTTGTCGATGCTACAGGTAAAAGCTATGGTCCTGCTGTTGCAGGTGGGCGTTCTATCAGCGTACCAAAAACAGCAATGGCACCTAAGCCACCAACCACTTCCACCATCACTCGTGGTGGCTTTGGCGACACGGTGAATAAGCAAGCGATGGCACAGAAATCTTCCTCGTCTAAATCTTCTTCATCTTCCCGTTCAATGGGTGGTTGATAAGTAATGAAACGAGTACCAATTATTGAGCGCCCTGATTGGCGCGAAAAAGCAGCTGAATTTGGCTTTGGTTTTCATACCATGTATGGCGAGCCATACTGGTCTGAAGACGCTTACTATCAATTCTCAATGGCGCAAATTGAAGAAATTGAAGATGCCACTGCTGAATTACACCAAATGTGTTTAAAAGTGGTTGAACGGGTTATTGAAAGTGATGAGTTACTTGCACGCTTTCAAATCCCAAAACACTGTTGGGAGTTTGTACGCCAATCGTGGAAGACGAGCCAACCTTCGCTCTATTCACGCCTTGATCTGGCCTACGATGGAGTTAACCCTCCTAAGCTACTAGAGAATAATGCTGATACACCGACATCGCTCTATGAGTCAGCCTTTTTCCAGTGGATTTGGTTGGAAGATCAGGTCAATGCAGGGAAACTACCTGAAAACGCCGATCAATTTAACAGTATTCAAGAGCAGTTGATCGAACGTTTCACTCAGCTTAAAGATCAACATGGTTTCCGTCTGCTGCATATGGCGTGCTGCCGTGATACCGATGAAGATCGTGGCACTGTTCAGTACCTACAAGATTGTGCTCATGAAGCAGGTGTCGCAACTGAATTCCTTTATATGGATGAAATTGGCTTAGGTGAAAGAGGTGAATTCACAGATACACAGGATCAGATCATTAGTAATCTGTTTAAACTGTATCCGTGGGAATTTATGCTCAGAGAAATTTTTTCTACCAAATTGGAAGATGCCGGTGTACGTTGGTTAGAGCCAGCTTGGAAGAGCATTATTTCGAATAAAGCACTGCTACCAATGTTATGGGAAATGTTCCCAAATCATCCTAATTTGTTGCCAGCTTACTTTGCTGATGGCGAAAAACCAGAGCTTGAAAGTTATGTGATCAAACCACTATTTTCTCGCGAAGGGGCGAATATTCGTGTGATTGAAAAAGGCCAAGAGATTGCCTCAGCAGATGGTCCATATGGCGAAGAAGGCATGATCATCCAGCAGTTCCATCCGCTACCTCAATTTGAAGGTAACTATACATTAGTAGGAAGTTGGTTAGTGAATGATCAACCTGCGGGTATCTGTATTCGCGAAGACAAAGAGCTTATCACTCAAGACCTCTCTCGCTTCTATCCTCATGTCATTATTGACTGATAGACAAACGGCATGTTAACCATGCCGTTTTCTTCCACTAAAAACACAAGGCAGTAAATTTACCTTCAACGCGGGAAAGTCATTTTTGTTTACCTTTCCTAGCCTGTTATTCACCTACTTGCACCGATAGCATGCTCAAAGAGCCTGATACAATCCCTTCTGTCGGGGTAGATATTGCTTCTTTACCATCCCAACTACCAATCACATACAACAAAGGTAAAAAATGCTCCGGTGAAGGGTTAGAACGCCTCCCATCTTCCCGTATAAGAGCCGCTGTCAAAGGGTGAGGTAACTGCTTGCTTGTTAGGTGCTCAATCACAAATTGCTCAAACGAACGCGCCCAAGGGTACGCCTCAACATTCGCATTTTGCCAATTCATTTCCCTCAGATTATGCACCACATTCCCACTAGCCATAATCATCACTCCCTGCTCTCTTAATGAGGCCAGCTTACGCCCCACTTCTAAGTGCCAAGCCGCAGGTTTTGTTCCATCAATACTCAATTGAACGACTGGAATATCTGCTTGAGGATACATACGAACGAGGATCTCCCATGCACCGTGATCTAGCCCCCATTCACTTTTATCTAAATAGACTGGTAATGGCGCTAATAAATCGGCGACTTGCTGAGCTAGTTCAAGGGAGCCTGATGCTGGATATTGCATTTGATACAAAGGTTCAGGAAAGCCGCCAAAATCATGAATGGTTCTTGGCTGAGCCATCGCGGTGACCGCGGTTCCTCGAGTATACCAATGTGCCGAGATCATCAAGATAGCTTTGGGTTTAGGCAGCGACTGCCCAAGAGCTGCCCATGCCTGAGTATATTGGTTATCTGATATCGCATTCATTGGGCTGCCATGGCCAATAAAAACCGCTGGCATTTTGTTCGCTGACATGAGTTTCATGCTCCATCTTACACATTATTATCTCAGCATACGCAGTTTAATAATAAATCACAGTAGATGGTGCTGAGCATCTTCGTCAAATAAATTGAATAAGCCACAAAGGTGTGCAACTTTGTGGCTTAAAATTCGATGCTAAATGTCTAACTCTCTGTTTGCTTAGCTCGCTTTCTTTTCCATCTGCAAACGGTATGCAACCAGATCTTCAATTGTTAAAACGGTCATACCATGTTCTTTAGCAAAAGCAACGACGTCCGGTGCGCGAGCCATTGTGCCATCATCGTTAGTCAATTCGCACAACACTCCCGCGGGTTTAAACCCAGCTAGTGTCGCTAAATCAATGCTCGCCTCTGTATGACCACGACGAGTCAGAACCCCGCCATCACGACCACGCAGCGGGAACACATGCCCTGGATGATGTAGATCTGCCGGCGTTGCATTATCAGCAATGGCAGCACGGATTGTTGTGATACGGTCTGCTGCTGAAACGCCCGTCGTTACCCCTTTAGCTGCCTCAATCGTTACCGTAAAAGCAGTATTGTTTTGGCTGGTATTATTTTGCACCATCATAGGCAATTCAAGCTGTTTACGGCGTTCTTCCGTAATGCACAGGCACACAATCCCGCTACTATAGCGGATAGTCATGGCCATTTGTTCTGGCGTCATTGTTTCTGCGGCAAAAACAAGGTCGCCTTCATTTTCACGATCTTCATCATCGAGCACAAGCACACCTTGGCCTTGGCGCAATGCTGCAATGGCACGTTCAACACGTTCGATTGGATTACCGAATTCGGAAAGTAGCGTCTGATTCATGGTAAAAACCTCTTAAGTAATAATTTATTAGTTACCAGAATCAGGGCAGTCTTAGGAGTATGAGAACTGAATAAACAAAACAGCCACGAGTGTGCGCTCTGCCAATTCAGATATGAAAAGCAATACAGTGCTTCGATAGCACAATGATGCTAATACCGTTATTCTCTCCCATCCGGACTATAACCGTCGGCTCCAGATTCACACTGGATCTGCTGACCTTTACCCTAACAAATGATAAAGCGCTCGCGGGCTTCATGCCTAGGCATGTTACCGCCGGTGGGGACTTCCACCCCGCCCTGAGATAAGCGCATTCAATATAACGCCAATAATTACAACGTGCAACGGGCAAACCCAAAATTAACGGCTAACTCACATTTTCTGTCAAAAAAAATCAATAAAAAAACGAAGCGTTATTCATTCGAGTCACACATTAGATACGCTTAAGTGAAGATGAGTAATTGAGGAAGACAGGCCTATCTTGCACACCTTTATCTCAACTTGCTGCACAAGGTGCATATGGGCTTTATTACAAAGCATTCTAGTATTACACTATCGGCAAATTGATCTTTTAAAACTTAAGGACCCGCGAATGCTCGATCCGAAAAAAATTGAACAAGTAGCCCGCCAAATTCAAGGTGCTTTACCAAAAGGCGTCCGTGATTTGGGTGAAGATTTTGATAAGAAACTACGTTCACTGCTTCAGTCACAACTCAGTAAACTTGACCTTGTAAGCCGCGAAGAGTTTGATATTCAAACCCAAGTGTTATTGCGTACACGCGAAAAGTTAGCGCAAATGGAACAACGAGTGAAAGCATTAGAAGAGCGTTTTGGTGAACCAAAAGCGCTTGAAGAGAAGCCATCTGAACAAGAATAATTTCTTGCTCCCCTAGGCGGTAGCGCTATACGACGAATTTTGATAAGACCTGTGCCACATCTATCACAGGCCTTATCAACGGTATGTTTGTAGCTTATTTGCTGGTTTTCATAATATTTTTAATGATATTCGTCGTTGAAATACCATCTTCAAAGTTCAGTACTTTAACCTCACCACCCGCAGCCCAAACTTCCTCGCTCCCAGCTATCTCTTCAGGGCGATAATCTCCCCCCTTCACCAGAACATCAGGTAGCACTTCACTAATTAAACGTTGTGGCGTGTCTTCTTCAAAAGGAACGACCCAATCGACAGATTCCAACGCTCCTAGCACAATCATACGCTGCTCCAGCGGATTGACGGGGCGAGTTTCCCCTTTAAGGCGACGCGTCGAAGCATCACTATTTACGGCGACGATTAGCCTATCCCCTAGCTTACGAGCATTAGCAAGGTACGAAACATGGCCTGCATGCAGAATATCAAAACAACCATTTGTCATCACCACACGTTCGCCACGCAACCTCGCGTTTGCCACAGCCTGTTTTAGCTGCTTTTCATCCATCACACCAAAACCGTTATCGGCACGGCCGCGGATCGCATTCTCTAACTCGATAGGGGAAACGGTTGAAGTCCCCAATTTTCCAACGACCACACCTGCCGCAGCGTTAGCTAACGCACATGCCTCATGCAGAGGGCGACCTGAAGCAATAGAGGCCGCCAATACGCCAATAACCGTATCCCCCGCCCCTGTTACATCATAAACTTCTTGCGCTTCTGTCGGTAAATGTAGCGGTGGCTCATCACGGCGGATCAGGCTCATCCCTTGCTCAGAGCGTGTGATCAATAACGCTGTTAAATCGAGGGATTTCAATAAATTCATCCCCTTCTCTTCAACATCTTGGTTATCACGGCAACGACCGACAATGGCTTCAAACTCAGACATATTTGGTGTCAGCAACGTCGCCCCACGGTAGCGTTCAAAATCACTCCCTTTTGGATCAATCAGAACAGGCACGCCGGCTTTGTTTGCCAAGGCAATCATTTTTTGTACTTGCGATAATGCCCCTTTAGCATAATCTGACAATACCAATGCACCAATATGTGGCAAGGCTTGTTCAATACGTTCTAGCAAAGGTTGAACATCAATATTTTCAAAGCCTTCTTCAAAATCAAGGCGGATCAGTTGTTGATTACGTGACAACACCCGTAATTTCGTAATCGTGGGATGAGTTGGGATTGCCACAAAGTCACAACGTACTTTTACAGCATTCAAACTTTCAGTGAGTGCTTTTGCCGCATCGTCAATTCCCGTCAAGCCAACAAGGCGAGAGTTGGCGCCTAATGAAGCAATATTCATGGCTACGTTAGCAGCACCACCAGGACGCTCTTCAACCATATTGACTTTAACCACCGGCACCGGTGCTTCTGGTGAGATACGACTCGCTGGGCCATGCCAATAGCGGTCTAACATGACATCACCAACAACAAGTACACCTGCTTGTTTATAATCAGGGAGTGTTACTTTCATCCCAAAACTCCAGTTTTCAAAAGGAAGCTGTAATTAATTAACGCGATATTATCACAAAGCAATAGGCCGCGTTAATGATGCGATTCGACCGCCCCTAGCCATTTTTCCCAACTCGCTAAAACCTGTTCACGCTCAACGACAAACTGGCTGATATCCACTCTACTTGGCAATGATTGCAAAGCAAGATGATGTAATTCATCACGCATAGTCACATACGCCTGAGTTAAAGCATTGGCTTCATTTTCAGGCATCAACGCATGTTGAGCCATAAGTTCAAAGATACGGACATTATCAGACCAACGAGTTAACGATGGGTTTTCAGGTGCGTAGCGTAAAACAAGGTATTGTGCGATAAATTCAATATCGGTAATGCCACCCGGATCAGCTTTCAAATCAAATAGGTTACTTTGATGGCTCCCTAAGTGTTGATGCATTTTCAACCGCATATCACGTACTTGCTGACGTAATGTTTCTGCATCTTGTGGAGTACATAAGGTTTCATGGCGAATACGATTAAACTCTTGTTGTAATCTAGCATCGCCAAATACCATTCTAGCTCGGATCAATGCCTGATGTTCCCATGTCCATGCTTCATTTTTTTGATAATCATCAAAGGCTTCAATGGTACTGACTAACATACCAGACTCCCCTGATGGCCTTAAACGGGCATCCACTTCATACAGTACCCCAGAGGCTGTACGGGTACTAAATAGATGAATAATGCGCTGTGCAACACGTAAATAAAATTGCCTTGCGTCTATTGAACGCTCACCATTCGTGACAACCCCGATAGGGCAATCGAATAGAAACACCAAATCCAAATCGGAACTGTAGCCAAGCTCCCAGCCGCCTAATTTCCCATATCCCAATACCGCAAAACCATATTGTTTTTCATCTAATTGAGCAAGATGTGCTGGCTCACCGTAGCGTTTCACCATTTTTTGCCATGCTTGATGAACAACGGCATCAATGATCGCTTCAGCCAAATAGGTTAAATGATCACTGACTTTCATCACTGGCAAGACGCCCGTAATATCTTCCGCAGCAATACGCAATAATTGTGCTTGTTTAAATTGCCTTAATGCCTCTAGCTGTTGCTCTTCATCTTCTTCTGGCACTCGCATTAAATATTGACGCAATTCATCACGATATGCGGTTAAAGGTAGAGGTTGGTAAAGGGACTTCGGATCGAGTAGCTCATCAAGCAATAATGGGTGGCGGGCAAGCTGCTCCGCAATCATTGGGGATGCGGCACATAAGCGAATAACGTGAGTCAATACTTCATCAAATTCAAGCATCAACTCTAAATAGGTTGTTCGGCTAACTATGCTTAATAAAAGTGGTGTTAGACGTTCGACAACTTGCCCTGCATCCGCCCGCTCTCCCACTTTTGCCAATAATTTAGGCATTAATTCATCAAGAACATCTCGCCCACGCGGCCCTATCGTGCGTTTATTGAGGTCGTGACGAAACATCAAAATGCCATGAATGATTTTCTGGGCAACTTCCTCGTCCTGAGAAGGCAAGTAAGGGGCTAACTCCTCTTTAGTAAGCTCTCCTTGCCACAAGGTGATATAGATCTCATCGAAGCTATCTTGACGCTCTTCTTCATCATCCTGACCAATTTGTTCAGTAAAAATATGATGAACCATCGCCATTTTCTGCATGAGTTCTTGATAAAAAGCCTGCCAGTGTTCAAAGCCCATCCCCCAAGCTAAACGGGCTTGATTGAGAGCATCATCTGGTAGAGTCTGGGTTTGCTGGTCATCAATACTTTGCAATAAATTTTCCACCCGCCGTAAAAAGAGATAATTCTCTTGTAGCAGTTCGACTTGCTCGGCAGGAAGCAGTTCAAGCTCTCGAATACCTTTCATGGCTAGCAGTAATGATTGTGATTGCAGTGCCGGTTCGCGGCCGCCACGGATCAACTGAAAAACTTGAGTGATAAATTCAATTTCTCGAATGCCACCAGCCCCAAGTTTAATATTATCGACCAGCCCCCGACGGCGAACCTCTCGCTCAATCATATTTTTCATATTACGCAGCGATTGAATCACACTAAAATCGATATAACGGCGATAGACGAAGGGACGTAGTAACTGACGCAATGTATCTGCATAATGTAGGCTATCTGGCCCCATAATACGTGCTTTAACCATTGCATAGCGTTCCCAATCACGCCCTTGCTCTTGATAATAATCCTCTAAAGCAGAGAAACTGAACACCAAAGGCCCACTGTCACCAAATGGGCGTAAACGCATATCGACACGATAGACAAAGCCCTCAACCGTGACTTGATCGAGGACGCGGATCAACTTTTGTCCTAGACGGGTAAAAAATTGCGCGTTATCTAGCTCTTTGCGTCCACCGCGTGTTACGCCATTTTCGGGATAGGCAAAAATCAAATCGATATCAGAAGAAAAATTAAGCTCTCCACCACCCAGTTTCCCCATTCCGAGAACCAGTAATGGCTGTGGGTTACCTTCGCTATCACAAGGCGTTCCCCACGATTGACTATATTGCTGATATAACCAATCTCTTGCGGCAACGATCACAGTTTCCGCTAAATGACTCAGTTGCTGTAAAGTTTCTTTTTCCGAACTGATCTTTAAGGCTTGCATCCAAGCGGCTCTGACTAGCATTTGATGGCGAAATGTCCGCAATACTCGCATCAAATGATCTTCATCTACCACCGATTCCAAATCCTTTCCAAGCCACTGCTCATAATGTTGCCATTCGCTAGGGCTAGGTCGTTGCTCACGGATCTGCTGCAAAAAACGTGAATGCGCTAAAACCTGCTTTAACACAAAGTCACTAAAACTTAGTACGATGGCTTCTTCATCACTCAGAGGCAGTAATTCACTTCCATGATCGGCCAAACGTGCGATAACCCGCTCTCGTTGGCTGTGTAGCAACTCAGGAAAAGGATGCATATCAACACCTTAATGAATATCAGTATATTTCAAGGCAATTAACCACTGCGTGAAGGCCAATTTACATTTTAACCAGCGGCTGCTGTAGCAAAAGGTTTCTGCACTCAGTTTATCATCGGCAAGATCCGCGCGAAGCTGCTCTAAAGGAATATCCTGCACAAACTGGGGGGCAGAGTTGCGATAATGCACCAAAAACGCTTGGACAAAGCGTAAAAAGACATCAAGCCCTTCACGGGCACCCGCCTCATCGGCTAGCCAATAGGCTTCATGCTGTTGGCTTAGCTGCTGCATATGCATCAATGCTTGTTCTATGGGCTGTTGCTCATAATCAAACACCGTTTCTGGCTGTTGCAATGGCGCGCGCTCTGTTTGCATCAATGAATAGCCTCTTGCAGCTTTACTGGTGGAAGAGAGGCGCAAACCATCAATGTCGGCTAGCTTTTTCGCTAAATTCAGTACATCTGCAACGAAACCTTTTTTAAGTTCTAATTCAAATTCTTGAATAGGAAGATCTCGGGAGCCAGCAGAAATTTCCCCCTGATCGAAAACAATTTCGATTTCACTGTCTTCAAATGTCACTAGCCATTTTTCACGGGTAAAATTAGTACTAAAAAGGATCTGTAATTGTGACTGTAATTGCTGGACATCGGTGCCTTCTGGCCAAATTTCGACGGGAAAAGCGGGTAAATTGAGCTCTGGTGCATCAATATCAACATTATATTCAGGACGTTGATGCAATCCGCCAATCACTTGTCCTGCCGTTTTAATGGTCATTTCATAACGACCATCACAACCGCGAAT
This sequence comes from Providencia sp. PROV261, assembly GCF_028477945.1. Lineage (NCBI taxonomy): Bacteria > Pseudomonadati > Pseudomonadota > Gammaproteobacteria > Enterobacterales > Morganellaceae > Providencia > Providencia sp. PROV261. The sequence goes on along the minus strand of NZ_JAMPMC010000021.1, from coordinate 36,448 downwards.
ACGCAATCCCATATCCCATTGGCGCAGTTGACGTGTTTCAGTATCGAAATAGATATTAGTCAGTTTCTTTGGTTCAGTATGTTGGTGGGAAAGTGTCGATAAAAATTGGCGTACTGGCTCGATTGCCGTGGTTTGAGCAGCCAATTTCAGTTCAACTTCTAGGTGGCTCATACATTTCCTTAATTGATAATTTCTCTGCAATTATATTACCCCAATCAGCGCCGAGTGAGAAAACAAAGCGCAAAGAAACCAAAAATTCTATGCTCTCAATTTATTTCAGGTGTTTATGTCAAGAAATGCAAGGAATTATACGCTATATAGTGAGTTAGGATAGTTCCCATTCTGGTTTTACATTTGCACACGCACACTTAACTCTTTAGTATTTGTACTCGTCGTACTTCAAGTTGTCGCAACACGCTGAGTTTTTGTTGACTAAGTCATCCGCGCGAATGGCATCGCTATCTATTTCGCTCACTCACCGTCTAGCCGCAACTCGAATGATCTAGAGTATGTCTACACATATGCCGCATTCATTCACCATAAATAATAGAAAGTAAATACTATGCGAAAAATACCATTACTACTCCTTTCAATCATGGGGCTAAGCCTATCAGTCAGCACCGTTGCCGCTGAAAAACGTTATATTTCTGATGACTTATCAACTTATGTGCATAGTGGGCCAGGAACAAAATATCGGATTGTTGGCACACTCAATGCGGGTGAAAGTGTTGAGCTTATCTCAACGGATGGTAATTTCGCTCAAGTCAAAGACGAACGTGGGCGTACAGTATGGCTTCCAGAAAACCAACTCAGTGACACACCGAGTATGAAAATACGTATTCCTGAGTTAGAAGCCGAAAATCAAAAATTACGTCAGCAACTCGAAAATATTGATAATACGTGGAATACACGCACGGCGGATATGCAACAGCGCGTTGCCGATAACGATAAAATCGTCAACCAATTGAAAGCCGAAAATGAAAAATTGAAAAATGAGCTTATTAAGTCTGGCAAGAAATTAGAAATTGCGGAAGTTAACCTTGATGACCGTCGTCGTGAACTCATATTACAATGGTTTATGTATGGTGGTGGCGTTGCGGGGGCTGGGCTTATTTTTGGTCTGATCCTGCCGCATATTATTCCGCGCCGTAAAAAACGTAATGATCGTTGGATGAGCTAAAAATTAATGATGAAAGTATATCTGGTCGGTGGAGCGGTACGAGATGAACTGCTTGGCCTTCCGGTCTCAGATAGAGACTATGTGGTGGTAGGGTCAACACCTGAAACGATGTTGGCCCAAGGTTTCCAGCAAGTGGGGAAAGACTTCCCGGTATTTCTTCACCCTCAAACCCATGAAGAGTACGCTCTAGCAAGAACTGAGCGCAAAACAGGCGCAGGGTATACTGGATTCAGTTGCTATTCCGCCCCAGACGTGACCATTGAAGATGATCTTCTACGCCGTGATCTCACTATCAATGCCATCGCTAAAGATGACCAAGGACAGTTGACCGATCCCTATAATGGGGTCGATGACTTAAAGGCGAGAGTCTTACGTCATGTGTCTGAGGCATTTGCTGAGGATCCACTACGCGTTTTACGCGTAGCGCGTTTTGCCGCTCGTTACGCTGAACAAGGTTTTCATATTGCCCCCGAAACCCTATCGTTAATGCAAACCATGACGGCATCTGGTGAACTTACTCATCTAACCGCTGAACGTGTTTGGGCAGAAACCGAAAAAGCCTTGAAGTCCAAATCACCGCAGGTCTACTTTGAGGTACTCCGTCAATGTGGGGCCCTTGCCGTGCTATTTCCCGAAATCGATAATTTGTTTGGCGTGCCAGCTCCTGCCAAATGGCACCCAGAAATTGATACGGGGATACACACCCTAATGGTGTTACGTATGGCCGCCCAACTTTCCACTGATGTTGATATTCGCTTCTCTGCACTGTGCCACGATGTCGGTAAGGCACTCACTCCCAAAGCTATCTGGCCTAGCCATCCTCATCATGGCGAAGCTGGCGTTGCCCTAATCGATAACTTGTGTGATCGCTTAAAAATTCCTAATAGCGCGAGGGAGCTTGCACGCCTAACCGCTCGTTTCCATGATAAAATTCATGTCATAAATCGATTAACAGCCCAAGAGCTGGTTCAATTATTTGATGGATTAGACAGTTGGCGTAAACCTGAGCGAATAGCCCAATTGGGGGTGATTAGTGAAGCTGATGCGCGTGGTCGCGCTGGCTTTGAACAGCAAGCGTATCCACAAGCGGAGTTTTTTCGCCAAGCTTTTCATGTTGCCCAAACGGTTAGCGTTAAGCCTATTGTTGAGCAAGGGTTTCAAGGTCCCAAAATCCGAGAAGAGCTGACTCGCCAACGCATTGAACAGATTGAACAGTGGCGGCAACAGCAAACACTGTTACCTATTAATGCCTAACCGATAGTTGGCGGCGATACACCGCCCTATCTTTCTTTTCAGTTTTAAGCGGGTCTAGTGCCTCTTTCAATAATAACACCCACACTTTTCGCCCGCACAACTGCGCCTGGCTTAGCAACTTTAATGCGTACCCAAGGGCAACAAAAATGACCTAATAGAAGTTGAGCGACTTCTTCCGCGACACGTTCTACTAAGCCAAATTTGTTTTTACTGACATGATCCATAATGGCTTGGCTAATTTGCGCGTAATCGAGACAATCGGTGACATTATCGCTCCTTGATGCTCGTTTGTTATCCCATCCCATTTCGATATCGAGCACGAGTTTCTGCTCAATTTTTTGTTCCCAGTCATATACACCAATGGTGGTGATGACTGATAATTGTTCAATAAATACGATATCCATCACGTCATTTTCTCGTTTATGTGCTGAATTGATACCACTTCATGGAAAATATGCGTATTATCCAATGAGTGAAATAAATTGTGTATATATACCCCAACTGTTTTGGAGTTTGCTATGAGTGCAACCGCGCTTGGCATGATAATCTTTGCCTACCTTTGTGGCTCAGTTTCAAGTGCTATACTGATCTGCCGATTGGCAAGATTGCCCGACCCTCGTCAACACGGCTCAGGTAACCCTGGAGCAACCAACGTCTTGCGCGTCGGCGGTAAATTAGCCGCAGCCGCAGTGCTCATTTGTGACGTCCTAAAGGGGATGATCCCGGTTTGGTTGGCTTATTATCTAAAAGTTCCTCCATTCTATCTTGGCTTTGTCGCGATTGCAGCTTGTCTGGGACATATTTACCCCGTTTTCTTCCGTTTTAAAGGCGGGAAAGGTGTCGCAACGGCATTTGGCTCTATCGCCGCTATCGGCTGGGATCTTTCTGGCTTAATTGCGGGCACTTGGTTACTCACGGTACTTCTTAGCGGCTACTCTTCATTAGGTGCCATTATCGGTGCACTACTTGCCCCATTCTATGTTTGGTGGTTTAAGCCCGAGTTCACCTTCCCTGTGGCGATGCTCTCCTGCCTCGTCTTAGTCCGCCATCATGGTAATATTCAACGTTTATGGCGCGGGCAAGAAAGCCGTATTTGGCAAAAGCTCAAAAATAAGAAACAAAAAACCCCGAAAGAAATCGCTCAAGAAGCAAAAGAGCAGGAACAAGAAGATTAATATTAAGAGGCTGTCATAACAGCCTTTTTTATGCTTTCAACATAATTGACCTACTCCTATCCAAACTCTGTACCAAACTTAAGTGATATTGCGGGTAAAAATCAGATAAACATCAAATTATTATAAATAATGCCTAATGATAATTTGAAATAAGTCGAAATATACCATTGAGAAACTCAACAATTATAATGGTGTATTTATGACGAGCATTCCCTTCATTACACAAAACGAATATCAATTAGAAGACGATACCACACTGATGACCACGAGTGATTTGGATGGCAATATCACTCACGCAAACGATGACTTTATTAAAGTAAGTGGTTATTCACTCTTGGAACTGATGAACCAACCTCATAACATCATTCGCCACCCTGATATGCCTAAAGCAGCCTTTGCGGACATGTGGAGTACCTTAAAAAAGGGGGAGCCATGGACTGGTATTGTAAAAAATCGCCGTAAAAACGGTGATCACTATTGGGTTAGAGCCAATATTTGCCCAATGATGAGAGAAGGTGTTATCACGGGTTATATGTCGATTCGAACAAAAGCCTCACGAGAAGAAATCGCCAGTGCTGAGCCGCTCTATCGGGCATTAAACCAAGGGCGCCCCCCTCATAAATTACATAAAGGCCTCGTGTTAGCAAAGCACTGGTTTGGACAATACCCTGCGCTGTCGATACGTTGGCGTATTCGATTACTGATGATCCTGTTATTTACGGGTTGGATAAGCGTTGCTGCACTCTCGGGCCTACAAGGCTTGTCTTTTCTTCACGCAACCGTTCTCACCTTAATCACCTTATCCGCTAGCAACGTTTTACTTGAACGTATGGTGGCGAAGCCTATCGAAAATGTTGCTAGACAAGCCCTTGATGTGGCAAGAGGCGAGCGCCACAGTATCAGCCATCTTCATCGTGTTGATGAAATTGGGATGATATTACGATCTATTGGTCAACTCGGATTAGTGTGCCGGTGGTTAACCAACGACGTGTCTTACCAAATCAGTAATGTGCACAACGAGAGTGAACTATTAGTTAACGATTGTGATGAACTAGAACAGCATACCCAAAAAACAGTGGGCTATGTGCAACAAACGGTAGCGGCGATGAATCAAATGTCAGTGTCCGTACAAATGAACGCAGATAATACGATACAGGCGGATAAACTCTCTAGTCAGACAAGTGAAACCGCAATTCATGCCGCGGAAGCCATGAAAAATGTTGTCCAAACCATGGATGAAATTGTTCACAGTACGAATAAAATCAACGCTATTACCGATGTGATTAAAACGATCGCTTTTCAAACCAATATATTGGCCCTTAATGCCGCTGTTGAAGCAGCTCGAGCAGGAGAGCAAGGAAAAGGTTTTGCGGTTGTTGCAGATGAAGTGCGTAGCCTTGCCAGCCGAAGTGCGAGCGCCGTAAACGATATTCGTGACCTTATTGATGACTGTGAAAACAAAGTACATTCAGGCAAATTGCACGTACACACCACGGGAGATACATTGCAAGAAGTGGTCAAGCAAGTACAGGATGTCACCCAACTGATCAGCCATATCAGCAACGCAACTTCCGAACAAGCAGCCGGACTCACTGAAATCACACAGGCCGTCTTTGAACTCGAATCCATCGCCCAGAAAAATACCGTGTTAGTCGAACAAAGTGCTAATGCCTCTGAGGTCGTCAAAAAACATGCGATAAGATTGGATGATGCGATAACTATTTTGCACTAAATCACCGTTTCTGGATCTAAAAAAGAAAACGAGATATCGGGAGACAATAAATTAGCGGCGACTCAATTGACAATAAATGGGCCGCCGCGCTAATCACACTTTCGATACTATTCGCGAGTTTCGACTAATGGTGGAAGCTCCGCTAATGGCCAACGCGGGCGCACTGTAACGCCTAAGCCTGTTGTCGCGCCGCCTTTTAAGCGGATCAGCCCCGCTAATGCAATCATCGCACCATTATCAGTACAGAACTCTGGGCGTGCATAAAACACCTCCCCCCCACGCTGCTTTAGCACCTCTTCCATTTTAGCGCGTAGTGTACGATTGGCACTCACTCCCCCCGCCATAACTAGGCGTTTAAAACCGGTTTGTTCAAGTGCACGCTTGCATTTTATGGCTAATGTATCCACTACGGCATCTTCGAAAGCGCGTGCAATATCTGCGCGAGTTTGCTCATCATCCGCATTTTCCCGAATGGTATTAGCGGCAAAAGTTTTCAGCCCTGAAAAGCTAAAATCAAGCCCTGGTCGGTCGGTCATTGGTCGAGGGAAAACAAAACGACCTTCTGTGCCTTGTTGTGCCATACGCGATAACACTGGCCCCCCCGGATAATCTAACCCGAGTAGTTTTGCTGTTTTATCAAATGCTTCACCCGCGGCATCATCAATAGACTCACCGAGTAATTCATATTCACCAATACCAGTCACACTAATTAGCTGGGTATGTCCCCCTGACACTAATAAGGCAACGAATGGAAACTCAGGGCTTTTTTCCTCCAGCATCGGTGCTAGTAAGTGCCCTTCCATATGATGAACAGCAACAGCAGGAACGCCCCATGCAAAGGCTAGCGAACGTCCCACGGTGGCACCAACCATTAAAGCGCCTACAAGCCCCGGCCCCGCTGTATAAGCGACCGCATCAATATCGGCACTCGTAAGATTGGCTTGTTTAAGCGCGGCCTGAATGAGTGGAACCGTTTTGCGAATATGATCGCGAGAAGCCAATTCAGGAACCACGCCACCGTAGTCAGCATGAACTTTTATTTGGCTATATAATTGATTAGCTAATAGACCGGCCTTATCATCGTAGATTGCGATCCCGGTTTCATCGCAGGATGTTTCGATACCTAAAACGCGCATTGCACTACCCTTGTTTGTTGCATGAGCCAAAGTCTATCATTAAATTCAGGCTATCGTATAATTTATGATGCCAAAAGGCTGACTTTTCCTGTTGTATAGTCTATAATCAGTGCCCTGTAATAAATTTCGTGTGGCTAATTTTCATTATTACCTAAACTCGCTGTTTTTTTCATCAAAAAAACAACGAAATGGTAATCTTGTGTGTTTCAATTTTATACGGCACTTTACAAACCCGTACTCATTGAAGTAAAATTCCGCACCATTTTAAATGACGGCTGGTGGAATAAAGCCAGCAACAACCCGATTTCTATTGAGGTGAGAGGCACATGCCGGTAATTAAAGTACGTGAAAACGAGCCATTCGACGTTGCATTACGTCGTTTCAAACGTTCCTGCGAAAAAGCAGGAGTCTTAGCTGAAGTTCGTCGTCGTGAATTCTATGAAAAACCAACGACTGAGCGTAAACGCGCTAAAGCATCTGCTGTTAAGCGTCACGCTAAGAAACTGGCTCGCGAAAACGCACGCCGTACTCGCCTGTACTAATTGGTCGCGGTAACCACCGCAATCATCACAGGCAGTATTAGTAAGCAGTTAAAGGCCGTGCTTTCCTGAGGGAAGCGCGGCTTATTATCGTTCATCAACAGGCGAAAAGAGGCTTATGGCTGGACGAATCCCGCGTTCATTTATCAATGATTTGTTAGCGAGAACCGACATCATCGATTTAGTCGATGCAAAAGTCCCGTTAAAGAAACAGGGTAAAAATCATCACGCGTGCTGTCCGTTCCATAACGAAAAAACACCATCTTTCACGGTGAACAGTGAAAGGCAGTTTTATTACTGCTTTGGCTGTGGTGCACATGGTAATGCGATCGATTTCTTGATGAATTACGACAAACTCGATTTTGTTGAAGCCATCGAAGAATTATCCGCCTTACATGGCCTTGATGTTCCTTATGAAACGGGAACTGGCACAAGCCAAATTGAACTTCATCAACGGCAAAATCTGTATCAGTTGATGGAGAAAATAAACCATTTTTACCACGCTGCCTTAAATCATCCATCGGCAAGTAAAGCCAAAGATTATTTAAGCCAACGTGGTTTATCGGCTGACGTTATTGAGCATTTCTCGATAGGTTTTGCCCCTGTCGGATGGGACAACCTGCTCAAAAAATTTGCCGTAAACCCAGAAAGTCGCAAACAGCTTGATGATGCAGGTATGTTAGTGACGAATGATAGTGGCCGTACCTATGACCGTTTCAGGGAACGGGTAATGTTCCCCATTCGAGATCGTCGTGGGCGTGTTATCGCTTTTGGTGGGCGTGTTTTAGGTGACGCATTACCGAAATACCTAAACTCACCGGAAACCGATATTTTCCATAAAGGCCGGCAGCTATTTGGCCTCTATGAAGCAACGCAACACAACAGTGAACTTGATAAATTACTGGTTGTTGAAGGCTATATGGACGTTGTTGCATTGGCACAATACGGTATCCGTTATGCGGTTGCCTCACTTGGAACCTCAACAACCTCTGAACATATTCAGTTGCTCTATCGTTCAACAGATACGGTTATTTGCTGTTATGACGGCGACCGTGCTGGGAGAGAGGCAGCTTGGCGAGCCCTTGAAAATGCATTGCCCTATTTGACCGACGGTCGTCAATTACGGTTTATGTTTTTACCTGATGGCGAAGACCCTGATTCTTTAGTTCGCAAAGAAGGTAAAGAAGCATTTGAATTACGAATGAATGACGCACAAACATTATCGTCATTTCTATTTGATTCACTCGTGCCACAAGTTGACTTAAAAACACAGGAAGGACGAGCAAAATTTAGTAAGCTCGCCATCCCTTTGATAAAACAAATACCTGGTGAAACATTGCGCCTATATATGGCTCAAGAGCTAGGAAATTTTATTGGTATACCGGATATTTCTCAGGTTCTTGCTATGATTGATAGAGAGAATGCAGAACCGGTAAATTACCAAGCACCGAAATTAAAACCAACCACAATGCGTATTTTAATCGCGTTGTTGGTACAGAATCCGAGTTTTTCGGAATTCGTTCCCTCGCTAGAGGGAATAGCCCATATCCAAATGCCGGGGCTTTCTCTATTTCAGGAATTGGTTGATGTTTGCCGTTCCACCCCTGGTATGACGACTGGGCAGTTGCTTGAGCTGTATCGTGACAATAAATTCGCGAGTCAACTTGAAAAACTGGCAACTTGGAACGATATAGAAATAGAGGAGATAGCGGAAAAGACATTTAAAGATGCTTTAAACCATCTATTTAATAGCGCGCTTGACGAGCGTTTTGACTACTTGATAGCCAAAGAACGAACTGAAGGGCTGACCCCAGAAGAGCGCGCAGAAGTCCGCCTAATCACGCTTTCACGTGTGAAGACATAACTGAATACCAAACGGCTTAAGTGCCGATTTACTAAAGGCAAATGCCTGTAAAATGCTACGATTTTAAAGGGGCGTAGCGTAATAATAAAAATCCCCTTTGAATGTTCTTGTTGGCCGATTGTTTCGCCGACCGACACCAATCTAAATACTCAGAAGTGTGGATACCGTCTTATGGAGCAAAACCCGCAGTCGCAGCTTAAGCTACTCGTAACCAAGGGTAAAGAGCAAGGTTACTTAACCTATGCTGAGGTCAACGACCATCTGCCGGAAGATATCGTCGATTCAGATCAGATTGAAGATATCATCCAGATGATTAATGACATGGGCATCCAGGTCATGGAAGAAGCACCTGACGCCGATGATTTGATACTGGCTGAAACCACATCCGACACGGATGAAGATGCGGCAGAAGCTGCAGCACAAGTTCTATCCAGTGTTGAAAGTGAAATTGGTCGTACTACAGACCCTGTGCGCATGTATATGCGTGAAATGGGAACGGTCGAACTCTTAACCCGTGAGGGTGAGATCGACATCGCAAAACGTATTGAAGATGGCATAAACCAAGTTCAATGCTCTGTTGCAGAGTACCCTGAAGCCATCACTTATCTCCTTGAACAGTATGATCACGTCGAGGCAGGCGAAAGCCGTTTATCCGACCTGATCACCGGTTTCGTCGACCCTAACGCTGAGGAAGATCTCGCACCAACTGCAACACACGTTGGCTCTGAACTTCCACAAGAAGAGTTAGATAAAGACGACGATGAAGACGAAGATGATGAAGACGGCGATGACAGCGATAGCGATGATGATAACAGCATCGATCCTGAACTAGCCCGTGAAAAATTCAGCGAATTGCGCGCGCAATACGAAAAAACACGTCAGCACATTAAGCAATTTGGTCGTAACAATGCACAAACCGCACAAGCGATTGAAGAGCTTTCTGAAGTCTTCAAACAGTTCCGCTTAGTGCCAAAACAATTTGACTATCTGGTCAATAACATGCGTGAAATGATGGATCGCGTTCGCCTTCAAGAGCGTACCATCATGAAACTGTGTGTTGAACAGTGCAAAATGCCTAAGAAAAACTTCATCACGCTATTTAGCGGTAATGAAACCAGTGAAACTTGGCTAACAGCCGCCAAAGCGATGAACAAGCCTTGGTGTGAAAAGCTGGTTGAAGTTGAAGAAGAGATTTTGCGTTGTCTGCAAAGATTACGTCAAATTGAAGAAGAAACAGGCCTGACTATTGAGCAGGTGAAAGATATCAACCGTCGCATGTCTATTGGTGAAGCCAAAGCTCGCCGTGCGAAAAAAGAGATGGTTGAAGCGAACTTACGTCTGGTTATTTCGATCGCGAAAAAATATACCAACCGTGGTTTACAGTTCCTTGACTTGATCCAAGAAGGGAATATCGGTCTGATGAAAGCGGTTGATAAGTTTGAATATCGCCGTGGTTATAAATTCTCGACCTATGCAACTTGGTGGATCCGTCAGGCAATTACGCGTTCTATCGCAGATCAGGCTCGTACCATCCGTATTCCTGTTCACATGATTGAAACCATCAATAAATTGAACCGTATCTCTCGTCAGATGCTACAGGAAATGGGCCGTGAACCTTCACCAGAAGAGTTAGCGGAACGCATGATGATGCCGGAAGATAAGATCCGTAAAGTACTGAAAATAGCTAAAGAGCCTATCTCTATGGAGACGCCAATTGGTGATGATGAAGATTCACATCTCGGCGATTTCATTGAAGATAATACTTTAGAACTGCCATTAGACTCAGCAACTTCAGAAAGTCTACGTTCGGCAACTCATGAAGTATTAGCTGGCTTGACTGCACGTGAAGCAAAAGTACTGCGTATGCGTTTTGGTATCGATATGAACACTGACCACACGCTAGAAGAAGTAGGTAAACAGTTCGATGTTACCCGTGAGCGTATCCGTCAGATCGAAGCAAAAGCACTGCGTAAATTGCGTCATCCAAGCCGCTCAGAAGTTCTACGTAGCTTCCTTGACGAATAATTCAGTCTTTAAACACCTGCTTCGGCAGGTGTTTTTTTATTCGCCTAATTAATACACTAAATGTTCACTTTTCGACGTTTAACAATCAACCATAGTGTGAAAACCACAACACCCGCCCCACCTATCATCGCCACATTAAACCCTGATGTCATTGCCGCTCGAACAGCTTGAGCAACATAAGGTAAGGTAACAGCGGAAGAATTATTAATAAGTAAACTGACTTCTTGAGTAGGTACGGTTGCCATTAACATTTCATCATGCTGTAATTGATTGAGTGCTTGATGCGTCATTAATGTCCCTAATAGTGCGATCCCCAATGTCATGCCTGTTTGCCGTAACGCATTCATCACCGCGGAGGCAACCCCTGAATAGGCTTTATCAACACTCCCCATAATCAAAGCTCCTATCGCCGGTGTCGCCATTCCCATCCCAGCCCCCAGCACAAATAAAAGCAAAGCAATAACCGTATAAGCCGTATCTGCATTCACCAAACCAAGCGCAGTAGATGTTAGTGCAATAAGCACAAACCCTAAAATCATTAAATTTCTGACACTCGTCAATCGAGTCAAATGACCGAAAGAGAAAGAAAATAGTGCCATGGCAACAAATTCAGGAGCCATACGCAATCCAGCCTCAAAGGCTCCCCAACCCTGCCCTTTTTGTAGAAATAAGGCGATAAAAAATACATTGCTGTAGGTCGCAAAACCAAGCGTAAAAGAGGCCACGTTGTATTGAAAAAAGTATTGATTAGTTTTAAACAAAAAGATGGGAAATAAAGGCTTTGCGACTTTCATTTCGACTATCACAAAACTGATCAAAGCGAGAAAACCTACAGTTAATCCCCCTATCGTCATAACGCTTCCCCACCCTTGCGCTCCTGCTTCAATTAAGCCATATGTCACACCCGCAAGCGCAACAATACTCAAGCATTGGCCTAATGGATCAAAGGCGGCTTTCTCAGGATCTGCACTTTCATCAATACCTATCCAACCCAACAACAAAGTGACTATTCCAAGAGGAAGATTAATTAAAAAGATCGTTGGCCAATCAAACAGTTCAACTAATACCCCACCTAAAATAGGACCAATTATCAATGATAATGCACTCACAGCAGACCAGATCCCAATTATCTTCACTCGCTCAATATCATTCAAAAATGCTTGGGTAATAATAGATAAAGCTCCGGGGATCAGTGCTGCTGCCGCAATGCCTTGGATCACTCTTCCCCAAATCAGCATATTTGTTGTCGTCGCTATCGCGCAAAGGGCAGAGCCAAATGTAAAAATGGCGATCCCTGCTAGCCACACTTTTTTACGCCCATAACGATCACTAATCGGCCCCACAGACAAAATCAATGCAGATAAACAAAGCGCATAAGCATCAATGATCCACTGGAGCATTCCCATATCAGCATTGAGATCCCGTTGAATTGCAGGTAATGCAACATTGACGATGCTGATATCTAATGTCGCCATAAACGTGCCTAAACAAACGGCAGAGATCAAAAAAAGACGTTTCATTATTCTCACCTTCCCATCAAATGATGCCTTTATCATAATTATCGACCGACCGACGGTCAATAATAAATGAGATTGAATATCATTTAATGTTAGGGATCAATAAGATCACGCCTGTGGGTTTAATGAAAAGGGATCATTAACTAAGTTATAGGGGGATGTTGATAAACCAAGCCTACTTTATCAATTCATAAAATAAGACCATCACTAAAAGATTTAGTAATGGTCTTAGTAAACGAATATAGCATAAGTCAAAATTATTCACTACCCAGTATTATTTCACAGGCAATTCTGTTCACTTCAACAAATTCATGCCATGTATATTGATCGTGATAATGAAGCAAATACTGTTTATCGACACGACAGATATCTGGGCGCTCTTCGTAAATAGTGCATAACATGCTAGTTTCATTATAATGTTTACAGATGCCATCGCCTCTATCAAGAAATTGAGTTTCATTAGCGCGATCAACATGGCGGCAGCATGCCCCACATTTATCACAAGGAAATAGCTCGGTTTCTAAAATCATAATGAATCCAGCCAATCACTGAATGAATCATCACTATCTACATCATAGGGTAATGCAATATTGCTCCGTTTAATTTCCTGATTAAGAATAATTTTTCGCTCATATTCTGTATTTGTCGCCTGCAATGCATGGGTAAACGTCTGCATTTCAGCAACATTAAAATTAAATTCAAGCTGAGCAAGTTCTGTTAGGTATTTATCTAAAGCAGCATTAACATCTCGGTAGTACTTTAATGTTAGCTCATACTTATTGCGGAATTTATTTAAAAAACGCCAAATCTTTTGCATTAAATTACTGTGCTCTAAATAATAGCACATCGCCAATGTCAATAAACCAGAGACTAAAGCCCCAATGAATAGCGCAACATCATTACCGAATGGGAATGATAATATTCCATTCAAGTATGTTGTTATCATTGAACCGAGTACAACAGAAATACTGGTCGATATAATTTTAATGGCTGATTTTAGTAAATCCCCTAATGCTAAATTTTCTGGATTAAAAAAGAGCAGCTTCACAGCAGAAAATAGGCTATTTGCAGACTCTCGGATTAACTTCCCTATCATTTTTGTCGATGTTAGGAAAATATTCAACATGGTGGTTGTAACACTGGCTAATAACCCACCAAACAACCCATTATTAAACTCAGTCCAAAAATCTTTAAAACGAGCTTTTAATCTTTCCCAAATATTCGTAACAACACCTTTCAAATCCTCCAAGAAAAGTTTAAATTTAAAGTTTGTTTTATGCTGTTCAATCAATTTAGGAATCGAATCTTTTAATTCAAACCAAAGCTCTGCAAATACAATCCCTAGCATTTGCCTTGCTCCCATTCTCAACCCAGTGTTAATAGCCGCTGATGCCGTATTCACAAAAAACTTACTGCTACTGTAGTACTTGCTACTAATTTCTGCATCATACTGTTTTCTGGCCTTTTCATCGACAGCCTTCATGGCATCAAAATTGGCTTTCTGCTTATTCTTAAGTGTCTTGAGTTTTTTTAACTCAATATCGGTTAGTTGCCCTTTACTTTCTAATGCACTAATTTCTGCTTTAAGCAGTGTTTGCTGTGACTTTAGATTCGAAATAAAGTCTGCCATTTTTTTGGCTTTTTTCGACTTATTTAATGTTTCATTCGTAAAGGTCAAATTTGAGTCACGGTTAGCTAAATCCGCACCGTCAATTTCAGCAAGAACACGTGCAGGGTCATTATGCACTTCATAAGCCGCAATAATATGATCAAGATTAGTCACATCATGTTGGCTAAACGTTTCTCCTGTATAGGAGTCCGTTAACTCACCCGCTAACTTTTTTTGTTTGCCTTTGCGGTTTGTCTCTTTGTAATTCTCGTGGCTGTGGTATGCATGTGAATCATATTCACCACGATCCTGATAACGATTTTTTTCTTTCTCGGTTGCCCAAATATCATTTCTGACATTATGCACCGTATCAACATCCCCCCCTTTTTTATCTTTTAATAATAAAAAATCCAAACCAAAGGAAGTGACTAAACTTTGAACAATCGTATCATTCACTTCTTTTTGCCAATTATAATTTGTCTGTTGCATATGTCTTACCTATAAGTAGCAGTGAAAGTACTGCTACTTATGATTTATGATGCCATCAAGATAACGTAAAACGCTTAGTTTCATCTAATCGCTTATCTAAACATTCCTGATTTAATATTTTCAGACCATGGCTATCTGTTTCAATCTCGATAACCTCATCAACAATAATAGCCTCATTATTTTGATTTAATTTCGGCTTAAATAATGGTGTCGTAATTAGGTTAGTCATAATAGCTGCAAGTTTATAACCATTATTAATAGTGAGCTTTAACTCATCCGTAATGCCATGGGTGTTAGCCTGACCTAATGCTTTATTACGTTGAATCATTTTGTCGGCTTCTATGAGTGCTAATAGATATGGTTTAAACACGGTAAATTGTGCTTCTAAAACATGATAAATAGCGACAACGTACTCTTTGGTTTTGGTTAAATTTTCATAAGCTAAAGTCATTTTTGCAACGGCACCATTAACTTCAGAGCGAATTTTTTGGGCATTATCTAATGCTTTTTCAGCGTGAGAATTATAAGCCCAACCAGCAATCGCTAAGATAGGAGCAACAACAGCACCACCTAACACCATTGCTCCACCTGCCATCCCCCAACCACCAGCAGCTAGAGAACCGCCACCGATAGCCGCCATTGTCGCATTATAAGCAGCCGCACCTGAAAGCGCTGCAATTGGTGTTCCTGTAGATGCAGCCGCGAATGCCATAACACCACCATAGACAGCAAACCCCGCAGCAGCACTTGACGCACCGGCTCCCACTAAGGTTCCAAGATACTCTGTCGCTGAAATAGCGAGGTTTTCAATTTTATTGATTTCATGACGTGGAATCGAAATTGAAATATCCTGTCCTGATTCATTAAGCTGCTTTAATATTGATTGTGCGATAGTGTTAAATTTATTGAAACTTTTACCGATTTTTAACTCAAGCGTACCTAACTTTTCTAATTCCGTTGTCGTGCTAACATTTATTGACTCTAGCACTTCTTTTTTTTCATCATAACGACGTTTAGAGCTCTCTAAAATATCGTCAGCTTCTGATTTTGTTTGGTATCCGTCATAAGCTTTCTTTCCACCAAACGCGGCGGCCGCAATAGCTGCACCAGCAATAATAAATGGTATTGCCATACAATCCTCTCAGTTTTAATAAAATGAAAATAACTAGTTACAATTGACTAATATAATCCCGTAGGTTTTGTTCAAACTTTATCTTTAACCATTCTGGCTCTAAAACTTTAATATTTGGGATCCAATATTGAATTAAAGGTAAAATTTGTTTTTCACTCATCGCAGAGCATGAAATAGTTAGAGAATCACTACTTTCATCAACAATACACTGATTAGGTAAAACATCTCTTCTTTTGAAGTAATCAGCTATCGACTTTGAAACCAAAACTCGAGCATGAAAATAATTATGGCTAGTCCATGGGTCTTTACTCTCCATTAACATATTGACAATATTATTATCAGGTAAAAAAGTTTTTTTGCTGACATATAACCATTCAATCCTATTTAGTGAAAATGATTTAAGCTTCCCCTCTTCAATGGCATTCAAGTACCAAATCGTATTGTGACAGATGAGCTTATATGGATATATTGTCCGATTTTTGCTTTTATACAAAATATGACATTCTCTTTTATTATCAATTGCATACCTAATTCTTTCATAATGTGTTTTTAAGTAGCTCTTGATCTTATGCTCAATGCCATTAAATTTAATGAGAACACTTCTGTTCTGAATAGTCTCAGGAATACTCTTCAAAAAAGACTGACTAAAATCAGGCAAATACTTATCTATACCAAAAAAAGAAATCATTTTATAATATTCGACAACTGTCGAAAAACCATACTTTGAATTCCCTTTATGCTCTAAAATTAAGTTTAGCGAATTCAAATCTCGATAAATCGTCCGCTCGCTGACTTTAAAACGAGAGGCTAATTCATACTTATCTACTTCACCATAAAGATATGCTTCGAGAATAATTGTTGCTAATCTGACTCCTTGATTTTTTTTATAGTCATCCATTTTATCACCAACTATGATTTAGGTTAATATTGATTACACAAAGAATATCAAACTCAGTGACAAATAGCGTCAGTACAAAACTTTTTATCGTATAAGATAACTCTCATTTTTATATCATAGCAATTTTTCAGCTACCTTTTATTTAAAAACCACTGTAATTCTGCACAGACTATTTAAGAGTAAACAGCCAATAAAAAACATTAATAACAAAATTACGCTTAATAGGTGATTTTTATTCTAACGACAAGTTAAAAATGCTCATAAAACAAACTGTGATTATCTAATTCTTATTATCTTAGTCTTTTAATAAAGGGAAAACGATACCATGATTAAGTAGCGTGATGACTTTAACTGGGTTGGAAATAGTGATAATGATGGCAGCATAGTCGCTCGCACATGTGAGCAACATTTTAATGTATAAAGGAATATCCTAGTTATCCCCAGCCAATATGTCGAAAATTCGATTAAAAATGATAATGAAGATGAAAAAACGTTAGCCTACTGTTCCAAAATACGCTAACGCTTTAATAAGTAAGTTAGTTTTTATTTATAGGAGTTTCATGCAAATATACCCAAAAACAATGTTCCCCAAGTACCTTAATACAAACCGTAGCAGTTCGTAACAGCCTTGATTCAGGGGTTTCATGCAACTCTTGATACTGTATCCAGCAATACTCACCTCGCTCAAAAATTGGTTTAATATCTGATAATGTAATTGTAAGTGAAGGTCTTGTGCCTATATTTTGGCTAAACAACTCATTCACTTGCTCTAAACCAATACGTTCTCCCTTAATTGTCACCATTGCAAAAGCATCATCAAAGCTAGCTAATAAAGGGGTTAATGCATGCGTATCTTTGCCAGTAAATACATTTTCAATCAAGATATGTAGATCTATAACACTCTGCAACGCTTTTTCCATGTGACTCATAAATTATCTCTCTTTTAATACTGCGATTAATGATAGTAGGCCGACAACCGCTGCTATCATGAAGGTATACTGATAGCGTAATAAATCATTTTGTACGGTGACGACACTAAAAATAGATACCAACACGACCGTTCCCACACTGAACGAAACTTGGCGATTAATATTCCATAGCACACTCCCTTGCAATAAATCCTTCCCTGAAAAATCAATTAATGCACTGATCTGAGCGGTATTAGTACACAACCCACCACCAGCCCCCATTAATAAATAAGCAGCAATGAGTAGAGGCAAATCTGAATAACTTGATACCCAAAACAGCAACATTATTCCTAAGCTATGAGTCGTCATTCCTACAAAAAATAGCGTTTTCTTACCAACTTGGTGATAGAGGTAACCACCACTTAGCATTGATAGTAGTGCCCCTGCGGCATATAGCAGCATAAACATACCCGTCTGAGCTGCACTAAAATGCAAATTGTTTTGTAAGTTAAAAATATTGAGTAAATTGACACCTGTAAATACACCAGGTACTGCGTAATAAACAATAAAAGCATTACGCAAATTGCTATTTACGAGTAACTGAAAATTTAAAATGGGCGCCGAACATTTTTTGGCGTATTGAAGATATAAAACCAGAATAAAAGCGGAAAATAGAAAGCTACTTACGGCCAGCACAAGGCTATGATAGTCGCTATAAAATGAAAAGGATAACAATAAGAACAGTAAGCTAAAGCTCACCATAATCAACCCTATCACATCAGGTTTTTCTCTTTGTTGCCGCCCATCATTATTCACCCACCACCATGCTAAGATTGCCGCAAATAATGAGAAAGGCAAATTAGCATAAAATACCCAGCGCCACGATAATGAATCAATAATCATTCCCCCTACTGCTGGAGAAAATGCAGGCGCCGTTAAAGCGACAACCATAATTAAAGTTGAAATACGATGGCGCTCTTTACCTGGAAATAGCTCAAAAACGAGAGCCTGTCCCACAGGGATCAATAGCCCACCAGCAATGCCTTGAATAAAACGCCAAACTACCAAGCTATAAATTGAATGACTCAGTCCACACAATAAAACACTGACTGAGAATAACAGCATAGAAATACTGAGCAGTTTCTGGTTACCTAATTGCCCAGCGAGCCACAAACTCAATGGCATGATCAGGACTAAACCTAAGATATAACTATTAGCGACCCAAGCCACCATTGATTGGCTGGTAGAAAATGCTGAAGCAATATCAGGCAATGCAATCGCTGACATAAAAATATTAATACAGTCGATAAAGAAGCCGATTAAAAAAACAGTTGCGATTTTATATCGATAAGACATACCTACCTCCGGTGCACAAGAGTAGGTATTCCCCCTTTCTTTGTCGATATAAGAGGATTAAACTCATTGTTTAATAATGACAAACAATCAGACTGATTATGCAAAAAAACCTTAAGCAAATAACCACTTTTCTGCAAGTCGTGGACTCAGGCTCTTTTACTAAAGCCGCTGATATTTTAGGCATGAGCCGGTCTATGGTCAGTATTGATATCAAGCAGTTAGAGATACGGCTGAATGTCAGTCTGCTCATACGTAATACGCGCAATATTGCCCTCACCGAGGCGGGTAAGCATTTTTATGATGACTTTAAACGTATTCAACTAGAGATAGAAGAAGCGTTTGAAAGAAGCCAAAATTTAGCAACAAACGTCACAGGCTTACTGCGTTTTTCATCCACGAATGAATTTGGCCAACGTTATATTTTGCCTTTACTACCTGAATTTTGTCGCCTTTACCCGAAGTTACGCCTGCAATACAGCTTTAATTCATCATTAGATGATTTGGTCACCGAAAAATTAGATCTCGCGATACGTTTAGGTAATTTAAAAAGCTCATCACTAAAAATACGTAAAATAGGTGAATACCAAATCTATATTGTGGCGACCCCTGAACTATTAAAACACTATCCCGTTAAAGGTATTAACGATTTAGCACAAATTCCTTGGATAACCCATTCATTACTCAATTGGCAAGATACACAATACGTTCTAAAAAATACTCTAGGGGAAAAATACCCTCTTCCTATCATAAAAAGCCAATATGAATCGAATTCAGTAGCGGTGATCCACCAAATGGTACTGGCCTCTCTTGGGGTCGCTATCTGTCCTGATTGGCTAGTTAATGATGATATTAATGCAGGGCGTCTCATTCGTTTATTACCTGAATTTTATCTACCTTCACAGAATATTCAGCTACTTTATCCCAATAGCACCACTCTACCTGCGAAAACACGCGTCTTTATTGATTACTTAGTTGAAAAATTTAGCCTATAAAAAAAGCCGTGTCTCATCGAAACACGGCCTTAAAATAGCATCGCAACTGTCAATAACGCTGGGTGCAGCTAGGCAATAAATGACTAAGGCGCTAGAGCACAGACTTGTGTGAGTGTGAGTCAGCGTCATCAGCAAAGCGTAAAGTATGACGAGTATATTAAAGGGCTATCCAAAACACTCCATTCGCTTTAATAGCCGTAAACTGCTGTAAGAATTCCTGCAAATTTTGCTCTGGCTCTAAGGTTGCAAAAGTCTGCGGATGCATAAACTTAGCCATGGCTTCAATAGCAAAAATATTCATTGGGTTATTATAGAAATTATGGTAAACCGCCATGACATGCTTATCTTTTACCGCTGTCAGCGATGAAATCCCTTGGCGATCGACAAGCTTAGCCAATTGCTTTTTAGCAACCGTTGCATCTGCATAATAACCCAGTTTAACGGCTGTTGAACGGCGATTAAAATTCTGCCAATCTGCACCGGTTAATAAATAAAAGTCAGGGTTTAGGGTAATAATGTTTTCAATTGAACTTTCAGCACCTTTAGCCGGAAACTTGTCTTCCACTAAGTTTTTACCACCCGCAAGGCTTGCTAAAACCCCAAAACCTGACCGACCGTAGAGCTGACAACAACTATCCGTGAATAAACCCGCATTAGCCTCAATTAATACCGATGGATAAGGTTTTTTCAATTGCTCTTCAATGGCGGCTAGCTTTTCTTGATACAATTTTGCAAAGCGGTTTGCACGTTCCTGAGTTCCTAATAATTCACCTAATAACACAATACTTTTTGGCGTGTTATTGGCGATATCCATACGGAAATCAATAAAAATAACCTTGATCCCTGCTGCTTCCAATTGTGGCATAAATTGGCTATCGCGCATCGCTGCATAATTAGATTTATGCATTAATACCACTTCTGGCGCCAGCTCAAGTAATTTCTCAATTTGAATGCCCGTCTCACGGGTTTTTCTTAGTGTTGGTATTTTGGCTAACTCAGGAACCGCAGAAAAATAAGCCTGCTTTAAATCAGGCGCGTACTGTTCTAACGAATCACTCCAGCCAACAATACGTGAAAAAGCGTCTTGCCCCGCGGCAATATCGACCGACAAAATATCTCTTCCATCAATCAAAAATAATTTTTCGACAGGAAGATCAACACTCACTTCACGTCCTTGTAAGTCCGTAATTAATGTAGGCGTTTTAGCTGACGCAATTACACTGACTAAGCATAATAATCCGGTTAATAGCCATTTCATTCAATAACCTCATTGAGTCATAAAGATGAGCCATCAATAAGATGGCTCATAAAATATTCAACTTAAAACGTCACACTATAATTCAACGCAAAAGTTCTTCCTCTACCTTTATAGGTATACAGATCTGCTGCCCCATAACTCGGGCTATATAATTTAGGCGCACGCTGTCCCCAAATGGTGGTGTAATCTTCATCCAGTAAATTTTCTACCGCAAAACTGACTTTACCAACTGGCAATAAATAACTGCTTAAGAAATCCACGGTATTATAGCCATCGAGCTTGTTACCATCCGCATCTGAAACATTAAAGGTTTGCTGGCTTTGTAAACGTAGAGACCAATCATTAGGCTCCCATCCCACATAAGCAGTAACTTTTGATGGGCTAGCAAATTTAACGCTCCATTTTTCCCATTTACCATCCACTTTGGTTTCTGACTTTTGCAGATTAAAGTTACTACCAACACTCCAATCACTATTATCGAAGAAATAATCAATCGCCCCTTCCACACCATAAATACGACGTTTATCTGACTTCATATAAATCGTCATATCCGTATTATTAATGTCATAACTTCTATCTGACAATGAATAATATGCTGCAATCTGTGTACGTAGGTTCTCGCCGGTATAACGCCAGCCCAGCTCATAAGAGTCAACTTTAATGCCTTTAACTTTAGTATCATTAATATTAATACTATTTTCTAATGCCAAATGCCCATTAGCATCAGGGGCTGCTGCATATTTCCCTGTACCATAATATTTTGCAATATCAGGAATTTCGAAGCCTTGAGAGAAATTAAACCATGTTTGCTGATCTTCCGTTAAATTAATTAGTAGACCTACATTAAAGAGTAAATTGTTATAATCAGTGTTCCCCCCAGGTACTGCATCGGCGGATTTTATCTTACCTTCTGCAATTTGCTGCTGTTGAGCATACCCAACAAAGTCATCCACTTTGTTTTCGGTATATTGATAGCGCACGCCGCCGCTTAAAGTGAATATTGGATTAATATCGTAGCTGCTTTGTAAGAAAGCGGCCATATTGGTTGTGGTATAACTTGGATAACGCCCAACTTGATAGGCTTTTTTCAAATCCATACCACCTGATTCTTTCGCTTTATCTAAATTAAAGAACATTTGATTAGCACGAAATTGTTCGTGCTCAGCGTCAGCACCATAAGTCAGCGTCAGATTATCGACAGGCTCACTATTAAACGTCAGCTTAGTGCCATAGAAATTGGTTTTTTGATCGGAAGCACTAATGCTGGTCACATCCTTTGCTTTATTTAAAGCGGGGAATGGGTAAAATTTTTGTGATTCATCACGATAATAAACTTGAGCAACAAAATCTTGCCCCCAAAGGTCGCCATTTGAATATTGTAAATTCAACATATGGCGCTCAGTACCCGGTAAACGATCTGAGTTTAATTTGCCACTATTATGGGCTTCGCCTTGGCCTTTCACCGCCGCAAAATCTTTGCCTAAATAAAGCCCATGTTTGCCATCGGACTCACTTTTATAATATTGAACCGTGGCTTGTAGCTGCTGATTATCATCAATATTAATAACCCCAGCGCCCATTACATCCAAGCGATCAGAAAATTGTAGGCCTGTTTGTGTATTATCAATATTAATTGCCTTACCTTTGCCATCATACCAACCGCCATAACGTTGATAGGCAACAGATAAACGACCATGGGCGTTTTCATTACCCCCACTCATTGCCGCAGCAACATTTTCATCATGATCTTTGCCATTACTGAAACCGGTTTTTCCACCAATTTGCAGGTCAACTTGTTTTTCTTCTTGGCCTTTTTTGGTGACAATATTAATTAATCCACCACTACTACCGCCACCATATAAAGAAGTCGCGCCAGAAATCACCTCAATATGGTTAATATTAAATGGGTCGATAGAGTCTAATTGGCGGCTGTCACTACGCGAAGAATTTAAACGTACGCCATCCACCATCACAATCATTGAGCGGCCACGCATATTCATGCCGTAATTAGTACGTCCTTGACCGCTAACACTCATACCGGGGATCAATTGTGACAGAATATCTTTTAACTCTTTTCCACCTTCTGCTTGCTGTTCAATTTCAACATTATCAATAACCCATGTGGTTTGGGCCATCTCCGACACACTTCGATAAGAACGCGTTGCCGAGACAGTCATTTCATCTTGTTTGTTTTCTGCTGCGAATGTTGCTGGTGCAATAAATGAAGCAAAACATGGAGAGAGTATCCAAAGATGCTTAATTTTCATGTGCCTAAGATCCTAATAGGTTGTCGTGTTTTTTTAAAAGCCGCGGCCGATAGCATTACGGCTTTTTATCCGGCTAAATTAGCGGCTAATTTTAACTGATAACAAACATACTATTAAGAACTATTATCATTATTATGTCTTTTTTTAGACGCTTTCGGCAGATAAGAAGATAGGAGAAGCCAAATATTTATAAATCAGAAAAAGAAATACTGGAGGAGATCAGACAAAAAGCAGGTTTATCGGATTTTGAGCTACCATCAATAACAAGTTATGACTAAGTCGCTATGTCGTTGTCGAGCCAATTAAAACGATATATAAAACGAATAGTAAGGTGTTTGCCTTTGATTAAACTAAAAACAAACACCACATTAACAAGGCTTTGATTTTGTACTACCCATAATATTTCAAGTGACAACGTTATTGATTAGGTTCGCTCGTATTCGCCACAACATTTTGTCTGTGCCTAACGACTTGCTCACTTATCAACTAACCTAAATTGAAATTATCTAGGGCATAAATTTAACTTATTTTTTTGACGCTAAGTAATCTTGTAACGTACCTTCAGGGTGCTTCTTACAGAATTCAACAATCTGTGGCGCTTCAGCAACGCTTTGCTCTGTTAACGCAACATAATCACCACCTTTAAATTGTGTATCCATATTGGTGATCCACAATGCAACAGGTGCCCAGCTTTGCGGGTTCAGGTTAATATATTCCTGACAAGTCATTTTTTCAGGCGTGACAATATTCGAGTCCGCAGCCATCGCATTAAAAGAGAATGCTGCCATAGCAGCTAAAACGCTAGAGATAACAATCTTTTTCATTATAAACCTCTTATGTGTATAAATAATGCATAACAATGTGGCTGTTTATTTTTATCACAAACTTATTAAAGTTTATATAATCTTATTTGGATGATAAAAATAGAAAACAAAAGACTTAATTTGACCATCTTTTTATAATCAACTTAAATTGATAAAATAGAAAAAAAAGCTTTCATTTAAGTTTCTATAAGAGTAAATAAAAAATAATAATATAAACCTATCACTGAATCTAATATTTAAAATATAAATTGTTTATTGGAATAAATGAGCATAGAGATTTCATTATTTTTCTGTCCCCGGAAAATAACCGGCTAGCTTACTTAATGACCTAATTGATGATACTGCCACCTCTTTGTTAGGATCCTTGCATAGCGCCATTAATCTTACAACAGCATTATGTTGCTCAATCGTTGCTTTATAATCCCCTAATGCAGAAATAGCCGCAATTTTGACATCATCGTTACCTCTAAAGGTAAGCTCAATCAATGTGCTTATTATTTGTTTTTCCATGAGTTAGCCTGTTATAGTAAGAAATAAGTGAATGTACTTGGTTATTTTAAGTCAAATAACTAATTACATCCTACTGTATTCAAGAACAATTTAAGTGGCTAATTGGAAATTTACTCCCATTTATTATGTGTTTTAATATTTATAGCGATAGTTCAAATTAGACGTAAGATTTATAACATAAAATACTCGTCGTTGGATGAAAGGGCACTATCCTTCATTAAAAAACACGACTCATAGTTTAAAATCGCCATCCATACTCATTACGTACTCAGAGAAGATCGCTATGTATAAAACCTAATTGTTGAATATCAAGTTGTTGTAATACTAAAGCTCGTTAAAAATGGGAATCAATTAACGATACCAGCCGTAAAATTGATATATTCAGGGCGAATAGATATAATGTGGAGTTATAATATAGAAAAATATGAAGGCAAAAATATTATGAAGTTAAAATCTATTGAAGATTAAGACAGGCACCTGAAACTACTAATTCCACCACATGAATACTTTAGAAGAGGTAACTTAATGATATTAATATAATTTCCACATAAACAAACCGTTTAAAAACAGCAAAAAAATCTACTTAACCATTTCAAATTAAGAAATAAGTAACATTTGTTATATTTTAACTTACTAGTTATACTTATTAAATTCCAACACTTAATTAAGTGATTTTTTATTTAAAAAATTAACCAAGAATATATTAGCAATAACTCAATTAAATATTACCAAAAAAAATAAATTAAAATAGCAACCTCTCATATTAAATCAATATGAGAGGAATTACATTACTTAGCAAATATAGATAAGTCTAAAGCACCATAATAAACACCTGGCTCAATATAGTGTTCATCTTTGCATAAATTCCAATCTATAGTGAACTCACCACTATAATTATCATATTTATGTTCTAAATCAATATCAAAGGCTTCACCATTAAATAAAATATCCCCCTCATCATCACAGTCTGAACCATTCTGATTGATTATCCCTTCAATATATAAACCATTATCTTCATAGTCTTCATTAATTAAGTAAAACTTATTTGGTTCGTCTTTTATTAGCCCAGTTTGCAATCGAACAGAGCCTAGAACAGTATTTCCAATGTTACTATCACAATCAATTTCAACAGTCACTCTTTCATAATCAACCAATCCTGTTGACTCATCAGAAGATAGATAAAACCTAGATGAAGTATTTCCATTCACATCGATTGTGCAAGCATCAAGAACATCAATGTTAAAAGAACTAACTAATATCTCAGATAAATCTGTAGTTCCGTTTGCTTTTGCCGTTAATGATGCACCATATAGTTGAGGAACTATTGTACCATCACTTAATGCTATAAAATATTCCCCTGGCTCTGCCAGATCCGGTGATATAAATTTAATTTCTGCTCCTGTTACAGTAATATCAGTAACTCGATCATCATTTGGTGAAAATAGTTCCCCATTAAGGTTTTCTGATGGGGAGTAACAATATGCATATGAACTAGACTGCACTAAATTATCAATCTGAACAACTTTACCATTAACAACTCTTACACTACCATTATCGTGATTACCATCTAAATCAACCCAACTGGATGTAGCAAAAAAACTTAATGAAAAATAACCCACATGTTCCATGTCACTATTTAACAAATGAAAGTAATATTGGTCATCTTCTTCATAAAGTTTGTCGCTATTTAGGCAATAGTTTCCATCATGGCTTATAGAGATAATCCCAAATACATCCCAATTCCTAGGATCTTCAGTAGGGCCAATTAAATTAATACTAGAACTAATTGATACATAAGATACTTCTGTATCCGGTGGAATAGTTACATCAATAGTATTAGCAACCCCTAATGAACCTTTCAGTAAACACAACACTAAGATAGCTTTTGCAACACCCTTTTTAATCGTTAATATCATTATTTCATTCCTCATACTAATACTGGCTATCTTGCATTAATCACTGACACGCTAAGCTGATTTTTCTAATTGGGTTGTCTTCCGTTACTGCAATATCTTTCAAATGAGAATAATGAGCACCACACGATGCACTGTGGCTATTTCCCCATTGGATCAGCAATGTTCCGGAATCAGGTAACCCACTCATATAAAGTTGGCCGTTATCACCCACAATACTGGTGTTTTCTTCATTTGTTTCATCATCAACCAGCTTAGCAATCGCCCCAAAAGGGATCACACCGTCTCGATAGGTTAGTGAAATCAGTGCCTGCATCCCGACACGTGTTGGGAATTTCGCTTTAACCACCGCGCCTTTCGTCGGGTAAACGTTTTGCGAGGTCTTTGGTAACGTCACATCATCGGGTAACGTATTTACATTCAAACCAATGGTATTTTTGGCGTATTCGTTCACGTTCGGGGCAACCGCATAACCAAACATATCAATTTTTGCATTACCTTGATTTAACGAGGTCCCATCCGCATCCGGTGCTTCAACTAACACCACGGAATTGCCTAATGTTCGTGCTAATGTCAGGCCACCTGAATGGATCACCATCCCACCATTGACGCCCGCATTCACAGAAGAAGAACTTGATGAATAGTTATATCCCCCAGAAAAGCTGCCTTTTGAGGTGTTGTAATTCAGACTAATGGCGCTATTACTTTCTTGGTTGTTATTTCCCATACTCTGTGAAACAGAATAAGACAAGTCTCTGTCCAATAATGAACCGTGCAGCCCGACTTGCTGGCTATAGTTACCGCGGTTGTTTTTGGAAATATAATAATTACTGCTCATATTTCGTAAGTGCTCTTCATTGGTAAATAAACTGAAAGGCACATTCACATTGAAAGAAATTTGATGGTTTTTAGGCCAATCATTACGGCTATCGGATTTTCTGTAGTCAATCGCATAACTGACGTTGTAATTCACCCCTTTAAAATTACCGTTATACCCTGTCGATAATTGGGTAGTTTCAGTATTGGAGTCCCAATAATCGGTACGACTGCCACTTAAATAAATCGAGCCATATTTGCCCAGTGATTGTGAAAGCGCGGTTCGGAAACTAGAACGTTGGCGTAATCCTAACCAAGGTGCCACACCATCATTGAGCTGATAATTATGTGTATTAAAATCAGAGAAGCTGAAGAAATGACGTGTGGAATAACGTAATGCGGTTAAATCGACATTAGTTCCTGTAGAGGTTAAGCTTTTTGAATATTTAATCCTAAAAGATTGACCTTCTTTTCGATCACCAGAGACAAAAGAAGCTGCTGCATGGGTAATATCGACGGACAAAGCGCCAAAATTCCCTAACGAAATCCCCGTCCCCATCACCCCAGAAAAATAATCTTTGGAGAATAAAGAGCCACCGTATAAGGTCACATCATAAGGCAAGCCATAAACCAAGCTACCCAACAAAAATTTAGCGCGTTTAGAAGAGCGCGTTAAATTGCCGTTATATTCTCCCGCCGTCACTTCATATTTCATGCCACCCGGTCTTAACATCACGGGTAATGAAGAATAGGGATAAACAAAGGTTCTTTCAGAACCATCTTCTTCACTGATATTGACCTGTAAGTTCCCTGAAGAGCCCGTTGGGTATAAATCTTTAATGCTAAAAGGCCCCGGTGCAACATAAGTTTGATACACCACATTACCATTTTGACTGACAGTGATCCGCGCATTAGATTGTGCAATGCCATTAATTTCAGGAGCAAAACCACGCATACTGGAAGGCAGCATTTTTTCATTCGAAAACAGCTTAATTCCTTTAAAAGGAATACTGTCAAATACATTACTGCCCGTTGAACTTTCCCCCACCAACACCTCCCCCCGTAACGCGTTAATGGCTCGCATCACATAGGTGTTTGAAAAAGTCGACGTGCGGTTAGTGTAATTACGCCTTCCTTCTGAATTCGAATAGTAATAACGATAATTTGAACGCAAACGCCAAGCCCCTAAATTGACGCCGCCACGCAGGCTTAAAAAGGCATTATCATTATTTTGAGTTTCTCGTTGGGACTTATTACGGCTGTGACTCCCATTGAGCTGATAAGAAAGCAAAATTGCAGGGATCCCATTTTCCAACAGCCCTTCAGGCACATAACCATTAGCACGGTTATCCATATAAATTTGCGGAATACTGATTTCCATGCTCAGTTTAGACAAATTTGTTTTCACAAACGCGTCGGGAATATAATCCCCTAATGCGGTGATCGCTTCATCATCCGAAAGTTTTTGTAACGTTGGGGTCGAGGCTACATTCACACCAAACTCACCGAGCATAGACTTAGTGAACTCAGCGGAAACATCACCATCATGGCCTTTTACGAAAGTAACATCCATGCTTCCCATATCTTTTTTATTGATAAATACCGTAATATTGTATTTACCTTCAGGAACCGTATTGGCTTTTTCAAATTGAGATAAATCGATTGAGTTCGGATCCATTCCTGACTGCAAAGATAATAGTTTTGGGTCAAAGTAATCCTCTGCATAAGAATAACCAGCAATGCCAAGACAATAAGAAATAAAGCTCAGATAAAAAATTCCACTTTTCATCTTAGACGAATGATATAATTTCATAGTTATCTCTCAGTGATTTTTTTTATAGTTTTTGGGTTTGCTCTGGCATTTCCAGCATGAATTCATTTAATAATCGCCATTTCACCGTGGCATTCGCATAATTCCCTTTCGGTAATGAATAACTTTGTTTGCCAAAAGGTGGAATTAATTTAAACAGTTGCATATTGTCAATTTGATGTTGACCCACCGCTAATTTCCCAAAGGTTAAATAAAGTGGAGACTGGTTATCAACGATCAGTTTTCCATCAGAAACAGTAAATTTAAATTTATCTTTAACATTAACCATTTTAAGATTTTTAATCGCTTCTGGGCGATAATAAAACTTATAATGTAAAACTTTTGATAGAGTTAAGCTTCTATCCATTTTTTTAAATTTAACAGTATTTTTAGTTCCTTTCGGGGGAATAGACTTTAATCGAATAAAAAACACTGACTCCCGGTCTTGAGGTAATTTTTTTAAATTATCAATTTTTTTGATTTGCCAGTTATATTCTGACTTGGCCTCTAGCCGATATAAGGGTGGTGTAATCATAAAAAGAACTGAATCCGCTTTTTTCGCATTCAGCCCTGTCGACTCATCAGGAATGGCAATATCAGCTTGAACAAGATACGCATTTTCATCATTATTTTTTAATAAAAATGATAGTCCTCGGCTTTCTTGATGAAAAACCAATCGTTCATTAGGAAAGCGCAAGCCACTGCTAGTATTTTTTGCAATAGCTTGATGAAAGTTTAATAGACCTAAAAATAATATGATTAATGAAATTATTTTCATTTTTTAGCCTTACTTTCAAATATAAAAGGTTTGGTTGTGCCGCCATAATCATTCATTATTCGCCATGAAAAAGAACTAAGCCCCGCCATATCAGGTATCGTTATATGTGAATATGGAGCAACCATTTTATTCTTTATTTTACGATTATTATTCACCTTCATATCAACTAAAGTAGTATAATAAGGTGTTGGATTATTAATGGTTAATGTATTATTTTCATAGCTCACTGATATCTTTCCATACGAGTCTTTAACTGCCATATCTAAGTTTTTAGGCCGATAATAAAGTTTAATAACCAAATTTGTAACTATGGATAATTTTCCACTACCTTTTTCATCATTTTTCTTTGGTGGAATAGCTCTTGAGCTAAAATAAAATACACTCTCACGATCTTTTGGCAACAAGCTTAATGATGCAGGAAAAATACGCATCATAAAGGTTGAGTTTTTTTCAACTCTAAAAATATTAGGTGTAATAATAAAAAAATCGCTTTTTTTATTATCTACATCATAAATTTCATTTTGAACAAGAAAGGGAGATCCCACATTATTTTTAAATGTCACAGATGCAGATTTATCACCTTCATTGAAAATGATCCGGGTCTTATTTAAACTTAAACCAGCAGAATAAGTAAAAAAAGAGAGAAAAAATAAGAAGACAGTAAGCGTTATTTTTTTCATTATAATCGCCCTAATCTGAAAAATAGCTAAAAGTGACATGAGCGGTAAAGTCACCAACATCATCTTCCGAACAGCTTTGTCTAAGATCATAACAGGCTAATACTGCGGTTAAGATAATATGTTCATCTCCATCATCAATATCATCAAAAACGATATCTCCAACTGCAAAATTCTCTTGTTCATCTTCATCCATGATAGCGACACCAAAATAAGCATCGGGATCGCTATTAAAGACATAGCCATCAGAGCCATCAACAATACTTCCAGACGTCATTTGAATATAGCTGGTTGAAAAATCACCTTCACAATCTTGAAGAATAATTTCAAACTTTCTCCTCTGCGTTTGCTCAATAATGTCCTGCATTGATACAATGCCAAAATCAATTTCATCAGAAGCTTCATAAAGATCTTCGACAATAATGTCACAGGGCTCTTGATCAACATAAGCTGTAAATTCAAAACGGATCGAATCATTATCAGCTTTCACTGAAATGGAAAACAATAAACAAAATAAGAAAGAAAAAGTAACCCAATATTTTTTCTTATTATGGTATTTGTAATGAGAGTTCAATGGCAGCATCAATATCACCTGATGTTATGGTTTGATTGTCAATTTTTGCAGCAACAACTTCAAAATAATGCTCACCAGTCCCTGACTCGACGATTGCCTCATCGCCAGAAAAAATCACTTCCTCACATGCACCATTGTCATCACCGCAATTCATCAATAAAAAACCCACATTGATCGCGCTATCTTCATACAACACGTTATTTTTTATGTGTGTACTGCTTAATGGTGTAATCACAATATCGATGGATTCGGTGTCCTCTGAGATCCCTTCACAGCTATATTCCACCGTGAAAGACTTGCGATAATTACTTTCTTCGCCCGGCTGCAGCGCGTTCAGTACACTGCTGCTAAAAGGCTCATCAAAAATAACTTCCTGATCGCTATCTGCGGCGAATTCACAAGTTGCATTAGCTACCGTACCACTAAAATAAATCGTCGCACTTTCATCAGCCAAGCTGACCTTAGATAGTAAAACTGCTGGCAATAATACCCCTAAAAAATACTTATTGAATTTCTGCTGAATAGCCATCATAACCCCCTAAATCATTAATTGCAGTCCATTTTGCTATTGCCCCTTTTGGCGTTTTTAGGTCAAAATTAATACTTGAAAATGGTGCTATCATGTTATTTTTATTATCTGAACTAATAGTCATCACTTTATTATTCAGCGTAACGCTAAATAGACTGATGTAATAAGGTGAACGATTGATAACCTCAGTTTTATTACCAACATTTTTAAATACTAGCGATGACTGTGCTTCTTTGGCTGTTTGCTTTAAATCTGTAGGTCGATAAAATAATTTGATAATATTATCAAAACCGATAATTACCCCTTCGCTATTTTTATCTCTCGCTGGCACCATTCGTGCTTTAAAGTAAAAAACAGACTCTCTATCTTTAGGTAATTGATTATTGATCAACATAATGCGCACATCTTGCCTGCTCATTTTTTCTAAACGAAATAAAGGTGGAGCCACTTCAAAGGCATCGGGATATTGCTCACTCGCTATCGTGATTTGTGTCAGATAATTAATCTTTTCGTCATTATTTCTTAGTGTCACAGAAACACTTTTTTCACCTTGAGGATAAATAATGCGTGTTGCATCAATACCTACTCCAGCGGAATAAGCAAAGTTATTTAACAATAAAAAATTAACTAAAATAATAAACAACCAAATTTTTAATGACAGTGTATTTTTCATAAATTTTTATTAAGGTGATTACAAAATTTGTAATCACCTTGCTTTAATTAGTTATAAGCTACGCTAAAGATAACAGGTACATTCAGAATATCTGTATCATTAGCACCATTGAGTGCGAACAGGTCTGCCTGCATTGGTAATAAATTTACTGCGTTACCATCAACATCAGTTGCAGCGCCTTCATCATCCGTACTCATAGCCAGTGATTGATTAACACTGATTAATTGGTTTGGTTTAATTTCAGTGGCTGTGCCTGAAGCAGGATTGGTTTTAATTCCCACTGCTAATGTTTTTGCATCAGTGTTAGCAAAGAGATTAGGATTAAAGATACTTGCTTGACCATCTGCGTATAAACTTAATGCACCAGAAGTGGTTTCAGCACCCGCACAATTAGTTAATACTAAGTTGAAATCTTTATTAGCAATGGATGTTGTTGGACCTTGAGTCACGCTCTCAGTTGTGAAAACACCAAAGTCAACAATAGAGCCAGAGCTTGTTGCAATATCACAAGTTCCTTTCTGCAATTGTGCTTTAAAAGTTACCGTTGTTGTTGTTGCTGCCATAGCAGAACTTGCAACGCCAGCCGCTAACATTAATGCAGCGATAGATGCTAATTTAATTTTCATATTGAACCTCTTTTATAATGATATAAACGTGCGACACCATATAGAGACAGAACAATTCTGACTCTCTATTTCTTTGTATAGAAATTAATTTATTACCCTTCGGTAAGTAGCTTATTTACAATAAACAGTAATGTGACAATTTTTATATAACGCCTCTACTAACTAATAAAGGGGACAAAAAATAATTTGTTAATATTTTTCATTTCGCTAATTTTAAAATCATTTTTTAAATGTTAATGGCTCGAACCCTAATCGAATAATCATCGATTTACGATATTTCATTAGAATAATTTATCGAAGATTTATATATAAAATACACTTTATAATTGGGCTACTTTTATTCATATTCGATTTTTATAATACCTGACTTGGAATAATTTCCAGGAACAAGGTCAGTATCAATACTACTCACCTGAGCCCATAATATGGAGTTTTCTACTTTATCCCGATGCAATTGCCAATTGTTTTTCTTAGCAGACCAATAGTTATCATCAAATGACATACTTACCGTTAAGCCCCCCATATGCATGTCCTGAGGTAATACTTCTAGATTCACTATTACATCACTATTACATTGACCACTGATGACTCCACTTCTATTGGCCTTCATAGCTGAGTTCTGGTCAACAACCCCTAAATCTAATGTATCTTCATCTAACCAAAAATTACAAACGAGATCAGGTTCTATCGGTTCTATAGGCTCTGTCGGTATAGGCTCCCCTACAGACAAATATGCATGGTCGCCACATGACAGTCCATAAAGATCAGCATAAGGAATAACGTTTGGTCTTGCACCAGCACCATGAACATAAACAGGTGAACTCCGACCAGGCTTAGTATAAAAACCTTGAGGGCCATCAGTTACATATACTTCTGCAGATAACCCTGGTGCGCTAAATGTCGCTATAAATTCAGGTTTCCCTAAAGGCATTCCAACCCATCTAGTTTGCACTCCAACACCACCGCCAAACCCCTTATCATATAATGCACCAGCACTATTATAGACGGTGCCTGTAATTCCTGGCTGCATAACGGTCCAGCCAACAAATAATTGCGCCTTAGGATCTACAATTTCACAATTACCTAAACCATAATAAAATGATTCATTTATATTTAAACTAATAGTACCGCTATAACTATACTTTAGCGTTGATACTTTATAACTTTTTCCATCTATAGCTACACCAAGCCAAATATCATTTGTTTCCATTACATCAAAAGTAGATGAGGTATGTTGAAATTCAACACCAGGAATTAAATATGCAGCCCTCATAACTAAATTAAATATTCTGGTTTCATTAGGGTATGGTTCCGCATAAACAAATGGAGAAATAAAAAAGAATGCGAATATAATTTTTAATTTCATAAAACTCCATTAAACCTCAATTAAATATTTATTCATAGCTTAACGCATAAGTCATGATTGCATTGAAATCTCCAGCCACTAAACTTTTATTTGCTAGAGCTTCTCGCTCTCCTTGTACATAGGCTTTTAAACGAATAAGCATATCGCCATCAACAAGCTGTACACTATAATTTGACTTTCCATCTATAGAAATAGGCCGACCATCTAAATATTCTAAGCCTATTCCTGCACCTTTTGCTTCACTTCCTGGTGCAAACCTTAATAAACCTTCATTATTTGTTGATCCTGAAAATGAAGCTTTAACAGTAGTACCTAACGATGTATCGCAATCTTTCAATTCAAATGTTATTAATATTCCTGAAGTTCGGGTAAAGCGATAGAGTGATTTTGTTGGAGTAACACCTAAATCATAATAAGCATTCTCCGTCCCTGGTTCTATCGTACATGGAAGAGCAATTAAAGTGCCCCCATAGTGAATAGTTGTCGAAGATGATGCCATAGAATAAATTGGTATTAATCCTCCACTCAACAGGAATAATATTAAATATTTAAAAGCTATTTTATAATTATTCATATTGTTTCCTTTTTAAGGATAACGAATTTCTACTGTGCCAGTAGCTGAAAATGTACCTTCAAATAAATTGCGATCATCTTCTCTCACAGGAACAGCCCATAAGGGAATTACCTTTGAATAACCACCTGACATTACGATGGGAATGTCATCATTATTAGGAGAAACAACTTGGTCTTGATAATATAAACGTATGCCAAGCCCTCCAATACTCGTTTGTACAGCATCATTATCAAATGGAGCATTCATACCGTTATATCCCATATACAGCTGCACACCATTACCAAGGTCATTACCGCAAGTCACTATTAATGTAAAATCCTTCCTATAATTAATTCCGTCGATCCTAGTAAGCCCGACTTCATCAAAATCAACATAAATTGGATCATTTTCCCCCGATATATCACAAGGTGGATGGCCAATTAAATTGCCATAAAAATTGACTTGTGTAGATGCTTGTACAGGTATCATGATATATCCAGATATCAATACACTGGCTATCAGCCATAATACAATGGAAATTACACGTTGTTGTGCCATTACTCATACTCCACAGTAAGTAACGCCGAAGCCGTAAACGGACCGTCATCAATTCCAGCTGATCCTCTTGCTACAGGAACAACAGACAACTCAGGTTGATTGCCGTAAGTAAAATAAACCCAATTATTAAACGCAAAAGGATAGCCATCTTGTTTCACTCGCAGCCCTAAATTAGGTTCGCTCGTACGTAATAAGTTGGCATTAAAATTTGCCCCGGAGTTATTTTCAAAACGTAACTTAAGTGGAGTACTATTGGTTGCATCGTCACAATCAAGTGTATAATCAATCGGTTGCTCGTAGGCTACACCATCGATATTTTTGATAATCATGTCACCAAAATCTACTTCAATGGCTTGATTATCATTTACATCACAAGTTTTAATCTCAATACGTATAGTTACCCTAAAGTCTAACTGAGTTGAACCAGCTAAAACA
This sequence comes from Providencia sp. PROV261, assembly GCF_028477945.1. NCBI lineage: Bacteria > Pseudomonadati > Pseudomonadota > Gammaproteobacteria > Enterobacterales > Morganellaceae > Providencia > Providencia sp. PROV261. The sequence goes on along the minus strand of NZ_JAMPMC010000021.1, from coordinate 475 downwards.
TCTCTTGGTAGTAATACCGTTCCCAACAAAACACTATACAACCAGAGTATTTTGAATATTTTTTTTCCCATAACTATTTCACCTTACTCATAGCGCATTTCAAAAGAAATCAGCGCAGAGTACGCTCCCGGCTGCATCAATTGTGCCGTACGTACCGGTGAGACATAATAGGTCAGCGTCGATTGCCCTGATGGCAGCAGATCTGGGTTACTATTTTGATTTAAAGGCAAGATTTGCCCTGCCTTATCACTCAGTACTAAACCAATCCCTTGTGCGCCAGTCACTCTGGCAAAATCCGGCATCCACGGTACCGTTGGCGCAATAAAACGGATTTTAACCGCCGGTTGGGTGCTACTCCACGCGGTTTGCCCAGTTTGGACGTTTTCCAAGGCACTGTTCACTTCGATACAATCTTGCAGTTCAAGGTGAAACGCCGTTGCACGCCCTTTATCCCCCACGGCTTTCAGTTCCGCCG
>NZ_JAMPMC010000020.1:0-102219 GCF_028477945.1 Providencia sp. PROV261 | reverse complement strand
ATAATGGTTTACGGTGTCGCAGGCTTATCGTTCGGTACCACGTGACATTGGCTACCTTGACATTGGAAGGTCAAGTTTGGACGCCCGCCGTAATCATTGATGTAAGTCACGACCGGACGCTGCCCTAATGCATTGGCACTCACCCCCAACGCGCTTTCACCAAACGGTGGCAACATGATGGGTTTAAATTCTTTTTTATCTTTGTTGTCCAATGCCTTAAGGCTTTCTGCTGCATTAATCACTGTCACATAATACGGCGTGGGATTTTTGACCATTACCGTATCGCCTTGTTTTTGCAGGGTTAATTTTTCTTGCCATGGTGTGCCCATTTTGGCCGGCACAATCGCTTTTGGCCGATAGAACATTTTTACGCGGGTTTGTAAGGCAATCTGTAACGTGTTGGGCTTATCGCTTTTAGGCGGTATTTCACGCAAGTTAAAGTAAAACAAGCTCTCGCGATCTTGTGGCAAGGTACTAACCGCTGGCAGGGCTTCGATTTTCACTTGGCTAGATTTGCCGGGCTCCACACGCTGCACTGGCGGCAATACCACCAATGGCGAAGTAATTTTGTTGCCTTCAGCATCATCAATCCACGCCTGTGCTAGATACGGTAATTGTTTATTGTTGTTAGAAATGTTGAGTGACATCGATTTTTGGTCACCGTTAAAAATCACCCGAGTACGGTCAAGACCAATCGCCGCGTGTGCCATGCTGCTTAACCACATCATGCCCATCACACCCGCTATCAAAGCGTATTTTTTATTCAGTTTCATGCTGTTATAACCTTTTTAATGTCATCTCGGAGACACCATCGCGTCACCGCAAATTCTGTTCATACCGTGCTAACGCGTGTTATCGCTGCGCTAACTGCTTTGCTGCTAGCGGAGTACACTGCAACAACAGCGATGGATTGTTGATATCGATACTCTCAGGGAAAGCCACTTGGCATCCGTCCTCGTCTCCCCACTGTATGGTCATTAGGGAATTTGGTTCAATACCGCTGATATACGCACTGCCGCTATCCCCTACGATGCCGGTGCTTTGGCCTTTTGTATTGAATATTTGCGCCCCAAACGGAGGGTAACTGCCATCCGGTAAGCGCAACACCGTCATCGCTTTTTGCCCTGCCACAACCGCAAATTCGCGGTAACCCACCGCCCCTTCGGTTAAGGTCACTTGCACCACCGATTGCTGTGCATCCACATCATCTGGCAGCGCGTTCAAGTCAATTTGTGCCTTGCTGCGGTAGTAACTGTTCATGTCACCAACCACCGCTTTACCAAACATATTGGTGGTAACCGGAGCTCCAAACCCTTTGACAGGCACATTAGCAATGCCATCGGTGTCCACCAGTAAACGGGTTCCTCCAGGGATGCTCATGCGATGTACACCACCACCTTCTGCCGTCAGCGTGATCCCACCAGTTGCTGATAATCCAAACGCGGTATATTGGTTATTGGCGTAACTCGCATTACCCGAGACTCGCGCGGTATCGCCTTGGTGAGTCAGATACGCAGTTCCACTCGCTCCTTTACGGTTTGATCCTACGCCCAATTGATAATTGGTACGCTCATCAATGCGGTCATGGTAAGTCACTCGATTGACCGTGTCATAACGGCTGCTATTTAAGGAATACCCCACATTAGCACCATTACTCAGCGGAAATGAGGTCGATAAATAAATACTGTCATCCGTCACCCCGTTATACATACTGCGGTTTGCCGACAGGTTAACGCTGACATTCTTAATCGTTCCCACATCAAAATATTTGGATAACGTCAGGCTGTAATAGTTGTTTTCCGGTCGATCCCAATAGGTTTGGTGGTTGTAGTTCAAATACACAGACATACCGATATCACGGAAATTTTTGCTCAGTGAAATGGTGTACAGCTCTTTGCTACCACCATAACGAATACCTGTTTTCCTTGCCTGTAAGAAGTCTGACATACTCATAAAGTCTCGCTCCGAGAAGCGATAACCCGCGAATTGAATTTGACTATCAATAGCATCAAAACGTTTTGCGTAGCTGACACGATAAGATCCACCGTTAATAGTGTTTTCACCTGCCAAACGCGCAAACGACTGAGTCACATCGAATGACAACGCACCGAACGCCAGTAAGTCTCGACCAATACCCGCTGAAATCGCTTGGTAGTTTTTGCTGCCAAGCAAACCACTGAACAGTGACCAACCGTTATTCACCCCCCACGAAAACTCACCAGTGATAAAGTTATCACCCTCTTTGTGCCGGTTAACATCATTCGGCTGACCCAATGCCAACTTATATTGAAGCTGTCCCGGACGAGTTAGGTAAGGTAAGTTAGCTGTATCGAGTTGATACTCTTGTACCGTACCATCTTGCTCTTCAATTTTGACGTCCAACGTACCACTAATCGCATCGCTCAAGTTTTGAATACGAAACGGCCCCGGTGCCACTTGTTCGGTATAAATCACACGCCCTTGCTGGCTTATCGTCACCGTCGCATTGGATTGTGCGATCCCTGTTACTTCCGGTGCGTAACCGCGTAAATTCGGCGGCAACATGTTCAAATCCGAGCGCAAACTGGCGCCAATAAAACGGAATGAATCAAACATATTTGAGTTCAGGTAATCTTCACCCAAAATCAGTTTGGCTCCGAGAGCCGGCAGCGCACGAAAGGCGTAAAATCGATTCCATTGAAAATCACGATTGATAGCTTGGTTTGAGCCTGTTGCATGATTTAAACGGCCTTGCCAATCTGCACGAAAACGCCATGCACCTAAGTTTACCCCCGCCACCCCGTTACCGTTTAAGGTGTAGGTATTATGACCTTTGTTGTGCGGGCGATAAGTGTTACCGTTAATGTTGTAATCCAACAAAATCGCAGCAATCCCTTCATCCCAACGCGATGGTGGATCCCAATTAGGAGCCGTATACTCCATGTAAGCTTGTGGAATACTCACGTATAAGGATGAAGTTGAGAGATCCCCACGCACCTGTATTCCCGGCAAACTTTCCAAATTTAAGCATTGGTCATCGTGCCACCATGTCAGCTTTTTCAAGCTGTCTGCGGTCAGCCCTAATTGGGCAGTGATATCGGGTGATAAGCACGGCTCACTGCCTTGAGGATCATTCTCAGGGGGATAAAATGGTACTTTCACTTCTGGTAACGTATCGTCATTGACCTTAAGCGCTAAGCTATAGGTTCCTGGCATCACATAACCAGCACGCGAAAAATGTTCTAGATTGATATTTTTTTTGTCTTCCACATCCAATACATCCATATTGAATTGGATAACATCAGATGATGCCAATGCTATCTGGCTTTCACCCAAAGCAAACGCAATGGACAGCGACAGCAATGCAAGGCGAAAATAAGTAGCCTTTGGTGAAGACATAAAAAATATCCCTCGTGAACATTCACAATAACAATAAAGAGAAAAATAAATTCAACCGGCTTAATTAGTAATAATCGACTTTAAAACGGATCAAGCTTTGGTAATATCCTGCTCTTAGTGGGCGAGAGTCAGAGACTAACCGTAATTGATAAGCTAATCGCATACTCGGCGGTACAATATCTTGCTCCGGAGATGCTTCCCCCGGTACCACTTGACGCGATTGTGCATCTTGCATAAGTAACCCTACGCCGCGCGCTTCACCAAATACTTGAAACAACCCGTTATCGGAAGGTCCATCAAAGGTCATGCGCAAGGCACGCCAAGTTTGAGTCGGATCACTGTGTTTGACTAAATCACAATTAACTAATTGAATTTCAAAATCTTGTTTGGGGCCTTGGCCTTCTTGACGGATCGTACCAATCGGCAACACACCCATATCAATGATTTGGTCACGTGATTCCATGGCAATTGTGCAGGCAGCATCGGTGATTTCACCGTTCATAGTCACCGTACCTGCACCTTGCCCAGCTGCGTGCACCAAAGGTGAGGTAAAACTCGTAGTGAGGAGTAATACACTCCATCCGAATACAGCTTGACACCCCATGGTTTTACCCTCCTTTGAATAACACACTAGTGTTCTGATTACTCGTAGCTCATTGTGAAGTTAGCGAGTGCTGTAAATTCACCTGGAACAATAGTTTTGCCATCACCTTTCAAATAAGCAGAGAACAGCAGTGAGTTATCACCATTTTGAATTTTTAAGTCAGTTCCAGCAGAGCCATCTAATTTCACTGGTACACCACCCAGACCTGCAATTTGAACACCTGCGCCAGATGCTTGACCTTGAATAGCCAGTGAATCAGCTAAGTTAGGATTCACACCACCCGTAAAGGTGACGGTCGCCGTATTGTCTGTCAGCGTGGTTGTATCACAGTCAACCAGCTCAATAGTGAATGGCACTGGACGAGAAGTACCACCATCGGCTAATTGTGCTGATGCTACCTGACCTAGGTTAACCGTTTGGTCTGTAGACTCTGGCGCGATACCACATGCGGCTTCAATGATTGAGCCGTAGAATGTCACAGTACCTTGACCTGCGCTGACTGGAGCAGCCATAGCTGATGCGCTCATTGCGCCAGAAATCAGAGTTGCTAAAAGAATCTTTTTCATATTGGTTACGCCTTTACGATGAACACTAAAAAAAGTAAGCTATTAATTAGCTCACTTGGTTAAATAATTAATAGAATTTATTTATTAAATAATAAATAAAAACAAATAAAATACTTTCTGAGAACAGAAAGTATTTTCTTTATTCTCAGTTAAACATAAATCTTTAATAGTTTATTATTTGGCCGACTATAATTAGCCAACCAAATTATTCATCTTTACTGAAAAAGCATCCTCACCTTTATAGTAAGGAGATGGAGGTAAAAACAAATTAATATAATGAGAACCAACTTTTTTTTCTGTATCATTAACATTAAGATAAACAGCACTAAAGAAATTACTTAAACTACAATCCAATTCATGCAAAATAACAAAGAGGGTATCAACATTAATATTACACACACCTCTTTCATATCGAGATATTTGCTGCTGCGAGACATTTAGTTTTTCAGCTAACTGTTTTCCTGTTAACCCTCTCTTTTTCCTTAAACGAAATATCTCTTTACCAACAGCAATCATAAAAATATTTTTTGACACTTCATGTTCCACTATCATATTAGGCCCTCAATTCCTGATACAACAAACTTCATTTATTAAAGCCCGCTTGCACGAAAATATTTACGCCTTGCTCTGTTGCAGATAAATTTACTGTACCTGCTGCTCAAAATCAAACAAAGCTATATCTACCAAGCAGTTATTGATATAAGTTAAATATCCAAATAATGAGTAATTCAAACACAAAAAACCACATTAGCTTGGTACATTCAACATTCCTATTAAGAGAATACAAATTAGACCAGAATTATATATTACAAGAATCCCAAAAAGATTTAAAATTAGATTTATAATTCTGAAATTCATATTTTTTCAGAGGTTAAGTAATAACACTTAACGAAAAAAATATATGGAAAAATCCATCAATCCAACAAAATAAAATAAACTCAATAAAATCAATGCATTGAATAGCGTGGTAATTTTAATTAACACTTCAATTTTAGATATAATATTTTGCAATATCTGTAATATTGTTCTAATCAAACTAATTGTTTAGGATTAAATAAAACAGAAGTTTATTTTCACTTCACGTTTTTTATTTATATTCTTACAGAGCTATTCTTAATTAAAAAATCATTATTGCTAACTTCATCACCTTTAGAGAAATCATCATTAAATGACACTCACTTTATTATTTTCGAGATCATATTATGAAGATAGCTGCTCACCATACAAATTATCTATTAATATCTTTACAACACTTATTTTTTCATATTCACTATCCTTGAATAAAAGCCCCCCCTCTGACCTATTGACATTTACTCATGAATACAATAAAAAATGATGAAAAATATAAATTAGAATGAAATTAATGATATTGCTCAAAGTGGAATTCAACTACCGAAATGGAGATAAAAATCGCTAAACAATAAAATTTAAGTGCTAGATATTTTTAAGAAGCAATATAAAACCCCATATCTAGAAATAAGAAAAAATGAATATTTTAATTTGATTGATAATATAAACTTGTTAAGTCAACGACTCGAAGAATCAGAAAAAACAAAAACCAGCGCTGAACTGGGGGATAAAGATGCACAGCTCAACCTTGGCTTAATGTACTATCAAGGAGATGGAGTTCCTGTTTCCATTGAACAAGCACAGAAATGGTTTATGCGTGCAGCAGAACAGGGCAATGCATATGCACAATATAACCTTGGCTGGCTCATGCAAAAAGGTGAGGTCGAAAATGCTTCTCCTTATGCGGCACGCTACTATTTTGAGTTGGCCTGCAAAGGGGGCTTAGAAAAAGCCTGCTTCGCGCTAGAAAAATCGCATAGCGAACATTTCTAAAACAGCCTCTCTATTTAAACGTTAATGGGAACTTAAATCCCATTAACTTTTCCCAATGTATGTTTATTCAACCTATCAGATAATCTGCAAATTTCTTGATGTTGCCGCTAAAAAACAAAAAAAGCCCTATTTTTCGTTCTTAAGAATGATAGTCACCTTTCGTTATTTCACCCTAAAATCGACAAGTAATTATTAACTTTTTATTAACATTCACCGAAGGTACTGCTTATTATTGACGAGGTGCTTAAATGAACGAATCGCTGCACACACAAGATGTCAATGCCATGCCACCAAAAGTCATCCTAAAATCTTCATTGAGTTTACTACTCGCAATTATTATTTTTGCGGCCATTGCCCCAGGTATTTTGATGACAGCGCCGGCAGTTGCAACTCAATTGGGCTCTCAATGGCAGTTATCGGCCGATAAAATAGGTTATCTTTTTTCAGCAGAATTAGGGGCTATGAGCTTTGCAACTGTTCCTGCTTGGTATTGGATCAACCGTATTAATTGGCAAAAAATAGCCATTATCTCTGCCATTATTTTTATCATAGGTAACCTACTCTCTGCTTTCGCGGCCACCTATATCACCTTGTTAATTTTTCGCGTCATAGCATCATTAGCTGGTGGTACATTAATGATCCTGTGTATTTCATGTGCCGGAAAAACAGAAAACCCGAGCCGCATGTACGCTTTTTGGGTTTTAGGTCAACTCGCATTAGGTACACTTGGACTACTTGTCTTACCACCGTTATTTGAACTCTACGGATTACGTATCGTTTACTTTATTCTCGCTGCTTTTATGGTCATCTTTTTTCCATTAATTCGAGCATTTCCTAATGTGATAATGGAAAAAGATCAACATCATCACTCATCAACTCACCCGCGAAATGCATTTATTAATAAGTCGATGGCCATTATTGCGATACTCATTTTCTATATTTGTTTGAGCCAAGTTTGGACATTCATAGGTGTATTTGGCCAAAATAGCGGGCTAGATGCTGAAGAGAATGGTCAGATTTTAGCGATCGCCACCATTTTAGGTATGGTTGGTGCGGTGATTGCGGCAACTGTTTCTAATCGGTTTAAAACCAATAAATTAGTGTTTTTAGGATATGGATTATTAATGGCAAGTATCTTGTTATTGATTGGTTCACCTACCGTAATACGGTTTATTGTTGCCGCCTTATTGTTTAAATTCACATGGACATTTGTCTTACCTTTTATTATGGGAGCGGTCTCCCAGCTTGATACCAGCGGTAGGCTCATGAATAACATAAATTTGGTAATTGGTGGTGGAATGGCTATTGGCCCTGCCATTGGTGGATATATTTTAGTCAATTCGACACAAATGTTGACCTTTATTAGTTTTGCAGCGTTATGCACCCTATGCTCATTCGCCTTAGTTGCTTACTTTATAAAACAGTCGAAGTCATAATTTAAGTTATAAAATAATAATTTTCTTACTTTTGATAAGTCGAGGTTTTCTTCACATTAATGATAACGTATGACTCTATCCATTTTCAGTAAGCTCATTTTGTCTTATGAGGAAATATTGGAAAGTGGTTTTCTCTCAAAATTGTCATGGTCAATAAAATTTGCCCACAGCACTTGAGCTATCGCGAATTATACAGAAGGTCTAGTATCAGCAGTGCGGTAGCTTTCTTGAATTGTATTGTGTGCTTGCAACCGGCTGATTTTTTTATTCATCGGTGAGGCTTATTGTGAATGCCTTTAGGCTTTCACTTGAACTGCCTGCTATTCATCTATGGTTGATTAACGCATTGATAGCTTTAGATACAGTGTTATTTTAGCCTAGACCCCGTTAAGTGACCCCAAGTTAAAATTCAGCACTGAGATTACGTGAACCTGATATGTTATCAATATCCTCTGTTGAGTAATGAAATACTCGTTCCCTAGTTCAAGTTGCTAAATTAGCTATATCACGACAATCGCACCATTTCCTTCTGTGTGAAAACAATAATACCGCCAAGGTAGCAATTCAAATAGATAGTCGCTATCAAAAACAATTTATTTATCGAAACGTTCAAATATTTATAGCTGTAAAAATATACCGACCGATAACGAACATATAAAATCACTCATTCTCAGTTCGCTTTTGTCAACTTGATAAGATTATGATTGTATGATTAAGGTAGGCGCTTTAACATTAAGGAGCTTTTTACCTAACTCCTACAGTTATTTTCAAAAAGAAACTATTTCTACAACACAAAATATAGTAACCAAGCGTTAATAAATTATTGTAATTGTAGAAATAGTAACATGGACAAAAAATTAAACTTCAGAGTGCACAACAACCATATTAAAGTAAAACCTGGGAGGACAACACTTTATATACATTTATGTGCAAACTAAATTTAAACAATATATTTCAATCGTCGTTACACCTAATTCGGGATTAATAATATTCCAGCAATTTTAAATATTCAATAGCTTAAAATTCCCCAAAAACCCTTTAAAGTTGTAATGGTTAAATTATAAAATTAAAAATACTCATTAATAATCATGAACTTAATAAGTCAGAATAAATTAAAACAAACTTATTACAAAAGATTTCAAAAAAATAAAAAAACACCATTTAAGACTAATCTCACCATAGAACAATAACCACATAAGTAAAAACAACTATAAAAATACGAAAACCTACAATTACAGCCTACAAAAACGCAATAAAGGATAACTAAATAGATTTAAACACCACATAAATGCCATAATATATTTTTAAATTCCATTAATTATAAAAAATTAGACCAATTAACAAGAAAAACACTTCTTTATATAAAAATATTTCTTTCTCACTTTAAATTTTTATTAATAATATAATTTAAAATCTTAACAGATATATGCTTTTTAAAATTAATCGTGATTTTTATGAGGGGATTTTCTTTAAACCAATGTGCATGATTAAACATACAACAAAGTTGTCATCACGAAACACCTATAAAATCCATCAATCTGATCACTATTAAGAACATTCTCAATGGTGATTTTTATAATTAATTAAACACTCATAAAGGAATAGTTTTAATGATTATGGGAATACTTCTTTCTCATTTAAAAATAAATATTACTCAACCAACCTTAAATAGATAGTCTATATATGACAATTAAATAAAAATAAACCATATCTTGTAGAAGTCAAACTCCCATTAGCAGCATAAAGAAATACTTTTATCATTAGGTCCTTAACTGGAACGGATACCTAATTAATCTTGAAGCGAATAGTTTAAATTCATTATTCTCAATAGATAGGGAGAACTTCAGTGAAGAGATTTCTTGAACTAAAGGAATAGGGTGGAAACAAAAAAGCCACTTACTAAGAAGTGGCTTAATGTACTGATTTAACAGCTAAAATTTGGTGGCCCCTGCTGGACTTGAACCAGCGACCAATCGATTATGAGTCGACTGCTCTAACCAACTGAGCTAAGGGGCCAAAGTGGAAGCGATTATACGTGCTGTTTTCTCTCAGGTCTAGTCTTTCAAAACTGTATGGTGATTTTCTACGCAATTCCATTTTCTACTTTATCATTCAGCAAGATATCATTACTCAAAATGATAACTCTTGTTCAAAGAGCCGCATTTATCCCTCTTCCCTCTGCCTTTTAAACAAGTATTTTTACAACTCAGCACTGATAACAACCAAATGCTATGCATAAAAAATCAAAAAAATTAGTCTAACTATATAAAAATCAAACGATTTAATTGATAATGACTATTTCTTAAACAGAAAACAGCACCGATTAACCAACCTCTCTTATTGATTAATCACAGAGACTTATTTTTTATAAACTCAGCGAATGGCTACTAGCGAGGTTTCTCCAATTGCCACTGTAGATGGTGTTTTATCGATGGCCACTCTGACGCAATAATACTGTATACGCAGGTATCCCGTAATTCACCAGTACGAGTATACATATGACTTCTTAGTACCCCGTCAAGTTTAGCGCCCAGTCTCTCTATCGCCCTTCGACTTTGCTGATTTAAAAAATGAGTTCTAAATTCCACGGCAACGCAAGATAAGGTTTCAAACGCGTGTTGGAGTAACAAGAATTTCGCTTCTGTATTAATTGCAGTTCGTTGAACTTCTCGACTATACCAGGTTGCACCAATTTCAACTCGACGAGTCTCTTGGTCAATTTTATTGTAGGCGGTCATCCCAACAGCTTTACCTGATTTTTTATTCATCACTGCAAAGGGTAACATTTCTTGTTGCTGATATAGCTTTAAACGCCGTTCAACATCTTTAGCAAGGTTTTCTGGTTCAGGTACTGAGGTATACCATAGTTTATGTAAACTATCTCGTTGAATAATTTCCATAAACTCAGAGTCATATTGGTGGGACAGCAGCTCCAGTTTTACAAAGCCCCCTTCAAGTTCTATAGCCTCGCAAATCGTTTTCATCGTAACCATCCTTTTTCGTACAATGGTAAAATAGCTTTACTGGTTAAGTTCCCTAATAGCCACCCTGTTTTACACGCCAATTATGACAAAAAAATAAAATCGCCTGTGCCGACCTAGACTACCTGCAATTTACCAATAAATCATATGATAAATATCACATTTTTTTAACATATTTTTCTATTGTCCCCATCATTGCGCTAGAGTTAACTCATCTGACCTGTTAATAAAACCCCGCAGGGGAGCAAAAATATGAGCAATTTTCCACATCTTTTTACCCCACTGAATTTGGGGCACACAGTACTAAAAAACCGTATTTTAATGGGTTCCATGCATACGGGGCTTGAAGAACATCCGGAAGGAAGCCAGCGTTTGGCTCATTTTTATCGGTTACGCGCAGAAAATGGTGTTAGCTTAATAATTACAGGAGGGATCGCACCAAATAAAGAAGGTGCCTTAACCGCTCATGGCGCGGTGCTCAATACTCCGGAACAGTTGCCTTTTCACCAAGAAATCACCCAAGCAGTACACAGCGCTGACGGTAAAATTGCTTTGCAGATCTTACATGCGGGTCGTTATGGTTTTCATCCTCATATTGTTGCCCCTAGTGCCATCCAAGCTGAGATCATTCCATTTACCCCCAACGCTCTCACAACAGAACAAATTAATAAAACGATTAATGATTTTGTCACCACAGCAAAACTCGCACAGCAAGCAGGCTATGATGGCGTCGAAATAATGGGCTCAGAAGGCTACCTTATTAATCAATTTATCGCTAAGCGCACAAACCATAGAACTGATGAATGGGGAGGAAGTTACGATAATAGGATCCGCTTCCCTCTCGAAATTGTCAGTAAAATCCGTCAGGCAGTGGGTGAAAACTTTATCATTATTTATCGCCTCTCAATGTTAGATCTCGTAGAGGAAGGTTCCAACTGGGAAGAAATTGAATATTTAGCGAAAGCGATTGAGCAAGCTGGCGCAACAATGATCAACACAGGTATTGGTTGGCATGAAGCGAGGATCCCAACTATTGCAACACAAGTACCACGTCATGCATTTAGCTGGGTAACAGAAAAATTAATGGGAAAAGTCACCATTCCTTTGATCACAACGAATAGGATCAACGATCCCTTTGTTGCCGAACGGATCATTAGTTCAGGTCAAGCGGATATGGTATCGATGGCTCGCCCATTCCTTGCCGACGAAGCATTTGTTCGGAAAGCACAAGAAAATCGTGCTGATGAAATCAATACTTGCATTGGCTGCAATCAAGCCTGCCTTGATCAAATTTTTAATGGCAAGCTCGCTACCTGCCTAGTGAATCCTCGGGCCGTAAAAGAATTGAATTATCCCGATGAACAGGCGACACAAATAAAAACAGTAGCCATTGTTGGTGCAGGCCCTGCCGGACTCTCTTGTGCCATTTATGCAGCCAAGCGCGGTCATAAAGTGACTTTATTTGAAAAAGCCAATCAAATTGGTGGCCAATTTAATATGGCTAAACAGATCCCCGGAAAAGAGGAGTTCCACGAAACAATCCGCTATTTCTGCCGCCAACTGGAAATTCTAAATATTGAAGTCAAGCTTGAACATCAAGCGCATATTCGTGACCTTATTGCTTACGATGAAGTTGTTATTGCAACGGGGGTTGTGCCCAGAACCATTAATCTAGAAGGGCGTGAACACCAGAAGGTACTCTCCTATATTGATGTACTAACTGGAAAGCGCTTGGTAGGCCGTTCGGCTGCTATCATTGGTGCCGGGGGAATTGGCTTTGATATTGCTGAGTTTTTAAGCCAAAAAGGCCCAAGCAGCAGTTTGAATATATCGTTATTTAATCAAGAGTGGAATATTGATACCAGCATCAATTCGACCGGAGGAATATTGAGCCAATCTCCTCATCCTATCCCCTCTTCTCGCCAACTCTATTTGTTACAACGCAAAAACAGTAAAGTTGGCGCTGGGCTAGGTAAAACCACAGGCTGGGTTCATCGTTTATCACTCATGAAGCGTGGCGTGCAGATGTTTAATGGTGTTGAATATATGCGAGTTGATGATGATGGCTTGCATATTCGCTATCAAGATAAAATACATTGCCTCCCCGTCGATAATGTCATTCTTTGTGCAGGCCAAGAGCCATATCACCCATTAAAAGAGCCTCTCGCAGAGCATGGGATTCAAGCTCACGTCATTGGTGGCGCTGATGTCGCTGCTGAGCTTGATGCAAGAAGAGCAATTGAACAGGGAATGAAAGTAGCCTATCAGCTATAAAAAGCGCCATATTTATAATGCTAACCTATAAAAAAACCCGCTATCCGTCAGCGGGTTTTTCTATGGATATTTATCGAGACTAAACTAGTCTTTTTGTGATAATTGCGCTGTAGGATCAGCCAATTTCTCATCTTCAGCAAGGCAAACCGCTGCTGTAAATAGTACATCAGTCGAAGAGTTAAGTGCTGTTTCTGCTGAATCTTGCAGCACACCAATCATCACCCCAACAGCAACTACTTGCATAGCGATTTCGTTCGAAATACCAAACATGTTACAGGCTAATGGAATGAGCAGTAAGGAGCCACCCGCAACACCAGAAGCACCACATGCGCAAACCGCAGCAACCACACTCAGTAAGAGCGCTGTCGGAATATCAACAGGGATCCCTAAAGTATGCACTGCCGCTAAGGTCAGTACTGTAATGGTAACCGCAGCCCCGCCCATATTGATCGTCGCACCCAGAGGAATAGAAACCGAGTAGGTATCTTCATGCAAATTCATGCGACGACACATCCCCATATTCACTGGAATGTTTGCAGCAGAGCTACGCGTAAAGAAGGCGGTTACACCACTTTCACGTAAACATGCGAAAACGAGTGGATACGGATTACGTTTAATTTTCCAATATACAATCAGAGGGTTAACAACTAATGCCACAATCAGCATACAACCAATAAGCACAGCGAGAACATGGAAGTAGCCTTTTAATGTTGCAAAACCTGTTATTGCGATTGTTGAAGAAACGAGACCAAAAATCCCAAGAGGCGCTAAGCGGATCACCACTCTAACAAGCTGTGTCACACTTTCTGAGAAGTCTTGAATCAGGTTCTTAGTCGTCTCGCTAGCATGGCGTAAAGCGATACCTAAACCAATCGCCCATGCGAGGATCCCGATATAGTTCCCCTTGATCAATGCATCGACTGGGTTAGCAAAAATATTCACTAACAAGCCTTTAAGCACTTCTGCAATATTTCCAGGAGGTGTTAACTGAGTATCACCGAGTGCTAATACCAGTCTGGATGGGAATATAAAAGAACCAATAACGGCTACCAACGCCGCGAAGAACGTACCTAATATATACAATACTAAGATAGGACGGATATTGGTTTTTTGCCCTTTGCGATGATTCGCAATGGATGCCATGACCAGTACCCAAACGAGTATAGGAGCAACCGCTTTTAGCGCACTAACAAACAAATCGCCCAATAACCCAACATTTTTTGCTGCTGATGGCCATAACCATGCCAATAAAATACCTGCGATCAGGCCTACGAGTATTTGCTTAACTAAGCTACCGCTCGTAATAACCTGCCATAACCCTGTTTTGTTTGTTTCCATAAGAGACCCATACATTATTTATCTTTATTAGGAATTAAATGTGTTTGCTCTGCCAGTATAAGGAATAAATACCTTATGGAAAGGCGATTATTTTAAATATAGACAATAATTTTTTTATTTTAACAATATATTTACATATCTGTGATCCTAATTGTATTTTGTTTCTTATAGTAGGATAGGAAACTAAGAAATCTATGATATTTTTCAGTCTGTTAAAGAGAAAAAGCACTCGGTTTTTATGCCGAGTGCTTGAGTTAATTAAGCAGTGAAAGATTAGCCGTTAGAAGCGTTTCTTTTATTAACGATAACATTAATCACTAAAGTGGCGACTAAAATTGTTGCAACCGTCCCCAAAGAGATGATCGTTGGAATGTGATAAATATCCATTAAAAGCATTTTCACACCGATAAAGGTCAAAATCACCGCCAAACCGTACTTAAGCATAGTGAATTTTTCAGCGACCCCAGCCAGTAGGAAATACATTGCACGTAAGCCTAAAATAGCAAAAAGATTTGAGGTTAATACGATAAACGGATCCGTGGTGACAGCAAAAATAGCGGGAATGCTATCTACCGCAAAAATCACATCGCTGATTTCAACAAGGATCAAGACTAAAAAAAGTGGTGTAGCAAAAAGTAACCCATTTCGTTTAATGAAAAACTTTTCACCGTGTAATTCATCAGTCATGCGTAAATGAGAACGAACCCACTTTACCAAGGGCTTATCGGTAATTGGAGAGTCATCTTCCTTTGTAAAAGCCATTTTGATACCTGTAAAGAGAAGGAACAGGCCAAAAATGTAAAGAATCCAACTAAATTGAGATACGAGCCAACTGCCTGCAAAGATCATAATGGTACGCAGTATAATCGCACCGAGTACCCCATAAACTAAAACACGTCTTTGTAGGTTCGCTGGGATCGCAAAATAGCTGAACAACATTAACCACACAAATACGTTATCAACCGCTAAAGCTTTCTCTAATACATAACCCGTTAAGAAAGCCGTTGTTTGGCTATTAGCAAATTCAAGGCTTACCGTATCTTTGAGATACCACCAAAATCCCCCAGCAAACATCAATGCTAGCGTCACCCACACCGTGCTCCAAATCGCCGCTTGTTTCATCGACATAACTTGGTCTTTATGTTTGCCTTGCCATAATAGGTCAACAAGCAACATTATGAGAATGATAACCGCGAAACTTCCCCATAAAATAGGGCTACCAACAGAGTGCATATAATTTCCTTAATTACAAAAAAACGGCTGACACCTCAGAAGGCATCAGCCGCTTAACTGTTTTTAACCTAGAGTGACTATCTTTTGGTTGTAAACGATGAGCAAACCTTGCCTTCTGGCAAGGTCTCACTTACAACACAATAATCCTAGGTTAGGAAATTGTGGTGCTCGGCTACCGGGTGCAATATGATGAGCACCGTAATGACGATAAACCGACAAGAAGAAGTTACTCCCCTTTGCTATGACTGATAAATTAGGGTAATTAGTCCTAAAAATCAATAATCCATAGGTATAATTTGAGTAAAAATATTTAAAGACTATTGAATAAGGAAACACCTTTTTTTACCATTTTTGTCAAGAAACATCTTGGTAAAGCCCATTTTCACACCATTTATTGTAGAAAAAACGTGAGGAAGAAGATTGCGTTTTTCCGCAAAACTTAAATGAATTCTAAAAATAGAACGAGAATTCGCTGTTTAGTTATTTTTTGTTTTGTTAAAGTGGAGAGGCTTTGAACTAACAGCCTGAGGAAACATGACTTTTCACTTAGGTATTCGCATAATCCATGTCTCCCTACCCAACAATAAAATTGTTGCTGTTATTGCCGTTTAGGAAACATTAATGGAATTAGTTAAAGAATTATTTTTTGCCCTTTGGCATCAAGACTATGTCACGCTCTCCAACCCTACGTTGGTTTGGGCTATTTACCTTATGTTATTCGCTATTCTTTTTCTTGAGAATGGGGTTCTCCCTGCCGCATTCCTACCAGGTGACAGCTTATTGATCCTCGTTGGTGTTCTCATAGCAAAAGGTACACTAAGTTATCCATTGACGATTGTTATTTTGACTGCGGGCGCTAGCCTTGGTTGCTGGGTTGGTTATATTCAAGGTCGATGGCTTGGCAACACGAAACTGGTGAAAGGTTGGCTAGCCCATCTTCCTGAGCATTATCATCAACGTGCTTACGGCTTATTCCATCGCCATGGTTTAGCAGCATTATTGATTGGTCGCTTTTTAGCTTTTGTCAGGACGCTCCTGCCTACAATTGCTGGTCTAGCAGGGCTACAGAATGGCCGCTTCCAAATATTTAACTGGCTAAGTGGTCTTCTTTGGGTCTTAATCTTAACAGCTATTGGTTTTGGTTTTGGGAAAAGCCCAATATTTCTACAGTATGAACAGCATATTATGAACGTGTTAATGCTGATCCCTGTCGGCCTACTTATCATTGGTCTTATCGGAAGTATTGCCGTCGTCATTAAGAAAAAACTTTCCACGAAAAAAGTTAACTGATCACATCACGAGGCGAGAGGCAAATTACGCCTCTCGTTTATTCTCTCTGACAGTAAATACATCTTTATTAGAGCATCCATCTTGGATATAAATTCGTTTTTTATTTAACATAAACATAATATTATTCTCTCTTACTTGAAATAAAACATTCTTTTACATTAATTTAATCAATAATTCCCCCTCTCCTCATTGCACTTACTGTAAAAATAGCTATTGTTAAAGCTGCTAACTATATTTTTCTATTGATAGGAGGTTCCATATGTCATCGAATAACTCATCAGAAGATCTACGCGCAGAACTAAAAGCACTGGCTGACTCTCTCGAAGCGATGCTAAACGATACTGGAAACAAATCGAAAGAAGAAATAGACAGCCTGAAGCAAAAAGCTCAAGATGCCTTACACGCTTCACGCGCCAAACTGAGCAACGCGGGTGATAAAATCACCGAGCAAACAAAAGAAATCGCGGGTCGTGCGGATAATTATGTGCGCGAAAATCCGTGGACTGGCATCGGTATCGGTGCTGCTGTTGGCGTCGTTCTTGGCGTATTACTCGCTAAGCGTTAATTTTTATGGAACAACAAGAGCGTCAGGGCCCCGGAAAAGGGGTCCTTAATACCTTACAACGCATCGCCGGTATCGCCGTGCAAATGGTGGAAACTCGGATCCAATTAATCGCAGTTGAATTAGAGGAAGAAAAAACCACTCTTATTCAACTCATTTTAATGGCGGGTATCACCCTACTTTTTACTGCCTTTGGTCTAATGTGCCTCATTGGTTTGATCTTTTGGTCAGTTGATCCTATTTATCGCTATCAAGCCCTTGCGATTACTACAGGCGTTTTAATATTACTCGCTATTATTGGCGCAATTTGGACCCTAAAAAAAGCGAGACAATCGACCTTACTCGGCGCAACTCGAGAGCAGTTAAAGGAAGATTCTAAAGCGTTAATGGGGTCAAAAGATGAATAAAAGCAAGCGCCTATTATTGGTTAAAAAGAAACAGCGTTTAATCAAACAAATTGAGCAACAGCGTTCTGAACTCTCTGCGGCTTCCAAAGATTGGTTACAGATGACAGAGCCTTACGATCGCTCATGGCAAATCTTTGTCACCTTCCGGCCTATTTTTGTTGCCGCTGCCGGTCTTATTTCTCTTTATACCATTAAACGGCCTCAGCGTATTTTTTCCCTAGGCAAAAAAGCGATTGCCGCTTGGAGTTTAGTGCGAACCCTCCAAAGCGTTGTTAATACGGGTAAAAAATAACCTACTCTGCTCCAAACCTGAAATCTGACCATTTCAGGTTTCCTCTCCCTGCCATTATTCAATATTTTTGTCCATCTTTGTTAATAACCTTTGCTTTTTATTGAACCAGCAAATCACTACCATAGCGTCGTTAGGTGATTTCTTGTCATTTAATGCTAAAAAAATAATTTATATCGCGATGTGTATCTCATTTTATTGACACTTGCTGACCTAGTTAGCTGGAGAATCTTAATGAAAAATTTAGAAAATAGCGTGCTATTACTTGCCCGCATTATGATGCCGATTCTGTTTATTGTTGCTGGGTATGGTAAGTTAGGTGACGCTTATGCAGGCACTCAACAATATATGCAAGCGATGGGTGTTCCCGGCTTTTTACTTCCCCTGACTATTTTATTAGAACTGGGTGGCGGGCTTGCTGTGCTTTTTGGTTTTCTCACCAGAACAGTGGCTATTTTTACTGCTGTTTTTTGTGTATTAACATCCCTGCTCTTCCACATTAATTTCAGTGTAGAGCCAAATAGTTTGATGTTTATGAAGAACATGACTATTGCAGGTGGCTTTTTATTACTGGCAGTCACAGGCCCTGGTAAATTTAGTATTGACCATTTATTGAATAGAAAATGGTAAAAGTTGCTTTTTCATCATTAACCTTTACTTGATAAATTGATAACCGAATTTGGTTGCACCTCTATAGTGCTATATAGAGGTGCTTTTTTACTCTTTATTTATTAGCAAATAATTTAGGTATTTCTCGTAAGCACCACGATTTTGCTTCACCCATACTGTCTCTGCGCCACGCCATAATAATATTCGTCTGATGGCTATATTCTGCACTGACTACACGCAAGCGCCCTTCACGAATATCTTGCTCTACCATTGGATATGGCATCGTTGCTACACCTAACCCTGCTAATAGCGCACTACGCTTATCTTCAATAGTGGAGACCGTTAATCTTTGCTGTTTATCTAATAACTGTACTGTAATAACTGGTCGTTCACGTGCGGTATCGGCCACCGCAATACCTCGATATTTAATACGTGTCGTATCTGACAGCGGCTCTGGCTCTTGGTGGATCGGGTGATCAGGGCTAGTAACATAGACATGGTTAACGCTGTATAACGACTTAGAGTTTATCTCGGAGGAGGAACGAAAGTGCATATCCGGTGCGATAACAATATCCGCCTTTCCACTTTCTAGCCGTTCCCACGCCCCTGCAAGTACTTCAGTTAAAATAGAAAGTTGCGTTTCGGATTTTTCAGCTAATTTATCCACTAACGGGAATAAGTAATACGCAGGAACTAATGCTTCACAAACAATGGTAAGGTGAGTTTCCCAACCTTTAGCGAGCGCTTCTGCATCGGATGTCAATTTTTCTGCGGCTTCAAGTAATACTCGACCTCGTTCTAACAACATCCTACCGACATTCGTAAATTTTGTTCTATGTCCTGAACGATCAAATAGAATAACATCCAACTCTTCTTCTAACTTTTGCATGGTATAACTGAGTGCTGAGGGCACTCGGCCCAATTCGTCAGCAGCAGCAGCAAAGCTACCACGCCGGTCGATTGCATCCATCACCCTTAATGATTCAAGTGTTAATGCTCTCTCTTTACTCATGGGATATCTCTTTCAGGAAATTTGAATGAAGTAAACAGATTAACTGGCTAACAATTCAACGTCCAGCTATTTATGATAACTCTATAAATTTATCAATTTTTGTGTATTTTTGTCGAGCGAAGGAGGGTTAGCCACCATGATGACATTAAGGGCAGTTAAGCACTGTGGAAAGGCTGACTATGGCTGGTTACAGGCACGTTATGCGTTTTCCTTCGGCCATTATTTTGACCCTGATTTTATGGGGTTTAAGACACTAAGAGTACTCAATCAGGAAGTTATTGCACCTGAAAGTGCGTTTCAGCCTAAAAGCTACCCACATGTCGATATTCTTAACTTTATACTACAAGGAAGTGCCGAATATCGCGATAGTTTAGGTAATAAAATCAATGTAAGTGAAGGCGAGTGTATTCGTTTCTCACCCCGTCCTGATTTAAGTTACAGTGAACATAATATGTGTCCATATAAGCCGTTAACTCGTTTGCAGTTATGGCTAAATGCTTGCCCACAGCAAGAGTACTATCCGGCCCAAAAAATTCAATTACCGCCTGATAGTAATATGTTAGTTGCTTCACCTGATGGCGAAAATGAGAGCATTCAATTACGTCAACAAATTTGGATTACACAGCTCAATATTACGCCTGAAAGTGCTCAACATATTAAGCTTAAGGGGAAAAATGCTTATCTCCAATCCATTCGTGGAGGAGCGACTCTCCAAGCAGAAAATGGCGAAACCATAGAAATGAGTTGTAATGATGGTGTATTTATTCAAAATGAAAATGCACTAACACTCTCATCATCAAAATCAATGCGCGCTTTACTCATTGACCTCGGTGCATGATCTTCAATGGGCCAAATGACCTTTTTGGCCCATACAAAAAGTGCACTATTTCTTAAAATCTCTCGGTTTTTGCGAAGATATTCTCAAATTTATGATCTGCCATACTCGGTATGTTGATAGGCTTATGATAGAGTCCAATCCATAGTCAGCCAAAATAAAAGAACTATTTTGGCTATTAAGCTTATGGTTTTAGGTCGAGAAGGTATTTTCGTGGCTTTATTCACTCAACAGCGACTCAATCAAATTTTTGCAAGTATCCTTGATGAGGTAGTGCCTCAAGATGAGCTAGCTAAGCGTTTTTCGGTATCAACCCGAACAATTCGCTCTGACATTAATGAGATAAATGCACTCATACAAAATTACAGCGCTCATATCCTCTATGAGCGAGGCCATGGTTACCGTTTAAAAGTCGATGATGAAGCGCTTTTTGCTAAACTTACCCAGCAAAACCAAGTCGAAAATAGTATTCCTCGTACCAGTAAAGAGCGTGTTGATGCGTTATTGCTAAAACTATTGATGCTCTCTTTACCCGTAAAATTGGACGATATCGCGGAAGAGTGGTTTATTAGCCGTGGAACGCTACAGCAAGATATGAGTGTTGTCAGAGAGCATCTACAAAAATACCAGATCTTATTAGAAAGCATTCCACATCAAGGGATCCGTCTTAACGGTAGTGAGTGGGCCATCCGAGCTTGCATGACCGAAACCCTATGGCGCCGCTTTTCACAGCAAATTAATCAAGACTTATCCATTTTCCAGCCTGAATGTTTAGATAACCTTGATTTGACCTATATCGATAAAGTTCTCCATAACAGTATGAACCGTTTTGATGTTCGTTTAAGTAATGAAGGGCATCTATATCTGGTATTTAATTGCGCTGTCACTATTTTGCGGATCACTCGAGGCCATGAACTCACATCTGTCGTTAAAGATCATGATAGTGAAGAGACGCTACGTAAAGCCTGTGAAGAAGTTTCGAAAGGGCTTATTTATTTTCTTGGCAGTGATCTATCAAGTGCAGAACTCAGCTATCTGCATGATCAAATCATCGCACAGCGCATTGGCCACCAAGATATTACTCAACAAAAAAATCATCATCATCATGAATTGGTTGAATATATTCTTAATTATATTAATGAATTATATAATTATGACTTACGTGATGATGAGAAACTCAAAAAGGATCTCAATACCCATATTGCGGCCCTGATGACACGTCTGCAATATCACATTATTACCCCTAACCCTTTGTTAAGTGATATCAAGCAATATTATCCTTTCGCCTATGATGTCACGCTCAGTGCACTGACCAGTGCAAGTAAGCAATTACTTCCTTATCCAATCAATGAAGATGAGCTTGGTTACCTTGCCGTTCACATTGGTGTTAGTTTGGAAAGGAATTATGGTGCCGGCTCTATTCGCCAGACAGAAGTGCTAGTTGTCACCGATGCGGGAAATTCCACATTTCGAGTCGTTGAATCAAAAATCATGCGTGAGTTTCCACAACTCAAATTTAGCCGAGGGTTAACTCTACAAGAATATGAGTCATTAGATGAAGTCGAAGAAGACTTTGTGATCACCACCGTTCGTATTTCTGAAAAAAATAAACCCGTGATCAAGATAGCGCCATTTCCGACGCCTTATCAACTAGAGCAGATCGGCAAATTAGCCATGATAGATCAAACCCGCCCCTATATTATTGAGCGCTTCTTTGATGAACGCTACTTTATGGTGATTAATGACAAAATCAGCCAAGAAACATTATTTCAAACGGTTTGCCATAAATTACAACAAGATGGCTATGTGACTGCGGATTTTTATCCATCATTACAAGAGCGCGAATCGATTGTTTCTACATTATTAGGCGAAGGAATTGCGCTTCCTCATTCACTGGGATTATTGGCAAATAAAACGGTTGTCGTGACGATTGTTGCCCCTAAAGGTATTGAATGGAACAAAGAGACGAAAGAAAACGCCTATGTGGTTTTCCTATTGGCGATTAGCAAGGCTGACTATGAGGAGGCTATGGCGATTTATGATCTTTTCGTTACCTTCGTAAAAGAGAAAACCACCCGTAGGCTGATTACGGTTAAAAATTTCAATGAATTCCAAGTGATCGCGAAAGACAGTCTGGCGCGTATCTAGTGGTTTGCTCGATTTATCAATCACTTTGCCTAACTCACTGCGTATTAAACGATAGGCAAAAATTCAGTGTGATAAAACGGTAGCTTCCTACTCTCGAATCACAAGGGCCTCCGGTTGCCTGAAATGAGTTCAACATCTTTGTGGTTACAGCAACTTTTAACGTAGATCATCGCTCGCTTCCACTTGTTAGCGGAAAAGGGAAGAATCGACTATTTTGCGTGATCATAACCGCAATTCTGTTATTTTGTTTTTCACCAAAAATCGCCTGTTTCAGGGCTAACCTCTCTAAGTGGAAATGCTCAGTTCCCTTTTATACCTATTTCCACTTTTCGATTTCCACTTTATTTACAGCGGCTATTTCGCCTTTCCAGTTCTATCATTACATTGCTAATAATTTGAATTTCAAAAGATTTAATAAATAAATTACTTAGTTATGCTTATTTTAGACACTCCAATATTGAGTTATTTTCCATTTTATTTCCGGTTGGTTTAATTTTTATACGCATTACACTTATTTTCCCTTCCAATTTATTTCCACTTACAAGTGGAAATTCAATGTCTGCACAACTCCTATAGAACCGACTAAGGTATTCATCATGAAGGAACAAAGCGGTTTAATTGCATTATTACCTTGGATTTTAAACAGTTATGAGTGAATCAGTTGTCGTTTTCAAGATGTCGGAAGATAACCTCGATATCGATGAAGTAACACAGGAGCTGTTGGTCATCATTAGTGGCTGGCTTCAACAAGAAGATTGCTACACCACCGATGTACAACAACAGATGTTGGAGTCTCATCTGAGAGCCATGGTTGCGAGAGCAAAAACGGGTGAAGCGTTACCAGAAGTCGATATCAGTTTGTTCGATGAGATTTCGGCGCACTCGATAGCATTATCACAACGTGTTGTCGATGCACTTCCTGGATTAGCGCCAGAAGAGACATTTTTACTCTCTGTTCACTTTGAAGTTATCCGTTCGAATGATTAATTTTTGGGGAATATCACTATGAAACAAGTTGTTGTTGCTATCGGAGATCGTTTAGGGAAAGGCCAAAAAGTTGCCGCAGGTGTAGAGGCAGCAGGTGGCAAAGCGATTGTTGTACCTGGCGTTGCCGCTGATATGAAGCTAGGTGATGTCATGAATGCCGAACACGCTGATTTGGGGATCTCGTTTTGTGGTAGTGGCGGCGCTGGAGCCATCACTGCACAAACCAAATATGGCTACAAAGCACGTTACGGTATGCGTTCAATTGAAGAAGGAGAAACCGCCATTGCAGAAGGCTGCACTGTATTAGGTTTCGGTTTTATGGATAAAGAAGAATTAGGTGAGCGCTTGGTTAAAGCTTATATCAAAAAATACGGCGACGCGTAATGAAGAAATCTATCGAAACGGTTGTGCGAGTCTCGGGGCAAGGTGACAGCAAGCAAAAAGCGATCGCTGATGCACTGAACTCGGTTCAACGCACGGTACTAAAAGAGAGCAATGACATAATCCTGCGAATCGAACCTAAGGATGTTGCCGTTGTAAGTGCACACTCGCACTCGCGGACAGAAAAATTTCTTTTCGTCTTTCTGCCGCGTAAACGTGAACATTTCCGTGTGGTGCTCGACGTTTCGCTAGATGTCACCCTACTTTCTGTCAACGAAATACCATTTACAGAACAATAAAAACAATTCAGGTCTGGAGGCATTTCTATGAGTGAAACTGCATCTTTCTTAGAAATATTGGGTATGTCCCTCATCATCGGCGGCCTATGTGGCTTTGGCCTTGGTGCAGGGGCTGCTCGTATGTTCCATGCCCCTACAGTGCAAGGAATGGGGGCATTCCGTACACTTGGGGAACTTAATGCCTGTGAAGGAGATCCCGCATCTCACTTCTCATTCGGTTTAGGATTCTTTTTCAACGCATGGGCATCATCCGTGGCCGCGGGTGCATTCACACAAGACGTTGATCACCGCATTATTCCTAACTGGGGGGCAGCCGCTTTATTATCCAAAAATCGTAATGTGGCTGAAACACTGCATAACCCGAAAAAAATGGCGATTGCCTGTACCGTGATCGGGGCCTTAGTCGTCGCGTTCTTAAATACGACCGCTTCTGCTGTTCCTGCTGCGCTGCAAACAACCGCAATTAATGTGTTAGTTCCTGCGGCAAACCTGTTGGTTAACACAGTGATGCCTGTGATTTTCTGGCTAGCCGCTATGGATGCAGGTCGACGCTCTGGCTTCTGGGCAACCCTTTTCGGTGGTTGTGCTCAGCTGATTATGGGAAATGCTATCCCAGGTTTAGTCCTCGGTATCCTGATCGGTAAAGGCGTTGATGATAACGGCTGGAACCGTGTGACACGCACAATGATGATCACTGTCGTATTGCTGTTTGTTTTGAGTGGCTTCTTCCGTGAATTTGACTTGAAGATGATCACCTCTTTCCATCTGGATAAACCTCTGTGGCTTGAATACATCCATGGACTATTGAGCGGGAAATAATCATGACAACTGAAATTAACAAACAAGATTTTTGGTACGCGGAGTGGTCCTTCCCAATCTTTGTCGGACTGTTATCTGCTGGAATTTTTGCCGGTACTCATATGTATGTTGTTTATGGGTTCGGGGCATTTAACGAAGTTGCGTTCGTGGCAATGTTAAAAGCCGGCTTAGATACGGGGGTTTACGGTGCGGTCGCCGCATTTGGTGCCAGCTTCCTATTTGCTCGTATTATCGAAGGTTCATTGGTTGGTATTTTAGATATTGGCGGTGCACTACAAACAGGGATAGGCCTCGGTGTTCCTGCACTGTTCCTTGCCGCCGGATGGGATATTTTAGTTACCAATTTCTGGATCTCACTGGTCACAGGTTTAGTGCTTGGTTTAATTATCGGCCTGATCATTATCTTTGCGCGTAAATTTACCATTGCACAAGCCAACTCCACCTTTGGTGCAGACATCATGATGGGGGCTGGTAATACCTCAGGTCGCTTCTTAGGGCCTTTGATTATCCTCGCCGCTATGGCTGCATCGATACCAATTGGTATTGGGTCACTAATTGGTTCATTGATCTTCTATGTATGGCAAAAACCCGTCGCAGGTGGCGCAATTTTAGGGGCGATGCTATTTGGGTATTTCTTCCCTCTTGCAGCCTAACCTCATGATAAAAAAGAAGGTAACTATGTATTCTCTAATCATCAAACAGGGTAAACGTATCGATGGAACACACATTGATATTCTTATTAAAGATGGAAAAATCGAAGCTGCAGGCCCTGAGTTGGCCTGCAACCAACAAGCTGAAAAATGGATTGATCTGAAAGGAAAAATCTACGTCAGTGCCGGATGGATTGATTCACATGCTCACTGTTTTGTTGAGTCTCCTATCTATTTCGATCAACCAGATTTAGCCGGTGCTGCAGGAGGTGTTACTTCATTAGTTGATGCAGGCAGTGTTGGTGCTGATGATATCGACAAATTTTATCAATTAACCCAAAAAGCCCAAACCAACGTCTTTTCATTATTAAATATCTCTCGTATCGGTATTATCGCGCAAAATGAGTTATCAGATATGAAGAATATTGATGAAACCTGTTTTCAGCAAGCGATTGAGCGCCATGAGGGTTTTGTCGTTGGTATGAAGGCTCGCATGAGTAAAAGTGTTGTTGGTGATAACGGTATTGAACCGCTGCTTAAAGCGAAACAAATGCAGAAAAAACATCGACTGCCACTTATGGTACATATCGGTAATAACCCACCCAATATTGATGAAATTGCCGATCTCTTAACACGCGGCGATATTATTACTCACTGTTTCAACGGTAAACCGAATCAAATTCTCGGTAGTGATGGTAACTTAAAACCCTCTATTGCCCGAGCATTAGCTCGAGGAGTGATTTTGGATGTGGGTCATGGCGCTGAAAGCTTTAGTTTTAAAGTCGCCGAACAAGCCATGCGTATTGGTACCTACCCAGACATTATTAGTTCCGATATCTACCACCGTAACCGCGTTAATGGCCCTGTCTACAGCCTTGCATTTGTGATGACGAAATTCCTTTGCATGGGCTTTAGTGCTGAAAAAATAATTCGTTGTGTAACAGAAAAAGCTGCCGATTTATTAGCGCTTCCCGCAAAAGGTTACTTAAAACCTGGTTTTGATGCTGATATCACGCTATTTGACCTGAAAGAAGAACGCACAGAGCTGACGGATGCAGAAGGAGAATGTCGTACTGGCACTCATCGCTTTGTGCCTATAGCGGCAATTATTGGCGGAAAACATATTGTTCATGCAGAAGGTGAATCTGAATATGCAATCGATTTATGAGAAATATCAGCTAAGACATGTGATTAACGCCTCTGGCCGCATGACCATACTCGGCGTCTCTACGCCGAGTCCAGAAGTTGTCGAACGCGTAGCTTACGGCCTAAACCATTACTTTGAGATCAAAGATCTGGTTAATAAAACGGGCGATTATATTGCCAAATTGCTCAATGTCGAAAGCGCCGTTGTCGTCTCTTGTGCTTCAGCAGGGATAGCACAGGCGATTGCTGCGGTGATCGTGCGTGATGATGATGATTTACTGCTAAATCTGCACTCATCGTCAAAAAACGTACCACGGGAAATCATTTTACCGAAAGGCCATAATGTGAATTTCGGTGCGCCTGTCGATACTATGGTGGCATTAGGTGGTGGTAAGGTTATCGAAGCGGGCTTTGCCAATGAGTGTTCACCTACACAACTATCAGCTAAGGTAACGCCACAAACAGCAGCCATCCTCTATATTAAATCTCACCATACAGTTCAAAAAAGTATGCTCAGTGTTAGCGAAGCGGCTGCCGTTGCTCGCCAACACAATCTTCCTTTAATTGTTGATGCTGCTGCGGAAGAAGATCTCACCAGTTACTACCAATCCGGCGCTGATTTAGTTATTTACAGTGGCGCAAAGGCCATTGAAGGCCCTACAAGTGGGTTAGTGATCGGTAAAAAAACCTATGTGGAATGGGTAAAACGTCAGAGCCAAGGTATTGGCCGAGCCATGAAAGTCGGAAAAGAAGGGATTTTAGGCCTGACGCTCGCGATCGAGCAATATTTGACAGCCACTAAAGAAACTGGCGCGGAGATGGTTGAGCGCATGGGTGAATTTATCGAAGCACTCAATTCGCTGCCTGCCATTTCAGCACGTATCGTTTGGGATGCGGCTGGACGTGATATTGCACGTGCTGAAATTAGTTTCGATGAAAAAATGATAGGTAAAACAACTTACCAAATCATGAATGAATTAAAACAAGGGGATACGGCAATCTATTTCCGTGAATACAAAGCGAATGAAGGCAAAGTGGAAGCTGATATTCGTAGTGTTAGCAATGAGCAACTTAATACGATTGCTGAACGTATCCGATTGTTAGTTAAAGGAATGTAGTATGAAATTATCACCAAATTTTTATCAAGATCGGGTATGTTTAAATGTACTCGCAGGCAGCCATCAAAATGCCAAAGATATTTATGAAGCCGCGGAAACCTTTGTGGTCGTTGGCGTGCTCTCTAAAAATTACCCTGATTTAACCAGTGCCATTGCAGATATGCGCATCTATGCAAAAGAAACCAATAATGCGCTTTCTGTTGGTTTAGGGGCCGGTGACCCTAACCAATCCACAATGGTTTCGTTGATTTCAAAAGCGATCCAACCGCAACACGTTAACCAAGTCTTCACAGGCGCTCCAATTAGCCGCGCCCTGCTTGGGCAGGATGAAACCTTTGTCAATGCGCTGGTTTCACCAAGTGGAACAAAAGGCATGGTGAAAATATCAACGGGGCCATTAAGCTCCCAAGCACCTGATGGTATCGTGCCGGTAGAAACGGCGATTATGATGCTTAAAGACATGGGAGCTAGTTCAATCAAATTCTTTAATATGAAAGGGTTAACTTATATTGAAGAGTATAAAGTCGTTGCACAAGCCTGTGCCAAATTTGACTTTTCCCTTGAACCTACAGGGGGGATTGATTTGGAAAACTTTTCCCAAATTTTACAGATTGCATTAGATGCTGGTGTGAAAAAAATCATCCCTCATATCTATAGTTCAATCATTGATAAAGAGAGTGGAAATACACGTCCAGAAGATGTACGCCAACTGCTCACAATGGTTAAACAAGCACTAAAATAGCGTTAATCACTTTGCCTCAAAGAGTAGAGGGGGATATTTTCCCCTCTACAATAAACATCTATTATTTTGTCTATCATAAAGAATAAAATTCATATCCATAGCTCCCCCTATTAATCGCCCATAACTATGTTGACTGGTATATCGCTTTTCCACCGGAACCAAAATCAGACCGATAATTTTTTATCTCATTCATTTCTCTTGTAAACCCATATTACCAACGGGGAAACTGAAAAATATTTTTCTAATAAAGTAATGAATATCCTTATTCGCAAAAAACTCTATTAATTTTTTACTGCAACAGGCTATATC
Source organism: Providencia sp. PROV261 (assembly GCF_028477945.1). Classification (NCBI taxonomy): domain Bacteria; kingdom Pseudomonadati; phylum Pseudomonadota; class Gammaproteobacteria; order Enterobacterales; family Morganellaceae; genus Providencia; species Providencia sp. PROV261. The sequence continues at coordinate 72,964 of NZ_JAMPMC010000020.1, read as the reverse complement.
TAAATTAAAGTTTTTTCATCGCGATAGTTGCGTATTTTTCTTTCTGTATCATTAATAATGACTGGCTCACCTATTTATTACTTCTTAAACAAACGACACTTTTAAATTCCATCTAACTGACTTAATCTCCATTCATGACTAAATATACTATTTTCTACTCATCACTTTTCCAGCATTACTTTATCTTTAATAGTGATAACGTTTTTATTATTTTTAAAGCGCTCAACTTACACATTATAAAAAGGCAAAAAAAGAAATACACAAAGCAAAAATATAGCTTATTTGACGGACAATACGCTATTATATATGAGCTATTTAATTAGCTATTCATATGCAATTTTTTTCACTGGGTATTTGCGCTTAAGCTCTTTCGATAATATCGTTGCTTTTCTTAGTTCATCAATGGTCATCTGTTTTTCCATGTTATTTAACGTATCCTCATCGTATTTAACGGAATAAGCAGCTATCGAATACCATGCGTAACCTGTAACTTTATCTCCCATGTTAAAAGTTTGTCGCCCCAAATCTGTTTGAGCGCGCTCATTTCCTTGTTCCGCCGAGGCTTTCAATAGTAATAATGCTTTTTGCGGATCTTTTTTAAGATAGCTCCCTGTTAGATAATGTTCAGCAAGATGTTTTTGTGCAACGGGGTCATTTTGAGCGGCTGATTTGTTTAAATATTCAATGCTGAGGCGTTTCATATTGACCTTATTTTTAACATTAGCCATCCAATAATCGTTTTCACTGGTGATATATTGCGCAATAGCATCCCCATGATCTGCCGCCTTTTTATGCCATTCAAATGCCATATCTCTATCACGCTGAATATGAACGGTATCCTTTTCATACATGTTACCTAGCTGATACTGCGCCTCAGCATTCCCAGTATCTGCCAGTTTATTGGTTTTAATAAACAGCTTAGAGGGTTCTCTTAATTTTTGCCCTTCCATTAATGGCTTATAATTAGGCGATAATAACGGAACGATAACATTGACTTCTTCGTCAGGCTTTAGCCAATGACGATTCACATTAGAAGGATAATTATTGAATATGGGGGCAGATGTACTTGATACACTTTGATAATGCTTATCACTATTATTTTTTAATTTAATTAGAAATAAATAGTTATGAGCAATTTCATTGAGCTTCATCATCCATTCATCATTGACGTCTAATCCAAATTCATCGTTACCATTTGCATGAAGTGATAATGTCTTTGGTGATGAACTTCCCCCTAAATCAATCGACGTTTCAAGCACAAGGAAATCTCGCCCATCAATCATTGAACAGTCAATAAATTTAGTATTTTCTAATTCTGTGACTTGTTCTTTTAATAAATTAACATTATCGCAACTTTCAATTATTGAAAAAAGATTAATTTTTTGTGTTGTCGCTTTTTCATTTATTATTGATTCTATATCAATTGGCTTATAATCAAGTAAATAAGCATTCGCGTCTATCACTATAAGACTTAGAAATAAAGCGAGATATTTCATTGTATAAACTCTCTTTTAGAATGGGATATTTCTCTTATCGGACTTCATTATATGGTATTACCAATATTATTCGAATACGATAATTTACTATAAAAATTTGGTATGCATGACACCCTATAAAAACGTACCAATGAAAAAAGATGCAGCCTTTAGGCCCCCAAAAGATAGGCACTATCGCATATGAGTATAAAAAATGCCCCACCGTACTCATGCACGTTGGGGCGTTTATTTGAGGAGTCGGCCGATAAGCCGGGTTCTGTCGTGGACAACCATTCATCTAGGCCAGCACTTGCGCACTGGCTCCAGCAACCTACCCGAGTTCAATGCGGGCCGCATCATATGAACCCCTATTTGGTCTTGCTCCGGGTGGAGTTTACCGTGCCACGGACTGTTACCAGCCGCGCGGTGCGCTCTTACCGCACCCTTTCACCCTTACCTGAGCCTGTAAACAGGCCATCGGCGGTTTGCTCTCTGTTGCACTAGTCGTAGGCTTGCGCCTCCCAGACGTTATCTGGCACCCTGCCCTGTGGAGCCCGGACTTTCCTCCCCTCTACCCGTCTCCCAAAGGACAACGATAAAGCAGCGGTTGTCTAGCCAACTCCGAGGCGGATTATAGGCACTTTATCTATTCATGTATAGGGGTTTGTACCGTTATTCCTCGTCACTTGATTGTTCAAGCATCAATTTATATAAGCGGTTCTTTTTCACCCCGTATATTTCGGCGGTAATCGCAGCCGCTTTTTTCGGTGGCAACTCTTGCTGTAATAAGTTTAAGGTACGGATCACTTCCGGTGAAATATCATCCTCATCTAGATTCGCTTTATAGCCTTCAACAACCAGCACCATTTCGCCTCGATGACGGTTTTCATCTTCTTTAACCCACGCTAATAATTCACCGACAGGACGCCCTTCGATTGACTCCCAAGTCTTGGTTATTTCACGAGCAAGTACAACATGCCGTTCTGGCCCCCACACTTCAACCATGTCTGCTAAACTATCGAGTAAGCGATGTGTTGACTCATAAAAAATTAATGTGCGAGTTTCTCGTTCAAGTGCTTTAAGGGCGTCTTTACGACCTTTACTTTTTGCGGGTAAAAAACCTTCATAGCAAAAACGGTCAGAAGGTAACCCCGCAGCACTGAGGGCAGTGATAGCGGCGCATGCTCCCGGTAATGGAACAACGCGGATCCCGGCTTCACGGCAGCGAGTGACTAAATGATAACCAGGATCGTTAATTAAAGGTGTACCTGCATCGGAAACTAATGCGATACTATCACCCTGTTGAAGTCTGCTAATTAATTGATCTGCCTTCTGCTGTTCATTATGATCATGTAAGGCAAACATGCGTGCATTAATGGCAAAATTCTGCAACAGCATTCCTGAATGCCGTGTGTCTTCTGCAGCGACAAGGTCAACATGTTTAAGAACATCCAGCGCACGTTGCGTGATATCGCCCATATTACCGATAGGGGTAGGCACAATATACAGCGTGGATGCCATAACCACTGCTTGATTAGGTTGATTCATTGTTTCATCCGAATAGCCGGTTTAAAATTAAGCAACTGAAAATACACCACTGGATACAGTATGCGTCCTTCAATTTTTTTGCATGTAAAAAAAGGGTTAATCTGCACGGCAATGCTATCTGCTTTAGTGTTGTCAGGCTGTCAACTCACAGGGGATAACAGAGCACCGATCACCCCAACGACACCTGAGCAAATCAGCTCTGAAGTCAGTCGTTATCAGTCTATCATTGATTCTGCACAAGGTAAGCCTTCCGTTGAGGCTTTACGTGCCTATATCAGCCAAGAGCCATTGCTAACAGAACAAGCTGCTCATCAGGCAAATATCGATGGTACGTGGCAAATGTTAACACAAATGACACCTAATCAGGTGGAGGGAATTGGAGTCGAAGAAAATACCCTCGCTGGATGGGTTGATTTGTTGGATATCTACCTCAATAACCGTGACGATATTGATGCACTACGTGCCGGTATTAATGACTGGAAAATCCGTTATGCGGATCACCCAGCGGTAAAAACCCCACCAAATCAACTTACTCAGTCATTGCAACCACCAGTTGGAACCTCACCAAAAATTGCGCTTTTCCTTCCTATGAGCGGTCAAGGGAAAGTCTTTGGTGAAGCTATTATGCGGGGCTTTATGGATGCACAAAAAGGCTTACCACAAGCCCCTGTAGCAACCAGCAATAGTGCACCAGTAGCAACACCTGAGGCAAATAGCGGTAACGATGTATTAGAGCAAATCTATGCGGAAGTTGCAGCGACCACAGGTAATAGTAGCCCAAGCAGTGAGTCTGAAGTGGTCAATCCTTCGTTGAACATTGCGCCCGCGCCAACCAATACCCAAAGTGTCAAAGTCTTTGATACGAATGGGAAGTCACTGCCTCAGTTACTGCAACAAGCACAAAGTGAAGGCTTCACGTTAGTGGTTGGTCCACTATTGAAACCTGAAGTACAAGCGATTGCGCAAGCAGGATCGCCATTAAGTGTACTGGCACTGAATGAATTAGATGCCGATAAGCTACAGCCACGCCCAAATCTTTGCTATTTTTCCTTGTCGCCAGAAGATGAGGCCAAAAATGCTGCTGCACATATGATGGCCGATGGGAAACGTGCTCCATTGCTTCTCGTTCCTTCAAATGCCTTTGGTGAGCGTATTGCTAAAGCATTCGCTGAAGAGTGGCAATCAAAAGGTGGCGCAACCGTACTCAAACAGTCCTTTGGATCTACTGCATCGCTCAAAGAGTCGATAAACCGCGGTGCGGGTATTCGCATGACAGGTATACCTGTTATTGTTAATCAGCAAGTGGCCGCAAAATCAATCGATGGACAAAATTATCCTGAGCTTACTCAGCCTGAGCCGCAAGTAAGTTCAGCGAGTGCCGTTGATGCGGTCTATATTGTGGCGACTCGTGATGAATTAACTTTAATCAAACCAATGATTGAAATGGCGATTAGTAGCCGCCAACGCCCTGCGCTCTATGCTAGCTCACGCAGTAACCAAGCAGGTAATGGCGCTGATTTCCGTTTCGAAATGGAAGGGGTTAAATTCAGTGATATTCCATTGTTAGCGGGTGCAAATAATAATTTGCGCAAACAAGCTCAACAAAAGCTCAACAATGACTATTCCCTATTACGTCTTTATGCGTTAGGGGTCGATGCTTGGGCACTCGCGAATAACTATGATCAATTACAACACAATGCTCAATTCCGCTTACAAGGTGCATCTGGTGCCTTAAGTGTCGATAAAAACTGTGTTGTATACCGCGATCTTCCTTGGTTGCAATTCAATCAAGGGCAAATCAAATTGGCAAAATAAATTTTGTCGCGCAATTAGGATAATTGCCAAACTTTAAGACAAGGACGTCATGCAACCTCTCAAAAAAACATTAAAATGGTTAACTGGCCGGTACTATGAAAATCGGGTACTGGCTTTCCTGCAACAACAGGGGTTAACATTTATTGAACGAAATGCCAGAAATCGCCATGGTGAAATTGATCTTATCATGCGTGATAGCACTGGTTGGGTATTTGTTGAAGTACGTTTTCGCCAAGATAAGCAATATGGTGGAGCACTGTTATCAATTGATCGGTGCAAACGCAGAAAACTGATTGCCACCGCTAAATATTGGCTTGCCGAAAAACAAGAAAGCTTCGAAACTACCGCATGTCGTTTTGATATCTGTGCGATTACTGGTCGTCAGTTTGAATGGATACAGAATGCCTTTAACGATAGTGAACATGTTGGTTAATTTCACAGGAAAATAAGCAAGTGCTGGATAGAATTAAAGTCTGTTTTACAGAAAGTATTCAAACTCAGATAGCAGCGGCAGAAGCATTGCCGGATGCAATATCACGGGCAGCAATGATGATGGTTCAATCACTGCTAAATGGTAATAAAATTTTGTGCTGTGGAAATGGTGCTTCAGCGGCAACAGCACAACGTTTTGCCGCGAGTATGATCCATCGGTTTGAAACTGAGCGTCCGAGTCTTCCCGCACTCGCACTAAATACGGACAATGCCGTTTTAACCGCGATTTCTGGTAGCAAACAACCAGCTGAAATATATGCTAAACAGGTGAGAGCACTGGGTCAGCATGGTGATGTTTTAATGGCTATCTCAACACATGGAAATAGTAGCGATATTATCAAAGCGGTTGAAGCTGCTGTGACGCGAGATATGACGATTGTAGCACTGACGGGTTATGATGGTGGCGAGCTAGCTGGCCTCTTAGGCCCTCAAGATGTGGAAATACGCATTCCATCACAACGTAGTGTCAGGATCCAAGAGGTCCACCTTCTTACCGTGAATTGTCTTTGTGATCTCATCGATAATACACTTTTCCCCCATCAGGATGATTAAGGAGCAAAAATGCGATTACTCCCAATAGTAGCCATTGTTGTCAGCATGACAATGCTACAAGGCTGTATTGGCGCTGCCGTTGTTGGTTCAGCGGCGGTTGCCACCAAAAGTGCGACAGATCCTCGTACGGTCGGTCAGCAAGTTGATGATGGCACGTTAGAAGCTCGTGTCAGTGGTCAACTCAACAAAGATAAAGACATTACAGGCAAAGCGCGCATTATTGCGACAGCATATAAGGGAAATGTTCTGCTAACCGGCCAAAGTCCTGATATGTCATGGGCTGAGCGAGCGAAGCAGATAGCAGCAAATGTCGAGGGAACCAATGCGGTTTATAATGAGGTCCGCCAAGGAGAGCCCGTTACTTTAGGAACAGCGTCAAAAGATACTTGGCTCACAACCAAAATCAAATCCAAAATTCTCACTAGCGATGCGGTGAAGTCCTCCAGTGTGAAAGTGATTACTGAAAATGGTGAAGTATTCTTGCTAGGTGTTTTAACTAAGCAAGAAGGTGATGCTGCTGCAAAAATTGCCAGTGAAACAGATGGTGTCCGTCGTGTCACGACCGCTTTTACCTATCTCAATTAATCATAAACAATAATATATTGTTATAAAAACAAAAGTCATGAGTAAAAATTCATGACTTTTTTATTTGGTCGGACCAATAGCGTTGCTTTTCAGATAATTCCTACCTCCAAGAAGGTACATCTGATTCAAGATCCAAGCCTGCCGCTTTAACACATAAGAAGAAGGTGATTCTACCTTAAATCGATGAGGATTTGGTAGAACTGCTGCTAATAGTGCAGCTTCCTCCATAGTTAATTGATTTGCTGACTTTTTAAAGAATTTTTTTGATGCCTCTTCAACCCCAAAAACCCCATCACCAAACTCAACTATGTTTAAATAAACAGTAAGGATTCGTGTTTTAGACCACATAACTTCCATAATAGGAGTCATCGTTGCTTCAAGCCCTTTTCTTATCCAACTTCTCCCATTCCATAACCAAAGGTTTTTTACTGTTTGTTGAGAGATAGTTGACGCGCCTTGAATCGTCTTTTTTTTACTCATATTATGCTTATAAGCCCTCTCTATCGCTTCGAGATCAAAACCCCAGTGATGAGGAAAATTTTGATCTTCGGCGGCTATTACCGCCAAATACAGATAGGGAGAAATGTGATTTTCATCAACCCACTCAGAATGAGAAACATAAGAAAAGTTTAAGTTTATCCATGCGGATATTTGCTTTTCTATCATGACGGCAGAAAATGGCACTGGTAAGAACTTAAATGCAATCACAGTCAAAAACCAAAAAGCGGCTAATGAAAGAAAAACTTTCCTTAACCAGCGCCATAATAGAGAAATTTTCACTCTCATTTAGTTGATCATGCCATTTCTAATACTTTCTCAACGAGCTTATTAATACCGATTTCAGCCTCTGAGATCGATTGAGCCAGCATATAAGCAGGTGTTGTAACGACTTTGTTAGCATGATCGACCACAATATTATCGACAGTACAGGTAATGTGCTTACCTCCCATCTTTTCAATGTGGGCAATCGTTTCCTTATCGTTACCAATTGTTAATTCAACTGATGTATTTAAAAGCTTAGGAAGCATAACGGGCGCAATACATATTAGGCCTAATGGCTTTTTCTGTTGGTGCATTTGTTGGACTAAACTTAATAGTTCTTTATTAATTTCACAGTCACTTCCTTTAACCGCGAAATCACATAAATTCTTTGCTGCACCAAAACCACCAGGAATTATGAGGGCATCTAGCTTATTTGCATCCGCAGAGGATAAAGGCGCTATTTTCCCACGAGAAATTCTTGCAGCCTCCTCCATTTGATTGCGTTTTTCTGTTTTTACTTCACCAGTAATATGATTTATAACAGTAGGTTGATCTTCATCTGGTGCAAAAAAGTGGACTTCGACATTTTTTTTACTTAAAGCTAGCATAGTTAATACTGACTCATGGATCTCGCTTCCATCAAAAACACCACATCCACTTAAAATAACCGCAATTGATTTCATATCTCGCTCCATTTGTAGTAAATTATCACTGAACCGCAAAAAGGGAATAAACATCAATCTTCATCACAGATTTTAATGAATCTTGTAACAAATTCGCTAATATTTGGTATCTTGGTATTATTCTCTTAAGCAGTAAACAGATTCTAAAGGTCTGCCCAAAAAGAAAACCATAGGTAGATCAACGATTTCCCTGGTGTTGGCGCAGTATTCGCGCACCCCAACTTCGGTTGGGGTTATTTTTTTGCACGCCCGTCAACGTAGTTTCTCAAAGTTTCTATATCCGACTTCCAATCCTGTTTTAACTCATCCACCCACTCTTGTACATTATCCCACCAAGCAGGTAGTTCAGGTGATTGAATTTGTTGTGCAATTTTTTGCAAATTTTTCAATCCTACAGAGCCTGCGGCCCCTTTAATTTTATGCGCTTCTTCGACGATACCTTTCTGATCTTTTGCCACCATATTGGAATCTAAAATCGCTAAATAGCTTGGTAGCATTTTTTCAAAGACTTCGAGGCCGTCATAAATAACTTGCGGGCCAACCAACTCCATATACTGTTCCAGCATCTCACAATCTAGCACGGACTCATCAGTATCGCCGCAAACGCTTTGTATGCCCTTCTGAGGCGTTTCATTCGCATGCTCACCCCAGAACTGCTCAATGACCTGTTTAAGGGCTGAGACGGCCAATGGCTTGCTTAATACGCCATCCATGCCTGCATCGAAATACTCTTTCTTATCTTTCAAAACATTCGCCGTCAGTGCGATTAATGGAGGGAGATCCTCTTTCTGGTAGCGTTGATTCAATTCACGAGCAATATCAATTCCCGTCATATCTGGCAGTTGAATATCTAGTAGCACTAAATCGTATTCACCAGGAGCGAACATCGTTAATGCCTCTTTACCGTTCATGGCAACATCAACGGTATTTCCTAATTTCTCCAGCACAGAGCAGGCTACGACGACATTTAGCTCAATATCTTCCACAAGCAAGATATGTAAAGCAGGTAGTGGATACTCATCGTCATTGACTTGTGAATCAATCACTTCTTCTTCAATAACAGGTGCTACAATGGATAGCGTAAAAATTGAGCCTTGCCCAATTTCACTTTCAACTTGAATATCCCCGCCCATATTTTGTGCGAGGCGGCGTGATACCGACAGCCCGATCCCTGTGCCTGTTGCGGGTTTGCCACCCGCACTGTCTGTTACTTGGTAATACATCGCAAAAATTTTATCTAGCTCATCTTTCGGAATACCAATACCGCTATCTTGAACACGGAAGAATAGCTTATCTTCCCCTTCTCGCCAGATACTCAATTTAACTTCACCTTGCTGAGTGAACTTGACGGCGTTTCCAATGAGATTCCAGAGAATTTGACGAAGTCGGGTGCCATCTGTCAGCACTTTTTCAGGCAGTCCAGCCGCCACATCCATGACAAACTTCAACCCTTTCGGTTGAACTAAAAGACCACTGAGATTTTCTAAGTCATTGACAAATTGAGGTAAAGCAACAGGTTGATTATCTAATTGAACTTTACGACGTTCTATCTTATCCATTTCGATCACGTCATTGAAAATGTTCCCTAATGTGACCGCACTAACATGGATGGTTTTCAGATAATTCATTTGTTCCGCCGTTAGGTCGGTGTCTAACAAAATACGGCTTAGCCCGACAATACCATTGAGCGGCGTGCGAAGTTCGTGGCTAATTGTTGAAATAAATGTCGTTTTATCGCGGCTTGCGTTCTCCAATGCCTCTTGATAGCGCTTACGCTCTGTAATATCACGCCCAAAGCCCATTAGACCATGTCGCTTACCAACCCGATCATAAAACGGCACTTTACGTAGCTCAAAACACGCTTTTCGCCCATCCGGATAAACGAGCCACTGTTCATAGGTGAGAGAAACATTGTGGCGGAATACCTTTTCGTCGGTTTCCATCACTTTAGAGGCGATTTCAACATCATAAATATCTAACGGGGTTAACCCAACAAGGTGTTTTTCACTCTTGCCTGTCAACAGCTCCATTGCCCGGTTACACCCTGAAAACTCATTGTTTTCATTACGGTAATAGACCAAATCTGGCGATGCATCAAGAAACGAACGCAATAATGTGGACTGCTGCTCAAGCTCAATTTGTGTTTGCTCGCGGTGTTTCATTTCTTGTTTTAATTGCTCAAGCAATTCAAGATGCGCGCTTTCCGCTTTTTCCCGCTCAATAATTTCCTGATTAAGCTGCTCTATGTTGCCTTGCAATTGCGTATTAAGTTCAGCATCGCGCTTACGCATCACTTCCAGCTTATCGACCATGCGAGAAAGGCGCTGCCGAGACTCTTCAAGTTGTTCAACCACCACCGATAAAAAATAGACAGCTAATGGTGTAATAATTAAACCAAAGAAAATAGAGCCAACCAAATCAAGGCTATCAACTTGACCACGCAATACAATTGTCACCGCCATTTGCATTATCATTGCGAGAACAACCAATGCAGATGCGAGTAAGAGCGAAAACCGGACGAGTCCGAGCTTCATCATTAAATCGACATAATATTGCGCAAGACCGCGAAGTACTTTCATAACCACCCCTTAATATGATACTCATTGAATCATATATCAAATAAGGCAAATCCGAGTCATTGTTGATAAGAAATGTCGATCCTGCTCATCAATAAAAGGGATTTTTTGTTACTCATACGATTACCACCCCTCTTTATTCACGGTCTTTATGCTCGATACCTTATTATTCAAAAATAAAATAATACGCGATATTCTTTAATTGAAGCACGTTCCTTATCTAAAATACACTTTATTTTTCAAAAATATAAGCATTTATAATAACAAACAACTACATTATTAATTTTATAAAACAACAAAAAACAGAATAAAAAACCAGCCTAACTCTTAAACTAAAAACATTTAATTATTTAATAAGTAAAACTCGATAGAGTTAGCGCAAAAAAAATCAATTTATTGGTGATGTATATCACAGTATTTACAAAAACAAGACGTGCATCACAAAAGCATTTTTGATAAGTTTTTCTTTCTTTATCAAATAAATAACATTATTTTATCTTGCAAATAATGCTTATTACGCACTATTTGACCTAGAAAAAGAATCTCGCTAAGTTAAAACCTGACCGTGTACCGCCCTCTCTGCTGATGACGTATACATAACAATTACTCCCATACACTGTTTATTTTTTATTAAGAATAGAAACAGCGACTCATTGGCGCTGTTGTTTGGTGTGCTCAAAAGATAACCAGCAAAAAAGATGAGTAAATGAATGAATTAACCCAAAGCAATAAGCCAGAGCAATAAATAGAAGAAACCAAGATAACCCATTGAATTTATTTACAGTGAAGAGCAAAGAAGTACGCCAATACAGTTGTAGTTAAAACCTCTACGGTAGCTATTTCCTAGATATTTCGCGCTACAACTAGGCATAAAGAACCGGTTCCCTGAAAGTAGAGCAACACTCTCTATTCAGCGGAAAAAACATAGCAATAACGTTGTAGTACGAAAGACGACGGAGAATCTATGCTGTACGATAAAAGATTAGAGAAAGACAACTGTGGCTTTGGCCTGATTGCCCATATCGAAGGTGAACCTAGCCATAAAATCGTCAGAACCGCTATCCATGCACTCGCCAGAATGCAGCATCGCGGTGCAATCCTCGCTGATGGAAAAACAGGCGATGGTTGCGGCTTATTGTTACAGAAACCTGACCGCTTTTTCCATTTAGTGGCACAAGAGCAAGGGTGGCGTTTAGCGCGTAACTATGCCGTTGGGATGATCTTTCTAAGTCAAGATGAAACCATTGCAGCAGATTGCCGACGTATTATTGAAGAAGAGATCTTAGATGAAACCTTAGCGATTGTTGGGTGGCGTGAAGTTCCTATTAACCGTGAAATTCTTGGCAGCATTGCACTTTCTAGCCTCCCGAAAATTGAGCAGCTATTTATCAATGCCCCTGCCGGCTGGCGACCACGAGACCTTGAAAGACGCTTATTCGTTGCCCGTCGTCGTATCGAAAAACGTATTCATGACGATGATTTTTATATCTGTAGCCTATCTAACCTTGTCACCATTTATAAAGGGTTATGTATGGCAACGGATCTGCCCCGTTTTTACCCTGATCTCGCCGACTTACGAATGGAATCTGCTATCTGCCTTTTCCACCAGCGCTTTTCAACCAATACCGTACCACGTTGGCCACTGGCCCAGCCATTTCGCTATTTAGCGCATAACGGGGAAATTAATACCATTACAGGCAACCGCCAATGGGCGCGGGCGCGCTCATACAAGTTTCGTACCCCCCTGATCCCCGATTTGCAAACAGCGGCACCTTTTGTCAATGAAACCGGATCAGATTCAAGCTCTCTCGACAATATGCTCGAATTATTGCTCAATGGAGGGATGGATCTTATTCGAGCGATCCGTTTACTTGTTCCTCCCGCTTGGCAAAATAACCCCGACATGGATGAAGATCTCAAAGCCTTTTTTGACTTCAACTCCATGCATATGGAGCCTTGGGATGGCCCAGCAGGTTTAGTCATGTCTGATGGCCGTTATGCTGCTTGTAACCTAGATAGAAATGGTCTACGCCCAGCCCGTTATGTGATTACCAAAGATAAGCTCATTACATGCGCTTCTGAAGTTGGCATTTGGGATTACCAACCTGATGAGGTGGTCGAAAAAGGCCGTGTTGGCCCCGGTGAGCTAATGCTAATCGACACCCAAGAGGGGCGTATTTTGCACAGTGCGGAAACAGATAATGACCTAAAGAGTCGTCATCCGTACAAAGAGTGGCTTGAAAAAAACGTTATTCGGTTAACGCCATTTGAAGCCATGGAGCAAGCGCAAGATGCGGTAGGGCAACGCTCCATGGACAACCAAACCCTTGCCTCATATCAAAAGCAATTTGCTTACAGCAGCGAAGAGTTAGAGCAAGTTATCCGAGTCCTTGGTGAAAATGGCCAAGAAGCCACAGGGTCAATGGGGGATGACACCCCATTTGCCGTGCTTTCACAGCGTCCACGCATTCTTTATGATTACTTTCGCCAGTCATTTGCACAAGTCACTAACCCCCCTATCGATCCACTTAGGGAAGCACATGTGATGTCGCTTGCCACCTGTATTGGGCGAGAAATGAATGTGTTTTGTGAAGCGGAAGGGCAAGCGCATCGGCTCAGTTTTAAATCCCCTATTTTGCTCTATTCTGATTTCCAGCAATTATGCCAACAAGATAGTCGCTACTATCAAACAGCCACTGTCGATATTACCTATCCACCTTCTGTTTATTCATTAAAACAAGCGATTGAAAATCTGTGCCAAGAAGCACAGCAAAAAGTGCGTGATGGCGCCGTATTATTAGTGCTTTCTGACCGTAATATTTCACCAGAGCGCTTGCCTATTCCTGCCGCAATGGCCGTAGGTGCCGTCCAGCACTGTTTAGTTGAAAACCATTTACGTTGCGATGCTAACTTAATTGTCGAAACAGCCAGCGCCAGAGACCCACACCACTTTGCGGTGTTATTAGGTTTTGGAGCAACGGCTATCTACCCTTACTTAGCCTATGAATCACTCGCAGCAATGGCGGAAAAACAGCTGTTTGATAAGCCTCTTGGTAACGTTTTGCTGAATTACCGCAATGGTATTAATAAGGGGCTATATAAGATCATGTCGAAAATGGGGATTTCGACAGTGGCCTCATATCGCTGTTCAAAATTGTTTGAAGCCGTTGGCTTACATGAAGAAGTCACCCAACTGTGCTTTGACGGTGTAGTCAGTCGAGTTAGTGGAGCTAACTTTAGTGACTTTGAATTAGACCTATTTAATTTATCCCGTAAAGCATGGCTACCGCGTCTACCTATAGAGCAAGGCGGTTTACTCAAATATATGCACAATGGTGAGTACCATGCCTACAACCCTGATGTGGTAAAAACCTTACAGCAAGCCGTCCACAGTGGTGACTACAACGATTATCTAAAATATGCGCAACTGGTGAATAATCGCCCAGTCACGACGTTCCGTGATTTACTCGCCTTAAAATTTTCAGATAATGGAATTTCGCTGGACGATGTAGAGCCTGAAGAAGCGCTATTTTCACGTTTTGATACCGCTGCAATGTCGATTGGGGCATTAAGCCCAGAAGCACATGAAGCGTTAGCCATCGCAATGAACACGCTCGGTGGTTTTTCCAATTCAGGCGAAGGCGGAGAAGACCCCGCACGCTACGGTACACAAAAGCGTTCACGTATCAAACAAGTCGCCTCTGGGCGTTTCGGCGTCACTCCGGCTTATTTAGTCAATGCTGATGTCATTCAAATCAAGGTGGCTCAAGGCGCGAAACCGGGTGAAGGTGGGCAATTACCGGGAGACAAGGTCACCCCGTATATTGCACGTTTACGTTATTCCGTGCCCGGCGTCACCTTAATTTCACCACCACCACATCACGATATTTATTCAATTGAAGATTTGGCACAGCTTATTTTTGACCTCAAACAAGTCAACCCTCACGCTCTTATTTCCGTCAAGCTGGTGTCTGAGCCGGGTGTTGGCACTATAGCGACGGGGGTTGCAAAGGCATATGCTGATTTGATCACCGTCGCAGGTTATGATGGCGGAACTGGAGCGAGTCCAATTACCTCGGTTAAATACGCTGGGTGCCCATGGGAGCTTGGCCTTGTAGAAACGCAGCAAGCTCTTGTCGCCAATGGGTTACGTCATAAAATTCGGCTACAAACAGATGGCGGCCTAAAAACGGGCCTTGATATCATCAAAGCCGCTATATTAGGCGCCGAAAGCTTTGGTTTCGGCACAGGCCCCATGGTTGCATTAGGTTGCAAATACTTACGCATATGCCATCTCAATAACTGTGCAACCGGTGTTGCAACACAAGATGATTCCCTGAGGCAACATCACTATCATGGGTTACCTGAGCGGGTGATTAATTACTTTCGATTTATTGCAAGGGAAACCCGCGAGCTAATGGCGGCATTGGGTGTGACTAAACTGACTGATTTAATTGGTCGCACAGATTTACTTGAAATTATTGAAGGTACTACGGCAAAACAGAGCAAAATTAACTTGCAAAGCCTATTAGCGACGAGCGTACCACAGGCTGGCACAGCGGTGTTTTGTACTGAAAAGAACCCTTCTTTTGATGAAGGTTTATTAAACCAACGTATTTTACGTGATGCAGAGCCTTATTTAGCCCAAAAACAATCAAAAACCTTTTTCTACGATATCATGAATACCGATCGTTCCGTTGGTGCCGCACTCTCTGGTGAAATTGCTCGTCGTTTTGGTGACCAAGGCTTTGCAGCAACGCCGTTACAACTCTATTTTACAGGAACAGCGGGGCAGAGCTTTGGCGTGTGGAATGCAGGTGGTGTCGAGTTGATTTTAACGGGTGATGCTAATGATTATGTTGGCAAAGGCATGACGGGAGGGATTATCGCGATCCGTCCACCGGTAGGCTCTTCCTTTGCAACACATAAAACCACCATCGCGGGTAACACCTGTTTATATGGCGCCACAGGCGGTAAACTCTATGCAGCGGGTCTAGCTGGTGAACGTTTTGCGGTACGTAATTCAGGTGCAACCGCCGTCATTGAGGGGATTGGTGATAATGGTTGCGAATATATGACAGGTGGGATCGTCTGTGTGCTTGGTAATACAGGGATCAATTTTGGGGCTGGTATGACAGGCGGATTCGCTTATGTTATTGACGAAGAAGATAACTTTTCACGTCGAGTTAACAATGAAATGGTTGAGTTGCTATCCGTCAATGAGTTGCCTATCCACGCAGAGCATTTACGTGGGCTCATCACTGAACATGTCCGCTTAACACATTCATCCCGTGGCGAAGCTATCTTAGCTGATTGGGAGTACTGGGTAAGCCGTTTTGCATTGGTGAAGCCCAAATCCAGTGACATCAATGCGCTCTTAGGCCATCGTAGCCGTTCAGCAGCCGAATTACGCGTCCAAGCACAGTAAGGAGAGAAAAATGAGCCAGAATGTTTATCAATTTATCGACTTACAGCGTGTTGACCCGCCGAAGAAAACATTAAATGTTCGTAAGATTGAATTTGTGGAAATCTATGAACCTTTTAGCGCGATCCAAGCACAAACACAGGCAGATCGCTGCCTTTCATGCGGCAACCCATACTGTGAATGGAAATGCCCTGTACACAACTATATCCCTAATTGGTTAAAACTAGCGAATGAAGGGCGTATTATTGAAGCCGCTGAGCTTTCTCATCAAACCAACAGCTTGCCTGAGGTATGTGGTCGAGTGTGTCCTCAAGATCGCCTATGTGAAGGCGCATGTACCCTAAACGATGAGTTTGGTGCTGTCACTATCGGTAATATTGAGCGCTATATTAATGACACAGCCTTTGCAATGGGCTGGCGTCCCGATCTTTCCCATGTTGTGCCAGTCAATAAACGTGTTGCAATTATCGGGGCTGGCCCTGCTGGTCTCGCCTGTGCCGATGTTTTAGCGCGCAATGGTGTTCAAGCAACCGTGTATGATCGCCACCCTGAAATTGGGGGATTACTCACTTTTGGTATCCCTGCCTTCAAGCTCGAAAAAGAGATTATGTCTCGCCGTAGAGAGATTTTCACCGCTATGGGAATTGAGTTCAAACTGAATACGGAAATTGGCAAAGATCTGCCTTTAAGTGATTTGCTCAATGAATATGACGCCGTATTTATAGGTACAGGAACTTATCAATCAACGAAAGGGCAGCTAGCCAATGAAAATGCCCATGGCGTCCATGATGCCTTGCCGTATCTGATTGCCAATACGCGTCATTTAATGGGGTTTGAGGAGTTACAGGATGCACCTTATATCGACCTCAACAATAAGCATGTTGTCGTGCTTGGTGGTGGTGATACTGCAATGGATTGTGTCCGTACTGCTATTCGGCAAGGTGCAAAAAGAGTTAGCTGCGCTTATCGTCGAGATGAAGCGAGTATGCCAGGGTCGCCTAGAGAGGTAAAAAATGCGCGTGAAGAAGGCGCTGAATTTTTATTTAATGTGCAGCCAGTCAGTATTGAAGTCGATCAACAAGGAAAAGTATGTGGTGTTAAGGTGGTGAAAACCAGTATGAGCACATCTAAAAATGGTCGTGCTCAAGCTGAAATCATTGAAGGGTCTGAGCATTTGCTCCCCGCAGATGCCGTGATCACCGCCTTTGGTTTTCGTCCACATGTTATGCCTTGGCTCGCAGATCACGATGTGCAACTCGATAATCAAGGGCGTATTATCGCGAGTCATGATGCGCTTTTGGCCTACCAGACTTCAAACCCCAAAATATTTGCAGGGGGGGATATTGTCCGAGGCTCTGATTTGGTTGTCACCGCAATCGCTGAAGGGCGTAAAGCTGCCGATGGTATTTTATGTTTTATGGGAGTCTAATTGCTAACGCCTTAGTAAGCGACCGATAGGCCGTAGTGATACCCCCTCCTAATGCCAGTCAGCTAAACTGACTGGCATTTTCTTGTCAGGATATTGATCGGATTTAGATTTATGGCTTATCCATGTATTGCAAAACACCGATTTTCGCGTTTTCTAGTTTGTTTCGTTTTCAACCTAAAGATCATCTATCTCGCGAATCAATCTCATCACACAAATACAAACCCATAAAAAAATAGTGCGGTTCGATTTATCAATAGTCATGAGAGCCGCTATTTAATTATATTAGGAATGGTTATATAACGTTCATAACAAATATTGATGAGCGGCTTCGACTACTTATTAGTAATTTTAGCTATATGTGTTTGTCCCATCTAAAGTGCTACAGCACGATACTATTTTATCTAAGCCTTAAGCTTCGTTAAATGGCTATAGAGGGTAACTCGTCTCACTCACTGATAAGGGATAATAAAGTCTACAATTCATCAGACGCTTTCTTTCTCGATAATATTTTTCAATTATGCGTAATTACGAATAAAACCATTTGTATAAAGATAATATCAATATACAAATGGCTATCTCGAAGTGATCGCCTAAATAGGTCACTGAGAGTGTTTATCGGCATGATTTAATCGCTATCTATACCGATTATGTTGAAATAAGTGACAATATTATTGATATTTATCTCACTCAACGAATAAAAGATCAGATCCACTCTCGTGATATCAGTTGGGATTATTATATTGATGCCCAAGATATATGTGATTTTTGACTAAGAAATATAACTGTAGAAGAGGCTAGATAAAGCCAAAGTAAAAGTAGCTTTCAGTAATTATACGTATCATCCAGCATCGCTAGTTGAATTATTAAAAGGTTTATCTGGCTGGAAAATTGATGCTGTAGTTCTTCTTGAACGCGATAGCAAGCAGCTTACTGATTAACTGGTTAATATAAATTGGTGTATCTCAATTAATAAGGAGTGGACAGCATCACCGATGCTAGAAGTAAGTAGACTCAATCAGCAACACCATAAAAAAATCCGATATTATATTCCTTAATATCGGATTTTGTATATTCAAAGGGTCATCTGCCATTTCGCCAATTTTTTCTTTATTGATCAGCGTCGAAGATGCTCTTCCCTCTATTTTTTAACCTAGATAACTTACCAACTATTTGATAACTCTGAGAGATGGCCTACCTTTAGGGGGTGGCGTTGGTTCATCATCCGATGCTGTAGATTCATCACTTGTCGGCTCTGATTCGTGAACTAACATGATGTTATCCGCTGGGTTATCTTCAACCACTTCTGGCTCACCTGATAATTGCTCTTCATAGGCTGTTTCAGGTTCGAACATCATGCCAGCCCCATTTTCACGAGAGTAGATAGCGATAATCGCAGCCATCGGAACATACACCTGACGAGGTACGCCACCAAATCGTGCATTAAAACGTACTTCATCATTTGTGATCTCAAAATTACCAACCGCACGCGGCGCCACGTTCAAGACAATTTGCCCATCACGAACAAATTCCATTGGTACGTTGGTATTAGGAACGGAGACATCAACTACCAAATGCGGCGTCATATCGTTATCGAGCAGCCACTCGTAATGCGCGCGTAACAGATACGGGCGTCGAGGTGTCATTGGTGCCATTTCCATCATGACACTTAGCCTCGTGCCGAAAGACGCATTTCGCGCTCTAATTCAGTCAGTGAAGCCAAAAATGCGTCACGTTCAAAAACACGTTGCATATACATTTGCAGGTGCTTGCTGCTTGAAGGCTTCAGTTCAATACCCAATACAGGTAAACGCCATAATAGCGGTGCTAAATAGCAATCAACGAGACTGAACTCTTCGCTCATAAAGAAAGGCATTTCAGCAAAAACGGGTGACACCGCAATCAGCTCTTCAGCTAATTGGCGACGCGCGTTATCGGCTTCCTGTGCACTTCCCTTCTCAATTTTGTACATCAGAGAATACCAGTCTTTTTCAATGCGATGCATCAGTTGACGGCTAGTACCACGCGCAACTGGATAAACAGGCATTAATGGAGGATGAGGGAAACGCTCATCAAGGTATTCCATGATGATATGTGGGTCATATAGGGTCAGATCACGGTCAACAAGAGTAGGAACACTCTGGTATGGGTTTAGATCAATCAGATCTTGAGGCAGATGACCTTGTTCGACATGTTCAATCTCAACGCTAACCCCTTTCTCAGCCAAAACGATACGGACTT
This sequence comes from Providencia sp. PROV261, assembly GCF_028477945.1. Lineage (NCBI taxonomy): Bacteria > Pseudomonadati > Pseudomonadota > Gammaproteobacteria > Enterobacterales > Morganellaceae > Providencia > Providencia sp. PROV261. The sequence goes on along the minus strand of NZ_JAMPMC010000020.1, from coordinate 53,384 downwards.
GATGACTAAAGATGTCGGTTGGCCCTGAAAATAATGTCATTACCGAACGTTTGTTAGGAGCGACAGCCATTAAAACCTCCAAGTTGCATAAAAATGAACTAAACTGTAATAAGTTTTTTAATAATTACGAGCCCGCTCATTTTAAAATCCCCTGTGCTAAAACTCTCATTTATCCATATTGAAAGCCAGCACAACCCTCTCGCAATAATGCTGCGAGAAATAAGAAAATAAAAAGCAGTCGCATATTCTAGCAGATTTTGTGCAACTTAGGGGGATGTTGATGAAAAAATCATAACTAAATGTCTTTTAAGACAAATAAAAACATAAAAAATAGAGCATTAACATACTTAATGAAAACTTACTAGCATATAAACCTTGAAGTTAACTCTAAAGTTATCACTTTCAGAAAGAAAATGGTTTTTCTCAAAAGTGAGTAAATTACCTAAAGATCAGTAATTGAGACTAACAATATACTGTTTGCATAATTTTTATATGCAATAGATTTATATTAGCGAATCACTTACCCTTTTTCACCACAATAAATAATATTCAATCTCTTCCAGCCTAAAAAGATAAAGCGTTACAACATATTGGATACCATTCCCCTAAAAGATCCGCTCCCCCACAACGATAAATTCAAGACAATAAAAAACCCGCCATAAAGACGGGTTTTGTCATCAATTTTATGCCCAAAGGGCAACAAATTAACGTTTGGAGAACTGTGGACGACGACGTGCTTTGCGTAGACCAACTTTTTTACGTTCAACAGAACGCGCATCACGGGTAACGAAACCAGCTTTACGCAGATCAGAACGAAGAGTCTCATCATAAGCCATCAGTGCACGAGTGATACCGTGACGGATTGCGCCTGCCTGACCTGAAATACCACCACCTTTAACAGTGATGTACAGATCCAGTTTTTCCAACATTTCAACCAACTCTAGCGGCTGACGAACGACCATGCGCGCAGTTTCGCGGCCAAAGTACTGTTCCAGTGTACGCTGATTGATTGTGATGTTACCGCTACCTGGCTTAATGAAGACACGAGCGGAAGAGCTTTTGCGGCGACCAGTGCCGTAGTATTGATTTTCAGCCATTGCCTATAATCCCGATTAAATGTCAAGAACTTGCGGTTGTTGTGCCGCGTGGTTGTGCTCGTTACCTGCGTAAACTTTCAGTTTACGGTACATTGCACGACCCAGAGGCCCTTTTGGCAACATGCCTTTAACCGCGATTTCAATCACACGCTCAGGACTGCGAGCAATCATTTCTTCGAAAGTCGCTTGCTTAATTCCACCTACATGGCCTGTGTGGCGATAGTAGATTTTGTCTTCGCGCTTATTGCCGGTAACAGCAATTTTTTCTGCATTCAGAACGATGATATAATCACCAGTATCCACGTGCGGAGTATATTCCGCTTTATGCTTACCGCGCAGACGGCGAGCCAATTCAGTTGCAAGACGACCTAAAGTTTTGCCATCTGCATCAACAACGTACCAGTCGCGTTTTACGGTCTCTGGTTTAGCTGTAAAAGTTTTCATTAAAACTTACCCAATATTGAAGTTACACGTTGGTGAACACTCATGTTCATAAGCTTTGTGAGGTTCACACGACTCTTGTCCAGCAAACCTACCCCTTCGAGCAGCCTAGCCGGCATTATGCGATATTTCTTGGGAAATAAGAAAATATCGCTGTAACGTGGGGTCGCAAGATTATAGAGAAGTCAGCAATAAAAATCGACCCCAAAACACATTTTTTTTCACCACGCGGTGAACTGCGTCTTTTTTGTGCGAATAGCATGCCGGCATTTAATCGACTTAAGCCAAATGCGGGATCTTTAAATACTCTTCGCTTTGCATTTCCTGTAAACGAGAAAGGCAGCGCTGGTATTCAAAGGCTAATAAATTACCTTGGTACAGCGATTCCATCGGCACCTGTGCGTTAATGATCAACTTAACCTTACGCTCATAAAACTCATCCACTAACGCCAAAAACCGCCGTGCTGCATTTTCTTGTTTGGAATCTAACGCTGGCACATCATATAAAATGACAGTGTTATAACAATTGGCTAGATAAATATAGTCATTTTGGCTACGAGGCTCATCACACAATGCTTTAAAACCAATCGCAAGTACCCCTTCTGCGCTGCTGATAGCCTGCATTTTGCGATGATTCACTTCTAATACAGGTTGTTGTTCGCCTCGCTTACCTGCCAGCTTCACGAAAATTTCATTGAGATGCTGGCGATTTTCTTCATTTATTGGAGAGAGGAAAAGATGAGCCTGAGTTAATGTTCTTAGCCGATAATCAACCCCAGCATCAACATTCATCACTTCGCAATATTTTTTAATTTGTTCAATTGCAGGTAGAAAACGAGCGCGTTGCAGACCATTACGATACAGCTCATCAGGGATAATATTGGATGTCGCAATAAGCGTGATGCCTCGGGCAAATAGCCCCTCAAGCAATGTGCCTAAAATCATCGCATCCGTGATATCAGAGACAAAAAACTCGTCAAAACAAAGGACATCCGTCTGTTTTTTAAACTCATCAGCAATAATATCTAGCGGGTTTTCTTGACCTTGCAGAGCCATCAAGTCTTCTTGGACTTTTTTCATAAACCGATGAAAATGCAAACGAAGTTTCCGGTTTCCCGGTAAACTTTCATAAAACATATCCATAAGCCAAGTTTTACCTCGGCCAACTCCCCCCCACATGTATAACCCTTGTACAGGTTCAGTCACAGCAGCATGCTTTTTGCCTAGTAGACGTTCTAAGCGCATTTTCAACCCAGAAGGCTTTTCCTTTTGTTCATTTGAAGAGGATGACGCGATCAGTTGCTGATAAATTTCATCTAAACGCTCTACAGCACGTTTTTGTACGTCATCAGGCTGGTAGTGACCTTCAGCAAGAGCCTGCTGATAACGCATAGTAGGAGACATCGGCGACATTAACTGAATAATCCTTAAAAAATTTTCGGTTTTTTTACCGTTATATGGTATACACTGCCCTTATTATAACCAGATTCATTTATTATTTAACGTCTAGTTAACGAATGCTAAATAGAGTAAGGAATTTCACCTTAGTATTCCACTCTTTAGTGATTAACAGGTATAGTTATAGGTAGCCAAGCTTAATTTCTGCGAACAGTGAAGTAAACGAAGGAGTCAGCATGACCTGGGAGTATGCACTAATTGGATTAGTTATTGGTTTCATCATCGGCGCATTAGTTGTCCGTTATGGGAACCCAAAACTTCGTCAACAAAAAACAGCACAAGCTGAATTAGACAAGAAAAACACTGAGCTAGAAGAGTACCGTAAGGAGCTAGTCGGTCATTTTGCTCGCAGTGCAGAATTACTTGATAATATGGCTCGTGATTATCGTCAGCTATATCAGCATATGGCTCAAAGCTCATCTGAGTTAATGCCAGATATGCCAGCGCAAGATAACCCGTTCAATTATCGCTTAACAGAATCAGAAGCGGATAATGACCAAGCACCCGTCAAAATGCCACCAAGAGATTATTCCGATGGGGCATCAGGGTTATTCCGTCCTATTGACGAAAAAGAGAAGTAATTATTCATTTATGCTCTAAAGTATTTGAGGGGCAGCGCGCGAACAATAGCTTCATCCAGCAAGCTGCAACTTAAAATATAACGAGTCGAACCACCAGCAAAGCAATTTGCTGGTGGATACCAAATATCATTTTCTATTTACACTAAACCAACGAGTTTGCTGCTGTAAATTAATCAGTTAACTCTATTTCACAATATATCGTTTCATATTAAATATTTCTTTTTATTTCAAAACTGTATAGAAATTAAGTCCTCATCTACAATACATGTAAATAGATGTAAAATAATGGATAACCGCTACCCGTTGTATGAACTTTTGCGCATAATCCATGGTCATAGTTATCAGTAAAATCAAATCTGATATGAGAAAAATATCCTGATTGGTGTAGCAAGGCTACAACCTGATAAATTTTATTCTTGAGAGAATCTACGGAATGATGAAAAGAAAAAATTTCTTTCTCACTGCAGTCGCAATGAGCCTAGGGTTATCCCTTTCAATTTTACCTTCAATTAGCAGTGCTGCTTTGCCTGCGACATTACCAGCAACGGCACAAAGCCAAAATATGCCAAGCTTGGCACCTATGCTTGAAAAAGTACTGCCAGCGGTGGTGAATATCCATGTTTCTGGTACGCGCGTTCAAAATCAGCAGATCCCAGAAGAATTAAAATTCTTCTTTGGCCCAAATATCCCTTCACAACAACAAAGTGTTAGGCCATTTGAGGGCTTAGGCTCTGGCGTTATTATTGACGCACAACAAGGCTACATTTTAACGAATAATCACGTGATTGATGGCGCGGATAAGATCCAAATCCAACTGAATGATGGGCGTGAAATTGATGTCAAACTCATTGGTAAAGACGCGCAAACCGATATTGCGTTACTGAAAATCACCAATGCGAAAGATATCAAAAACCTTACCGCCGTTAGCATGGCAGATTCAGATAAACTCCGTGTTGGTGACTTTGCCGTTGCCGTTGGTAACCCATTTGGTTTAGGGCAAACAGCGACTTCAGGTATCATTTCGGCACTGGGTCGTAGTGGTTTAAACCTTGAAGGGTTAGAAAACTTTATCCAAACCGATGCTTCTATCAACCGCGGTAACTCCGGTGGTGCTCTGGTTAACTTAAACGGTGAATTGATTGGTATCAATACCGCAATCTTAGCTCCGGGCGGTGGTAACATCGGTATCGGCTTCGCTATCCCAAGTAATATGGCGAAAAACCTCAGTGAGCAGTTAATTAAGCACGGTGAAGTAAGACGCGGTATTTTGGGTATTAAAGGCACCGAAATGAATTCAGATATTGCTAAAGCCTTTAATATCGATGCTCAACGCGGCGCATTCGTCAGTGAAGTTCTGCCTAAATCTTCTGCCGCAAAAGCAGGCATTAAATCAGGCGACGTCCTCGTGTCTGTTGATGGTAAACGTATCAACAGCTTTGCTGAGCTGAGAGCCAAAATTGGTACTAGCCAGATTGGTAAAGAGATCACGATTGGTTTGATCCGTTCAGGAAAACCAATGGATGTTAAAGTGGTTTTAGAAAACAATGAAGGCGAAGCCACTAAAGCGGAAAAACTGAGTGAATCATTACTTGGTGCAACATTATCTAACGCAACAGTTAATAACACCAAAGGTGTACAGATCGATAACGTAACACCTAAATCACCAGCAGCGGCTGTCGGTTTAGTGAAAGGTGACCTCATTTACGGTGTAAACGATGTTCGTGTCGAAACCATCGAACAGTTCCGTAAAGTCATTGATGCTAAACCACCAGTACTTGCTATGAAGGTTCTGCGTGGTGGTGAAACCTTATATCTGTTGATGAAAAACTAATTAGCCCTCTGTACTTCGAGTGACTGTCGGTTACATATGGCTTCCTTTAACTCGAAATATTTAGAGCGTTACACAAAATTGTTGTAAAAGATCAAAACAGGTACAGGACAAACTGCTGTGCCTGTTTTTTTATGTTATGCTCAAGTTCCCTTTATTAACATCAACAACCTGAATAATTCGATATCTTATGGTGAAAAAGCTTATCTGGGCAGCAATGCTAGGCCTATTAATCGCTATGATTATTATCGTTGCGGTTCCTTCCCTACGTCCTCAAGGCTTAGCAGATTTGCTTTATGGTAAAATAGATAGCGAACCTGTCAGTTATAATAAGGCTGTGCGTAAAGCCGCTCCAGCCGTTGTTTATGTTTATAGCAGCTCAAAAGGCAGTTTTTCTCAATCAGGCCGCGAATTGAAATCACTTGGCTCGGGTGTGATCATGAGTTCAAATGGCTATATCATCACCAATAAGCATGTGGTTGATAACCCTGATCAAATCTTAGTCGCCTTACAGGATGGCTCTATTTTTGATGCGCTATTAGTTGGCTCGGATGCTCTGACTGATTTAGCTGTACTAAAAATTGATGCAGAAAATCTTCCCGTTATCCCAATTAATAAATTCCGCGTCACCCATGTAGGCGATGTCGTGCTCGCTATCGGCAACCCATATAATATTGGTCAAACCGTCACCCAAGGGATTATCAGTGCAACAGGTCGTGTAGGGTTAAGCTCCACTCGGAGGCAAAACTTTTTACAAACCGATGCATCGATTAATTCAGGTAATTCAGGGGGAGCTTTGATTAATAGCGAAGGAGAGCTTGTCGGTATTAACACGCTTTCGTTCAGTGCAGGCCAAGGGGTTAGTTCAGAAGGCCTAAGTTTTGCTATCCCAACAGCACTGGCTACAAAAATTATGGAAAAACTGATCCGTGATGGGCGTGTGATCCGAGGTTATATTGGGATCACCGCACGTGAATTACCGCAAATTAGAACCAACAACAACAATATCGATCAGATTAAAGGTTTGCGCGTTTTCCAAGTTGCTCCCAATGGCCCAGCGGCTAAATCCGGCATTCTCCAAGGGGATATTATTTTATCCGTCGATAATAAGCCTGCAATATCAGCCGCTGAAACGATGGACTTAGTGGCAGAGATCCGCCCCGGTAGCAAAGTACCAGTAAAAATCTTACGTGATGGTGAAGTAAAAGATGTCGATGTGATCATCGAAGAGATACCTGAAGGGCAAGCGGGCTAGGCTATTTTCTGAGAGTCTCCCCCACAGCAATACAAAAAAAAGTTGTTCAATTTGAACAACTTTTTATGTTTATCTTATCGCTCTCATCCACGAATTAATCGTCAGATTTGATCCGTTCGATATTCGCGCCTAAACCACGCAGCTTATCTTCAATATGCTCATATCCGCGGTCGATATGATAGATACGATCAACCGTTGTAGTACCTTCCGCGATACAACCTGCAATGACTAAGCTTGCTGATGCACGCAAATCTGTCGCCATGACTTGTGCTCCAGTTAGCTTTTCCACACCATGGCATAACACAGTATTACTTTCGATTTCAGCATGCGCGCCCATACGAATTAATTCAGGAATATGCATGAAACGATTTTCAAAAATTGTTTCTGTGATCATCCCTGCACCCTCAGCCACTAAATTCAATAGGCTAAATTGAGCCTGCATATCTGTTGGGAAGCCAGGATGCGGTGCAGTACGCAAAGTAACCGCTTTAGGGCGTTTGCCTTGCATATCAAGACTGATCCAATCTTCGCCTACCTCAATTTTAGCACCTGCTTCGCGCAGCTTCGCCAAAACGGCATCTAGTGTATCTGGACGAGCGTTACGGCAAACCACTTTCCCTTTTGAAACTGCTGCTGCAATAAGGAAAGTACCTGTTTCAATACGATCAGGCAGTACACGATAGGTACCACCACCTAGGCGCTCAACCCCTTCAATAACAATGCGGTCAGTACCAGCACCGGTAATTTTGGCACCTAATGTATTTAAGAAATTAGCCGTATCTTCAATTTCTGGCTCGCGAGCGGCATTCTCAATAGTTGTCGTGCCCTCAGCTAATGTTGCCGCGGTCATAATAGTCACCGTAGCGCCAACACTCACTTTATCCATGACAATACAAGCGCCTTTTAAACGCCCATCAACCGTCGCTTTCACATAGCCGTCTTCTAGGATAATGTGCGCGCCGAGCTGCTCTAAGCCTGAGATATGTAGGTCAACAGGACGAGCGCCAATCGCGCAGCCTCCCGGTAAAGAAACTTCCCCGTGACCAAAACGAGCGACTAGCGGTGCGAGAGCCCAAATGGAAGCACGCATGGTTTTGACCAGATCATAAGGTGCACAGTATTCAGTGACATTTCTGGCATCAACATAAATGGAACCATTACGTTCAACTTTCGTTCCGAGTTGATTCAGCAGCTTAATCGTTGTATCGATATCCCTAAGCTTAGGTACATTTTGGATCTCTACCGGCTCTTCAGCCAACAGCGCAGCGAACAGAATTGGTAATGCGGCATTTTTCGCACCAGAAATTGTTACCTCACCTTCTAAGCGGGTAGGCCCTTTAACTAAAAATTTATCCATTCGGTTACTCTCGTATTCACACTCGCCATACTTCAAGTTGCGGATGTAATCGACTTCCTTGGTCCAGTGGCTTGCTAGAACTTCCTTTCATTGAGCGACGACAGGCAACGTGAAATATTTGGAGTATAGATTTTAAATACTGTTCGCGGATTTTTTATCAAAAACCGTTTAGCTTGCGGTCGCGAGCCCACTCTGCTGGGGTATATGCTTTTATTGAAAGCGCATGAATACGGTTATCCGCGATATACTCCATTAAAGGGGCATAAACAGCTTGTTGCTGTTTGACTCTGCTCATATTTTCAAACATGGCACCGACGGCAATAACCTGAAAGTGGCTGCCATCACCATTAACAATTACCTCATCCAGAGATAGCTTATCCATCAATACTTGTTTTATTTCGTTGGGTTCCATATATGACTCAATTTTATAATCATTGGTTACGGGTATAAATAGACGTCTATCCTAAAGGATCCGTCACAATTCTTAAACCAAAGAAAACGCCTCTGGTGCACAAAAACACGCAGAGGCGCCTTTCTTTACACAAACTGACCTTAACTTAGCAATAATGACTTAACACCATAAAGCTCCATCAAGGTTGTGAGATTATCACTCATACCGACTATCTTCAGTGAGCGTTTTTCTGTTGCCAATTCGCCTTTTAGGCGCACTAGCATTGCTAGCCCTGTTGAATCAACGTGTTCCAAGCCCGAAACATCGATTTGCTCAACCTCAGCAAGTAATGATTTTCGCTTTTCCCAGAACACCAGCAAAGAGTCTCGGCCTAATGTGCCGGACAGTAACAATGCCGATGATGACTTTTCCCACGTAAGATCATGACTCATTTGACTATTTCTCTTCCAGCGTAATAGGTGCTTTCGCACTGATTTCTAACTGTTTTGTTAAGCCATCAATGCCTTGTTTACGCAGGATATCACCCCATTCGTTTTGTTTGGTCGTGATCATACTGACGCCCTCTGCAATCATATCATAGGCCTGCCAGTTACCTGTTTTACTGTTTTTGCGCCATTGGAAATCAAGGCGTACTGGTGGACGGCCATTTGGATCTATGATGGTGACTCGAATAGCAACAATGTTTTTATTCCCAATAGGTTGCTCTGGTGCTATCTGATAAGTTTGACCATGGTACATCGCGAGTGCTTGACCATAAACTTGCTCAAGATACGCTTCGAAAGCAGTAAAGTAAGCGTCACGCTGTGCAGGCGTCGCGTTCTTGTAGTAAGTGCCTAAGACTAAAGCCCCTGCATATTTAATTTGTACATATGGCAATAATTCTTCACGAACAATAGTTCTCAGGTAGTTAGGGTCTTTACGAATTTGCGGCTGCTCATTCTTTAAACGGGTAAAGGTTTTTTCAGCCGCTTCATCCATCAGCTTATACGGGTTGGTTTGATCTATCGCCATTGCAAATGGTGCAATCGCTAACATTGCTATCATCACTAAGCGCTTAAACATAAGTTATTCCTTCTAAATTCGTCTTAACATCGAATCAATTAGCAGCAGGAGCAGGTTGAGATTCAGCGCCTTGGCTATCGCCGCTCTTATACAAGAATTGACCTATCAAATCCTCTAAAACCATCGCAGGTTTGGTATCTTCAATACGTCCACCATCTTTCAATAATTCTGCATCGAGACCTTCACCATAGGGCCCGATATTCATCGCAATATATTGCTCACCGAGTAAGCCGGAAGTACGAATAGATAATGAGCTGGTATCAGGAATATTATTATATTCACTTAGTAGGTCAATTTTAACATCAGGCACATAGGTCTCTTTGTTAAGCGTAATGCTAGCAACGCGCCCAATCACAACGCCCCCCACTTTCACTGGGGAACCTTCTTTTAAGCCACCAATATTTTCAAAAGAGGCCGAAATCTGATAAGTCGATTGGCTGCCGAGCGATTTTATATCCGCCACTTTTAGGCACAGAAAAATAATTGCCGCAATCGCTAGCAATATAAAACAACCTACCCATACTTCACTTTTTTTACTTTGCATGACTTAGTTCCCAAACATCAGTGCTGTAAGTACAAAATCTAGACCAAGAACCGCTAACGATGCATGGACCACGGTTCGTGTTGTCGCTTGGCTAATCCCTTCCGATGTTGGGATAGCGTCATAGCCGTTGAACAACGCAATCCAAGTCACCGTTATGGCAAACACTAAGCTCTTGATAAAGCAATTTACAATGTCCATCCGCCAATCAACGGAGGATTGCATTGAGGCCCAAAAGAACCCTTCATCAATCCCTTTCCAATCAACGCCAACCAATGCACCACCTAGGATACCTACTGCAACAAATATCAGTGATAGCAATGGCATGCTAATAAAACCAGCCCAAAAACGCGGTGCTATCACTCGACGAAGAGGATCCACCGCCATCATTTCAAGGCTAGAAATTTGTTCTGTTGCTTTCATTAAGCCAATTTCAGCCGTCAATGCAGAGCCTGCCCGCCCTGCAAACAAAAGGGCTGTCACAACCGGACCAAGTTCACGCAACAACGATAGTGCCACCATCATACCAAGGCTGGCTTCTGCGCTAAACGTTGTCAGAACTAAATAGCCCTGTAACCCAAGCACCATACCAATAAATAGCCCTGAGACAGCGACAATCAAGAGTGATTGCACACCAACAGCATATAACTGCTTAATTAATAATGGCCACTGCTTGGAAAACTCAGGTTTCCCAATTAATGAGCGAAATAGCATATAACCCGCTCGCCCAAAGGCCGAAAAAATTTCAATCCACCGACGTCCGAGGGCAGCAATTGCCTCTACTATCATCTTATTTTACCCTAATAAATCAGCCAGATAATCATTGGCGGGGAAACGGAATGGTACAGGCCCGTCAGCAATACCATCTAAAAACTGCCTAACACGCGGGTCTTGGTTGTTACGTAGTTCATCCCCCGTTCCTTTCGCAATCACATGCTGCTGAGCCACAATATAGGCTTTATCCGCAATGCTCAGTACTTCAGGAACATCATGAGAAACCACAACACAAGTCACGCCTAACGCCTGATTAAGCTCATCAATCAATTTGACCAAAACTCCCATCGTAATGGGGTCTTGCCCAACGAAAGGCTCATCAAACATGATCAGTTCAGGATCAAGTGCAATCGCTCGAGCTAATGCAGCTCGTCTTGCCATCCCGCCTGATAACTCTGAAGGCATCAATTTCGCAGCACCACGCAAACCAACCGCCTCTAGTTTCATCATCACCGTTGTGTGGATCAATGACTCAGGTAAGTTGGTATGTTCACGCAGCGGAAATGCGACGTTATTGAACACATTCATATCCGTAAACAGTGCACCAGACTGGAAAAGCATGCTCATCTTTTTACGCGACTGGTACAATTTTGAACGTGATAACGCTGGAATATTATCACCATCAAACCAAATTTCACCTTGTTCTGGGCGTAACTGACCACCAATGAGACGTAATAAGGTGGTTTTACCAATCCCTGAAGGCCCCATAATTGCCGTTATCTTACCGCGTGGTACGGTTAGGTTAATATCCTCGAATATTTTCCGACTACCACGGGTAAAAGACATGTTACGTACTTCAATTAAGTTGTCTGTCTGTGCTTGCATTTGTTTGATAGCTCATTACACCATGAATTTTGTCTTTTAGACGCACCAAGAGCACGATCTTACAGAAAGATAAACCGAAAATCGTCTAATATCGCATCTGATTGTATTTATAGTATTATAACGTTCGAAATATGTCTGTTGATGTTCAAAATGTGTATTTATATAACTAAAAGGAACATAAAACAGTTCAACGACTTATAGTTAACCAGATTTTTACGCAATTAAAGCAGATAGCTCTTAGACTTTAAAAATTTGTTATCGTTTGAGAATACTAAAGTTTATCATCTTTTATTTGGTTTATGATGCTAATAAATGCAAAGCGCTCTTTGACTTAAGTTTTTGTTAATCACAACACCGTTAGTATTCATTAAAGTACAATGAATATTCGACTAATTTGACAAAGCACTTACTGATAGTAAGTATTCGTTATACAATTCGCGCTCGCTAATCCGATTAACTGAAAAGCTACGCATGGAACAGAAAATGTCAAACATCGATTTTCAGCAAGTAGGCAAAGAAGTTCTCCATATCGAAAGTGAAGGCCTAAAAAACTTAGAACAATATATCAACGATGACTTTACTCACGCTTGCCAGCGCATTTTTGCCTGCCAAGGGAAGGTTGTTGTGATGGGCATGGGGAAATCGGGACATATTGGGCGAAAAATTGCAGCAACATTAGCCAGCACAGGTACCCCTTCTTTCTTTGTTCACCCCGGAGAAGCCAGCCATGGTGACTTAGGGATGATCACTAATAAAGATATTGTATTGGCGATTTCTAATTCAGGAGAGTCAAGTGAGATCCTTGCGCTGCTGCCTGTTTTAAAGCGAATTAAAGTTCCGCTGATCTGTATGACCAATAATCCCAATAGCAGTATGGGCAAATATGCAGATATCCATCTATGCATCAAAGTACCAAAAGAAGCTTGCCCACTGGGACTTGCACCAACCACCAGTACAACAGCAACGCTGGTAATGGGGGATGCTTTAGCTATTGCGCTACTGACGGCAAGAGGCTTTACGCCAGAAGATTTCGCCCTTTCCCACCCAGGTGGCGCACTAGGGCGCAAACTTTTACTACTAGTTCGTGATTTAATGAACGTTGGCGATGATATTCCGCATATTCCTCAAACAGCAACGTTACGTGAAGCTTTAATTGAGATTACTCGCAAAAAATTGGGTATGACGGTTATTTGTGATGACGAAATGAATATTGCTGGTATTTTTACCGACGGTGATTTGCGTCGTATTTTCGACATGGGCATCGATCTTAATAATGCCAAAATCGCCGATGTAATGACCCGTGGTGGAATTAGAGTGTCACAGAATATGCTAGCAGTAGAAGCACTCAACCTAATGCAGTCTAAACATATTACTTCGTTAATGGTTGCTGAAGGTAATAAATTAGTGGGTGTCTTGCATATGCACGACCTCTTACAAGCAGGCGTGGTATAAAAAGGAATGATTATGGATCCGCACTATCAGGATACCTGTTATGGCCCAGTCGCCGAGACAGTATTGCAGAAAGCCGCTAAAGTTAAATTATTAATCTGTGATGTCGATGGTGTTATGTCTGACGGACTGATTTATATGGGTAATAACGGCGAAGAACTCAAAGCCTTCAATGTCCGTGATGGATACGGTATTCGCTGCTTACTCACCTCTGGTATCGAAGTGGCGATTATCACCGGTCGAAAAGCCAAATTGCTTGAAGATCGCGCGAAGACATTAGGGATTACATATCTTTACCAAGGTCAAAGCGATAAGCTTTTGGCGTATCATGAACTGTTAGATACACTGAAGATAACAGAAGAAGAAGCGGCCTATATTGGGGATGACCTTATTGATTGGCCTGTTATGGCAAAAGTTGGGCTATCGGCAGCGGTTGCTGATGCACATCCATTATTACTACCAAAGGCAGATTACGTCACACGTCTTGGTGGGGGTAAAGGGGCGGTACGTGAACTTTGCGACCTCATCCTTCTAGCGCAAAATAAACTGGAAGAAGCTAAAGGCTTATCGATTTAAAGAATAAAGACACCCATGAGTAACGCTAAAAAGTGGTTAATTATCCTGTTATCATTGATAGCACTTGGTCTGATCGGCTGGAACCTTGCCGGTCTTGACACAGACACGCCCACAAACAGTGTCCTTGATAACAGCCAACCTAATTATCAAACCGATGATTCAGTGACATTTGTCTATAATCCAGCGGGTGATTTGGCCTATAAATTAGTATCAGATAAAATTGATAATTATACGGCTGAAAAAATCACTTGGTTTGCTAACCCTGTTTTAACAACATACAACGAAGTCGGTGTACCCACTTGGACTGTACGGGCGCTAAAAGCCAAGTTAACAAATGATAGAGTGCTCTATCTGTATAACGATGTACAGGCCGATAGTTTAAGCCCGGATTCCCAAATCCAACGGATTTCAACCCAAAGTGCCGTCGTTAACCTGATAACACAAGATGTTTCATCAGATGACAAAGTCACTATTATCGGGCAAGGCCTTAATTCTACCGGTCTAAAAATGCGCGGTAACCTGCGCTCAAGAACCGCAGAGTTAATTGAAGATGTAAAAACACATTACGTGCTACAAAAAGAAGAGCAAAAAAATGAATCAAGTAAATAAAAAGCGTTTTATTCAAGGAGCCGTTGCCAGCGCAATTTTTGCTCTTAGCGTACCAGCTTCTGCATTAAAAACTGACACGCAACAGCCAATGACGATTAATTCAGTCAAGCAATCCCTTGATTTAGAAAAAAATGTCACCACATTTACTGATGATGTCGTTATTAAGCAAGGCTCTATTGATATCCGAGCAAATAAGGTGGTTGTGACGCGCCCTAGCAGTAATTCAGATAAAATTACGATAGAAGCGTTTGGTAACCCAGTGACCTTCTATCAATTACAAGATGATGGTAAGCCAATTAAAGGCCGAGCGTCAAAAGCACGCTATGAGGTGGATAAAGAGCTCCTTACATTAACTGGCAATGCTTATCTTGAGCAGTTAGACAGTAATATTAAAGGTGATAAGATCACCTATATCGTGCCAACGCAGCAAATGGAAGCGTTTAGTGACAAAGGGAAACGTGTCACGACAGTATTATTGCCATCACAGCTACAAGAAAAAGGCCCAGCGGCAAACAACGGAAAGAGTAAATAATCGTTATGGCGACATTAACCGCAGAGAATCTGGCAAAAGCCTATAAAAAACGCAAGGTCGTTGAAGATGTTAGCCTTGAGGTGAAATCTGGCGAAATTGTTGGTCTTTTAGGCCCTAATGGTGCGGGAAAAACGACCACCTTTTATATGGTCGTCGGCATCGTCCAGCGGGATGCAGGCAAAATTACCATTGATGGTGAAGATATTAGTCTCCTTCCGCTTCATGAACGTGCGCGCCGTGGTATTGGCTATCTTCCTCAAGAGGCGTCGATTTTCCGTCGTTTGAGTGTTTATGATAATCTAATGGCAGTGCTAGAAATACGCCATGACCTCAACACTGAGCAACGCAAAGAGCGTGCAGAAGAGTTAATGGAAGAATTTAGCATTACCCATTTGCGTGATAGCATTGGCCAATCGTTGTCTGGTGGGGAACGTCGCCGCGTAGAGATTGCTCGTGCATTAGCAGCAAACCCGAAATTTATTCTATTAGATGAACCGTTTGCAGGTGTTGACCCGATTTCGGTATTAGATATTAAAAAAATTATCCAACATTTACGTGATTATGGCTTAGGAGTACTCATCACTGACCATAACGTACGTGAAACGCTCGATGTTTGTGAAAGAGCCTATATTGTCAGTCAAGGGCACTTAATTGCTCATGGCACACCTGAAATGATCCTAGAAAACGAACAAGTAAAACGGGTATATTTAGGGGAAGGTTTCCGGTTGTAAGTCATTGGTTAAGCATTCAATTGAGGTGGAGATAAAAGCACATTCATGAAGCAAAGTTTGCAGCTCAGAATCAGTCAACAACTTGCAATGACTCCTCAATTGCAACAGGCTATCCGTCTGTTGCAACTTTCTACGCTTGAGCTACAACAAGAGATCCAACTCGCCCTAGAAACTAACCCGCTTCTGGAACAAGAAGAAAACACCTCTGACTTAGACTCCCTTGATAGTCTCGATATTCATACTGACAGCAGTGAAATCGATACTAAAGATGCCCTTGAAAAAAGTGATATGCCAGATGAGCTTCCTTTGGATGCGAATTGGGATGAAATTTATACTGCGGGTACGCCATCGGGTACAAATAATGACTATAGCTTTGATGAGTTACCCGTCTATCAAGGGGAAACCACACAAACGCTGCAAGACTATTTGTTATGGCAATCTGAATTAACGCCTTTTACAGACACAGACAGAGCGATTGCTACCGCGATTATTGACTCAATTGATGATTCTGGCTATCTGACAACGCCAATAAAAGAGATCCACGAAGGTATCAATAACCCAGATATCACACTTGAAGAAGTGGTCGCTGTTTTAAAACGCATTCAGCATTTTGATCCGCTTGGTGTGGCAGCACAAGATCTAAAAGAGTGCTTATTGATCCAGCTATCCCTTTACCCAAAAGATACTGACGGGCTAGATGAGGCTCGGTTGATTATTAGTCAACATATTGATTTACTGGCTAATCGTGATTTTCGCCAGCTCAGTAAACTCACCCGTCTAAAAGAGGATGCTTTAAAAACCGCTATTGACCTGATATTGACGTTGAACCCTAAACCGGGCCAATCTATCAATACCGGAGAGTCGGAATATGTTATTCCCGATGTTTTGGTGAAAAAAATCAACGGGCACTGGCAAGTTGAATTAAATACAGATAGCATCCCTAAATTAGGTATCAATAATCACTATGCTTCTTTGATAAAAGATTCCGTGAACGAAAGTGATTCACAATATATTCGTAGTCACTTACAAGATGCCAAATGGCTGATAAAAAGCTTAGAAAGCCGTAATGAAACTTTGTTAAAAGTGGCGACTTGTATTGTAGAGCAACAACAAGAATTCTTTGAGTTCGGTGAAGAGTACATGAAACCCATGATATTGGCAGATATTGCTTATCAAGTGGATATGCACGAATCAACGATTTCGAGAGTGACAACTCAAAAGTTTCTCCATAGCCCGCGAGGAATTTTCGAGTTGAAGTATTTTTTCTCTAGCCACGTCAGTACCGATACAGGAGGTGAAGCCTCTTCAACGGCAATACGTGCGTTAGTGAAAAAACTGGTTGCTGCTGAAAACCCAGCAAAACCATTAAGTGACAGTAAATTGACAAGCATGCTAGCCGAACAGGGCATTCAGGTTGCACGTCGAACTGTCGCTAAGTACCGTGAATCGTTATCTATTCCGCCCTCAAACCAACGCAAACAGTTGGTTTAATTGATAAAATAAGGAAGGTTGTATGGAATTTCAGATTACTGGACACAATATTGAAGTCACCCCTGCATTACGTGAAACTGTTGAGAAAAAGATCAGAAAATTGGAACAATTGTTTGATCGCATTAACGGTATTCAAGTCATTCTGAAAGTTGAAAAAGTTCAGCAAATTGCTGAAGCAACTGTGCAGGTTAATGGTGCTGAACTCCATGCGTCAGCGGAAGAAAGTGATATGTACGCTGCAATTGACCAACTGGTAGACAAACTGTCACGCCAATTAACTAAACATAAAGAAAAACTGAGACAACACTAATACATTTATGGTGAAATCACAGGTTGATTTCAGGCCTTCACCAGACCTTCAATGTTTAGTGGCGGTCATTAGGGATTGTAAAAATAAGCGTCGAAAGCCAAACGGTTGGTTTTCAACGTATGAAACAACGCGAACAACAGTATGCGTTCTCAGTTTGTTAACAACAATCCCAAATCATACTGTGGTGTATAACTAATAAATGGCTTAAACCAGATGGTGGCATACACCATCTGGTTTTGTAGTCCTAAGTGAACAATAAAATGAACAGTGATATAGAAATCCAATTAAGCGCCGTATTATCTTCAGCTTGTACACGCAATAACCTTACTTGTACTAGTAAAAAAAGAGCACTTGAGATTATTAGTGAACTGGCTGCCGCAGAGTTGGGATTACCGGAAAACACGGTATTTGAAGCTTTACTCACCAGAGAAAAAGTAGGAACAACAGGTATTGGCGGAGGAATCGCCATCCCTCACGGCAAGCTAGCAGAAGGTGAACATACACAAGCTGTTGGTGTTTTTTTGCATCTGGAAGAGCCAATCGCCTTCGATGCCATTGATAACCAACCTGTTGATCTGCTTTTTGCGCTATTAGTGCCCGCAGATCAGTGTAAAACGCATCTACACACTTTATCATTAATCGCGAAAAAATTAGCCGACAAATCTCTTTGTAAGCGTCTGAGATCGGCACAAAGCGATGCAGAGTTATATAGTATTATTACTGAGTAGCCTATAATTAAATAACTTCGTCATCACAGGGTTACATGTCTATGAAATTTTGATATTTTCTATATAGCTGTACTGACATAGACTGTGATGTTCTGATAAGTAAGCAAACGATCTATTCAACTATCGGGGTCCTATGATCACCGAAAAGAAACAAAAGGGAGTTAGCTCATGGTGCTGATGATTGTCAGCGGCCGTTCCGGTTCGGGAAAATCCGTTGCCTTACGTGCGCTGGAAGATATGGGTTTCTATTGTGTGGATAACCTGCCGGTTGTGCTGCTTCCAGAACTGGCCAATTCACTCGCAGATCGTAATATTTCAGCTGCTGTGAGCATTGATGTGCGTAATATGCCTGACAACCCAGAAATCTTTGAAGAGGCTTTAGGTAGATTACCTTCTAGCTTTTCGCCGCAATTGCTATTTCTGGATGCCGATCGCAACACATTAATTCGCCGCTATAGTGATACTCGTAGATTACATCCACTTTCGAGCAAAAACTTGTCACTTGAAAGTGCTATCGATGAAGAAAATGAGCTTTTAGAGCCTTTACGGTCACGCGCTGATTTAGTGATTGATACCTCAGAAATGTCAGTCCATGAATTAGCCGAGATGCTCAGAACGCGTTTGATGGGTAAACGTGAACGAGAGCTAACCATGGTATTCGAATCTTTTGGTTTCAAACATGGTATTCCTATCGATGCAGACTATGTTTTCGATGTGCGCTTTTTACCGAACCCACATTGGGATCCGAAATTGCGCCCAATGACAGGCCTCGATCGCCCTGTTGCCGCATTCCTCGATAGGCACACAGAGGTACACAACTTTATTTATCAAACACGTAGCTACCTTGAATTATGGCTGCCTATGCTTGAGACCAATAACCGTAGTTACCTCACGGTGGCAATCGGCTGTACCGGAGGGAAACACCGTTCGGTCTATGTCGCTGAGCAATTAGCTGATTACTTCCGTTCTCGTGGTAAGAATGTACAATCTCGCCACAGAACCCTAGAAAAACGCAAGTAATGACCTTAAAAGCGACAATCACATTAAAAAACCGGCTTGGTATGCATGCTAGGCCGGCAATGTTACTTTATGAATTAGTTAAAAAATTTAACTCTAAGGTTATTTTACGCAATAATAATCAGATTGAGGCTGAGGCCGATAGCGTTATTGCGATGTTGATGTTAGACTCAGAGCAAGGAAGTACCATTGATATTGAGGTTAGCGGCCCTGATGAGGATCAGGCTTTATCCGCGATTATTAACCTGTTCGAAAGTGGATTTGATGAAAGCTAGTATAATCCACCATTTATTTATGAACTAAATATCAATAATTTTACAAGTATTGGCTCAAAGATCGTGATCATGATCTCTTCCTTTTGGAGCTTGAAGAGCCTAATATTTTATACAATTTTATCACAGCGACACCCCCTACCTTATTGGGTGGGGGGTGTTTGCTTTGTACGTCTCTATTGGAGTGTGGTATGACAAAGCCAACAATTATTATCAATGATTTAGATGCAGAACGCCTAGATGCACTGTTGGAACAAGCAGCTTATGCGGGTACCCCAGTTGCTGACGCACTGAATGATGAACTTGATCGTGCAGACATCCTGTCACCACAGGAAATTCCTGCTGACGTCGTCACAATGAACAGTACGGTGCGTTTTCTTGATTTGATTAGCAATGAAGAACGCACACGCACTTTAGTTTACCCAGCCTCTTTAAAAGATAGTGCTGAGCAGCTCTCTGTTATGGCGCCAATCGGTGCGGCTTTGCTTGGTCTGCATGTTAATGATGAGATCAGTTGGGCATTGCCTAATGGTGTTGAAACACGCGTAAGAGTACTCGAAATTATTTATCAGCCAGAAGCCGCGGGTGAATACCATCGTTAATGGTATAAAATCGCCTAACTTAGCAATAACATCAATGTATTAAATAAGCAGGCTGACGTTAACAGAATAAAAAATGGGTTTTCCACGATAAGCTTTGCAGGCAAAGTGCTTGAAGCCACTTTATCAGGCAAAAAATAAATCTATTCTGTTTATTGATAAGGCACTTCAAAAGGAGTGCCTTATTCATTTGAGCAAATTACTCTCCCGCAATACTCATTTCAGGTAACAATACAGAGCCACACTGAATATTACTGCGAGTTTCAATATCATCGGCAATCGTGACGATATTTGCCCACATATCTTTTAAATTACCTGCTATTGTGATCTCGCTGACAGGATATTGGATCTCACCATTTTCCACCCAAAAACCGGAAGCACCACGTGAATAATCTCCGGTGATCCCACTGACCCCTTGCCCCATCAGTTCAGTAACAACCAGTCCTGCTCCCATTTGTTTTAGCAATGCTTCGAATGACAGCCCCTGACCAGCAATACGCCAGTTATGGATCCCTCCAGCATGCCCTGTACTTTGTAAGCCTAACTTTCTGGCTGAATAAGAGGTCATTAGCCACGTTTGCAACACACCATTTTCAATAATATTGCGCTCAGTGGTGCGAACCCCTTCACTGTCGAATGGCGATGACGCTAATCCACCGATTAAATGCGGCTGTTCAGTGATGGTTAACCAATCAGGTAAAATTTGCTTACCTAAGCTATCGAGTAGAAAAGAAGATTTGCGGTAAATACTACTTCCACTAATTGCCCCAACAAGATGACCAAACAACCCTGTCGCCACTTCAGCAGCAAAAATAACAGGTGCCTTCATCGTTGGCAGCTTTCTCGGTGAGAGGCGTGCCAATGTACGACGAGCGCACTCTTGCCCCACCCATTCAGGCGATTTCAAAGCACTTAAGCTGCGCCCGATGGTATAAGCATAATCACGTTCCATTTCACCATTTTGCTCTGCGATCACACAACTTGACATCGAATAACGGCTTGAGCAATAGCTTTGTAGCATACCGTGAGAGTTACCAAAAACCCGCACGCCATAATGACCATTAAAGCTTCCCCCTTCCGTATTCACAATACGCGGGTCAACCTTAAGTGCCGACATTTCCGCTTGTGACGCCAATTTAATTGCTTCTTCAGGAGTGATATTACTGGCTTGGAATAGTTGTAAATCAGGGGCATCAAAGGCTAATAGTGACTTCTCAGCAGGGCCTGCACATGGGTCTTCCGATGTGTAACGGGCAATGTCTACCGCAGCTTGCACTGTACGCTCAATCGCTTCGGGGCTTAAATCTGTTGAAGAGGCGCTCCCTTTACGTTGGTTGTGATAAACGGTGATCCCAAGTGCGCCATCACTATTGAATTCAACATTTTCGACTTCTCCTTGACGGGTACTGACACTAATTCCAGTGCTTTTGTTCACAGCAACTTCAGCGGCATCACAACGACTTTTTGCAAAATGAAGCGCCCGTGCAACCGCCTCTTCTAAATTTTTACGTTGTTCGCTGACTTGTTCAGTTAAATTCATCGATTCAATCCACATAAAATGGGGGAAACCCGGCTTTTTTTACACCAACTCACAAATGTCGGGTGTCATCAGGGCTTTTTCCCAGTTACAATACATAATATATGAATGTTAACATCCACAACGCGGCAGGTCATGCAATTACACGCTGCGTTCTGTAAAAAGGAAATCGATATATGGCCAAACAGCCTGAAGACTGGCTGGATGATGTCCCAGCGCCGCAAGATGAAGACGATGATGAGATCATTTGGGTCAGTAAAAGCGAAATTAAACGCGATGCTGAAGTTCTCAAAAAACTGGGGGCCGAACTTGTTGAATTAAGCAAAAATGAACTTGAGCGCATTCCACTTGATGCTCAGTTACTCGATGCCATTGAACTGGCACAAAAAATCAAGCGTGAAGGTCGTCGTCGCCAACTACAATATATTGGTAAGTTGCTACGCTCTCGAGACGTTGACCCCATCACAGAGGCTTTAGATAAACTGAAAAATCGCCATAATCAGCAAGTTGTCATTCTGCATAAGCTTGAAGACCTGCGTACACGCCTTATTGAAAATGGTGATGATGTTATCGAAGAAGTCGTTGCTCTGTTTCCCCATACAGATAGACAACAACTTAGGGCATTGGTACGTAACGCTAAAAAAGAGCGTGAAGGCAATAAGCCACCAAAAGCCTTCCGCCAAGTTTTTCAATATTTAAAAGAGCTGTCCGAAAGCGCTTAAATCACCATCCCCTATACCACTCACAATATGCTATAGGGGATGATGTCAAAAATAGATTAAAAACTAACCCCTAAACATTGCCTTGCTTCTTTTATATCAACTTCATATTCACCCATAATGAATTTTTTAAGGTTCTCTCTGAGTACGATTGCATCAATAATTGTTTGATCTTCTAAGACACTATCAATAACCAATGTATTCCAATTTTTGACGGCTAATAGTGCTTGAGCCACCTGATTACCATAGAACGGATTATCACTCTTTAGAAAATTAGCGATATATTGTAGCTTAGGAAGTTTTTGTAAAATCTTGATATGACTTTCTTCCATATAGAGAATTGAAAAAGAGAGTTTTTTTAATTTTTTTAACTCAGAAAACTCATCAGGTAACCATCTCATTTTATGATTATAACTCATATCCAAGTGTGTAAGATGTGTTGATTTGGTTAATGCAATTGGAAAAGTATCCATTAGACAATGGCTGATATTTAGTTCATATAATTTGGGTTGTGGTGCAGTAATATTGATATTTGCATTACCCGATAGCAGTAACACCTTTAAACTTTGAAGTGCTTTGTCGATAAGAAATAAGGTTTCTTCATCTTGAAAACCAAGATCTAAATATTCTAAATTGACTACCTGATATAAAATACAAGGGAACTCGGTAAAATTACAATGGCTTAACAATAGTTTTTTCAATTGATTGAGTACAGGTAGTTCTTCGGGTAAACTTGAAATAGTGTTAAAACTTAAATCAATGGATTCTATCTGATTGATATTTAATATATCTATTGGAAATTCAGTCAACGAGCAGCATGCTAAATTAATGGATTTTAAATGGTCAGTCTGCATGCCCTTCAACGATAATTCTTTTAGCGGATTATTTGATAAATCTAGCTCTTTAATATTTTCAAGCTGAAATATTTCTTCGGGTATTTCTGTAAGATTTAGGTTAGACAAATTAAGTTTAGCATTTTTTGATGCTTTAAACTTATCTATTGCCTTCTGAACTTGACTTACTATATTACCATTTTTCTTAATCGAATTACCTTTTTTTATCGCCTCAATGATTTTATCTATTTTGATATTTTCTTCGGCGTCATCATAATACTTTCCAGATAATACGTCTTTTGCATGATACCTTAAATCTTGGAAACCTAAAAAGATACCTTTACTCCCCTTATCATAGATTGAAAAACAGTGGTCATCCGAAATAATATATTCCGCTGTGACTTTACCTGTTATATTTATCACTCCATGATTATAAATTCCTATCATGGTTTGCTCAACGGTCACATCCCCCTTGATGATAATACAAGCTCCCCCAAATGCTATGTTCTTAGCTGATACATTCCCTTTTACAATAACGGTTGGACCATAATCTACATTACTTTGAGTTAACGCATTTTCGATAATAAGGTCTTTTTCAAAAAGAATAATAGTCCCTCCCATCTCGTCTATATCATCAATTTCTAAAGAGTCCAATGTGACACTTTCTTTGACCCGTAAAAGTCGACCGTTATAATAATCCTCAAGATAACTAGGTAGAAACTCGAGATGGTATTTTTTAACACAATCGGAAAAACTGATGTTTATTCTTTCAAAAAAATTCATTTCCCTTACCTTATTTAGCATTATTTTATTATAATAAATCTAGCTTTAGTCATAAATATTCAATTATCATTAACCTTGCGATAAATGTAAAATGATTAAACCCAATAACAGTAGAATAATCATTATTAGGATATAAATAACGTAATAATCCTAAAAAACGTTAGCTATCTTGCATTTGCTTGATAGTCATACAATGTCTCCGTATGATACTGACGTTAATCATATTCTTACCCGTATTATCGCGGCTGCTATCCCCGATAACCTTATGTGGAAGATATGGATAATTCAAGAAATCGAGCATGGCGTAGAGCCAAAAATAGAATCCACTCGCCGCGAAAAAAACGAGATCGCTTTCCCGCTAAGAAAAACTGGAAACAGATGTATGGGCGTAGGAAAAAATTATTCGCGCGACACAGCTAGGTATGGCATACCCCCAAATCAGTAACAGACAGCTTGCTCTGAAAGGTTTGGAGGAAATACATAACAGTAAATGAATATTTTATTTATTTGTAGTCGTAACCAATGGCGTAGCCCAACCGCAGAGCAAATTTGGCGCCACCATCCAAGCTGGTCGGTACGCTCTGCTGGCACCAGTAGCAATGCAAGACGCCGAATTACCGCAGATTTGCTCCGTTGGGCTGATGTTATTTTTGTCATGGAACAAAAACATAAAGATCGGCTAAAAGCCAATTTTACTCGCCTACTCGAACACAAATCACTTTATGTACTCGATATTCCTGATGAGTATCAATACATGGACCCGCAATTAATTGAGATACTTAAAGATATTGTTCCAAGTTATCTCAGCGAGTTTATCCCGTAAGAAATGACGATAAGTGAAACCTTTTTTAATTACCCTTAAAGAAGGTTTTATCACAAAATTGATTGAGCCAACATCGAACCTACCGTGTTATCTATTTTATGATTAAAAAAACATTTTATTGGCTTATTCAATATAAAAACCCATAATTCAAACACAATAGGATGTTATCAAAAATGAAAAAATGGTTAGCCTCTCTTTTTAAAAAAGGACAAGAAAATTATCCTGTCGTTTGGAATACGAATATCACGCCAATCTATCAGCATTTATTGCCTTGGATAAACGAATTATCCCCACTCCCTGAATCACTGTCTGAGCTCCCAGATACAACTGAAGTCGATGAAAATACAATTCGTTGGGCTAATGGCGCTGAAGATGGTGTATTCAGCCACCACGGAATGGGGGCTTCTGAAATCACTGCTAGCGAAATTTACACTTCACTAAAAAGAGCGCTGGAGAAAAACGACAAAGAATCGGTTTATCATTTCTATCAGCAAGTCGCCGAACAAAGCCCGTTATCTTATATCGACGATCTAATCCATTTAATCGTCGATAAACAAGAGATCCATGCGCCAAAATTGGAAGCCTTTACCGACTGGTTACTCCACAATAGCCCCGATACTAATGTGGTTAAATTGGCCATTTCCTTTACTGTGTTTTTTCCAAGTGATGAACGCCTTAAGACACTTTATTGTCTTGCTTGCCATGATGAATTCACGCTTTACACTATTATCCCAATCCATGCGATGCTCACATCCACATCTGACTATGATGCAATGTGGCTAAAGTTAGCAAAACGTGTTGAAGGCTGGGGGCGCGTACATCTTATTGAACATCTACCCGATGAAATAAGTGAGGAAACCAAGCAATGGATACTGACTACAGGCTATCAAAATAGTGTTATGGTTGAATATACCGCTTGGCACTGTGCAACCTATTGCCACTTGGCAGATGCATTAGAAACACAAAATGATAGCCAATTATTAGTAGCCTCATCCGATATTATTCAAGCGTTGCTAGGCGGTGGGCCGGCACGTGATATCAATGACTATGATGATGCTTTTCGTTGTTGCTTCAATTACTTGAGCCGCATTTTAGAACAAGATTATTTATTAGACTATTATTTTACTGTACTCGGCATTAATGATTATTTTCAAGAAAATAGCGAGAAATTTGAAAATAGCACAGCCATCACTTCATTAGCACAAACTATATTGGATAACCCTATATGGGATAAATTAATCGCTCAAGGTTTAAATAGTGATGATGATATCTTATTCCGTAATAGCACCAGTATAGCCAGAGCCCGTGGTCAAGATATCTTCCCTTATCTATACGAAAAACAGTTAAATCATCCTGAGAATGATTTGTGGTTTGAGTTAATGAAAACGAACGATATAGACCAAGTCAAACAAGTGATAGCCTTAGCAGAGCAGCAGCTACCATTAGAAGCAATATCGACAGGGCCGAGTGATAGCCTTGGTCTTGGTGCTGGCTATGCACAACATGGAAAACTTGATTTTATTTTACAAGAATTACCGCGTTTTCCTGGTGTCGGTTTATCTATGATCCTCTGTGGGTTGCAAAGCCCTGTAGTGCGTAACCGTAATATGGCTCTTAGGGCATTAGCGAATTGGAAAAGAGAAGATTGGCCTCAAGACTTAGAGCCATTGCTGACTCAATGTCATGCCATTGAGCCGGATAACGAAACCAAGGCAAGATTTGCAGCCCTCTTACGGGGCGAGCCACTTGAAGATTAATAAAATCAGGCTGGTTGACTTCAAACAGCCTGATTTTATATTCCGTTAAATTGAGTTTTTATTGAGTGAAGTAATGTTGGGAATTCTGTATACCCTTCTCTATCAAGGAAATGCCCAGCTTCTTCCTCAATAATCACTTCGGTTTGTAATGCCTTGGCGAGTGTTTGTGATGATTGTGGTGAAACGACCCAATCATTGGTAGAGATAATTGAAATCCTTTTATCTGCTATATCAATTAAATATGGGTAATCTAATCGGCTCAACGTGTGAGGCTTTAATTCAGGTAGTGTGCTTTGCTCCTGATCAAAACCCGCTACTAAAATATAGCCACCGACTTTATTGCCTTTTGCGACCTGCTGCTCTAAAAAGCGCAATACGGTCACACACCCCAGGCTATGCCCAATAAATAGGGTATTTTCATCAATCTCAATTGCTAAGTTTTTGAGATGTTGTTGCCACTTTAATGGCTCGGGTGATAGCGGTTCAGGCATTTCAGGTACATACACTAACGCGCCTAACGACGCCAACTCAGCCTTTAACCATGGAAACCAGTTTTTTTCTGGTGAAGCGGTATAACCATGCACAATGACAAACTTCTTACCTTTCAATGACTCATTTTGAGAAACGTCATTTGCCATTTTTATTTCTCCATAACCTTAATCAGTTGGCATATACTATACCACGCATAGTTTAATGGTTATTTAGAATTTTTCGTTATATCTAGGGCGAAAATAAACTCATCTTCCCACATATCTTGTGCATCATTCATTACATCAATAATATCCGAGAATTCTATCCGCTGAGTTGATGTCATGTGGCTAAAAACAATGGTAATAGGCAGCTCTAGCCCCGCAGAGACTATATCCCAAAGGGCATCAAGATTGTGACCAAACCAATTTGGCAGCGAGAACCGTTGTGAAAATTGCAAATAAAAGTCTTCAACTGTTTTGATCTGCCGAAAGTCAAAAACTATTTTTTGGTTCATCGCTGCTATCTCTTAGTTTACCTGCTGGAAGCTTTTATAGTGATCTGTGGTGACATAAATCATGCCATCGGAGGAGTATAGCAAACGGTCTGCACCGCGGTGCCCACAGTTGTAATTGATATCAGCCTCATACCATTGACGATTCGGAGCGATGGGTAACCGCTTCTCTCGATTAGAGAACCTATCTCCCCCAATCGCTTTCCCAGGTAGTATATCACACAGGTTCCCCTGTTTCGGCTCCCAACCAGCCTGACGAGCCACTTTTTTCGTGATGTAAAAACTCGGCAATTGCTGATGTTTTTGCATATAGCTCACCACATTTGCCTGTTTGGTTAGTTCATCAATTTTCTGGGGATGCGGCTGTTGTTCTGTTGTTTGCACTGGCACTGAAACAGGCCTTTCGACCTGTTTTTTGTCTTGTTGTTCACCCGCATTAAAATATAAGCTAAGCGCGATCAAGACCGCCATCAACAGCATTGAAATAATCCGTTTATTCATTGCTTAATTCCAATTTATGCGGTGCCGCCAACAGTCATTTTATCCAATTTCAGTGTCGGTTGCCCAACACCAACAGGCACACTTTGCCCTTCTTTTCCGCACACACCCACTCCCTTGTCGAGCGCAAGATCGTTACCTACCATGGAGATTTGCTGCATTGCTTCAACGCCAGAACCAATGAGCGTTGCGCCTTTAACCGGAGAGGTAATTTTGCCATTTTCAATTAGATAAGCTTCAGAAGTTGAAAAAACAAACTTACCGGAAGTAATATCAACCTGACCACCACCAAAATTAGGTGCGTAGATGCCTTTATCCACGCTAGAGATAATCTCTTCAGGCGTTGACGTACCTGACAACATATAGGTATTGGTCATACGAGGCATTGGTAGGTGCGCATAAGATTCACGACGCGCATTTCCGGTTGGTGCGACCCCCATTAAACGTGCATTCAATTTATCCTGCATGTAATTTTTCAAAATACCATTTTCAATCAAGACATTATACTGACCCGGTACACCTTCATCATCGATGGCTAAAGAGCCTCGACGGCCTGCAATTGTGCCATCATCAACGACAGTACAAAGAGGAGATGCGACCAGCTCACCAATTTGCCCTGAGAAAACAGACGTGCCGCGACGGTTAAAATCACCTTCTAAGCCATGTCCTACCGCTTCGTGAAGCAATACGCCCGGCCAGCCTGCCCCCAATACAACAGGCATCATACCAGCTGGCGCTGCAATCGCTGACAGATTAACCAGTGCCATACGTACCGCTTCTTTCGCATACTGCTCTGCAAGCACTTGTCCTTGATGAATTTCAAGAAAATATTCGTAGCCATAGCGCCCGCCGCCGCCGCTAGCACCGCGCTCACGCTTACCTTCATGCTCCACCAGCACACTGACAGATAAACGAACTAATGGGCGAATATCAGCCGCTAACGTACCGTCCGTTGCTGCTACTAATACTTGCTCATAAACACCCGTTAGGCTTGCATTGACTTCGATCACTCGCGGATCTTCTGCTCTTGCAACCTGATCAATACGGTGCAATAACGCAATTTTGTCCTCTCGTGACAAGCTTTGCAGTGGATCCGTTTCTGAGTATAGCTTCTTATAGCCCACTTCAGTCAAAATTTGTGATTTACCGTTACCTTGCTCGCTGACGATGCTACGTGCCGCAGTCGCGCTTTGCTGTAACGCCATCAACGAAACCTGATCGGCATAGGCAAATCCCGTTTTTTCGCCACTTATCGCTCTAACACCGACGCCTTGGTCAATGTTATAAGAGCCGTCCTTGATGATGCGATCTTCTAATACCCACGCTTCGTGGTAGCTTGATTGAAAATAGAGATCCGCATAATCAATTTTACGCTCAGATAACAAGCCTAGTGTGTCGTACAGTTTTTGATGGTCAAGACCATTGGCGGCCAGCAAATGTTCGCTGACAGAAGCTAAACTCATATTGGTTACTCTTTTATTGTGCCTTTTTTAATCAATGAAGTCAGTTGCGGCCTAAAGCGGTTATGTTTCACCACTCGGATTTGTTCCCGCATCCCACTTAAATTTTCAGTTTGAATATTTAAAACCGTCGATGCTACAGCATCAACGTTCTTTTTCATAACTTTACCCCAACCATCGACGGCTAAGGTGTGGCCCCACGTTCTGCGCGTACCATGTACACCAACTTGAGCGGGCGCTAATATAAAACATTGGTTCTCTATCGCCCTTGCACGCAGCAGTGGCTCCCAATGTGCTTTACCGGTATAACGCGTGAAAGCGGCAGGTACAGAGATAATCTCAGCCCCCTGCTCACGCAAGGCTTGGAATAAACCAGGGAAGCGGAGATCATAACAGATTGTCATACCTAATCGACCTACAGGCGTATCAACCACCGTGATATGTTCACCACGCTGATAAATAACCGATTCATTATAGGTTCCCTGCTCATCTTCAATATTCACATCAAACATGTGGATCTTGTCATAGCGCGCCTGAATCTGCCCTTGCGAATCAATTAAAATACTGCTGCTCGTAATGCGTTCAGGATCCTCACGGCTGATCAATGGCATTGAGCCAATTAAAATCCAGACATTGTAGCGCTTCGCCATATTGGCAATAGCTTCTTGTAAAGGGCCTTGCCCTTCTTTTTCGGCCTGTTTACGGTAAGTCGCCGCATCTGCGAACAACAAGGCATTTTCAGGTGTCAATACTAGCTCAACAGTCTCTGGCAACTGCTTAATTTGCTGCTCAATCTGTGCCAAATTATGTTTCGTATTTTTACCGCTGCATAACTGCAAAAGTGCAACATTGCCATTTTTCATTACTCTTGAGTCTCCTTTAGCTGACGCAATACTTCATCAATTTTGGGTTCATCCAAGCTTCCTGTCACACGGTAACGTATCACAGAAATTTTGCTCCATAGCGGACCTAATACTTTTGATGCAGCAAAAACTGCTGCACCCGCAATCGGGTTAACTGCAAATGCCGTTGCTACTCCTACTGTAGCAGATATTTCGGGCGTCACGACCGCTTCACCGTTAATTTGGCGTTTCACCAAATCAATTTCCCCACTTAACGTAATATCGGCAACTAACCCATCAATGTACACATCTTTTGCTGATAGAACACCATTACGGATCTTGGCATTACCTTTAATTGAGTCAAAGTCAAAGTCATTACTAAAGGTATCGCGAAAATCAAATTGAAGTTTGCGTAATAGTGCATCAAAACTCACTAGCCGTAACAGTTGGCCCGCTCGCCCTCCGCCCATTTTAGCGATCGCGCCTTTACCAAGCTTACTTGATAACGCGCCATTAAGGGTTGCAATATCTGGCGACCAAGGCACATCTTGCCAATTGAGTTCGAAATCAAGCGTATAAGGTGAACCGATGATAGGAACTAAAATACCATAGTAAGCGGCTGTTTCATCAAATTGCTTCCCACTTAAGGAGCCTGCAATTTGTGTACGGTTTTGTTTACCGCTTTGCCATAAAGCATCTAATTTTAATTGAGTGGCGCTATTACTTAATGTTCCACCACTTAGTTGCAATGTATTTCCTTGCGGCTTCAAGTGGGCACTCAATTTTCCTAACTTTTGTCCACCTGCCCAGCAATCTTGGCAATTAACCGTCATTTCAGGCCAATGGCTAAAATTGAATGAGGAAGAGTCATTGCTACTGGTTGTTTGTTCCCCAGGGAATGCCATTGGGTTGTAATACAGGTAATCGATATTCAGCACCCAAGGCTGTTGAGCAAAAATCTGTAATTCCCCTTTAAGATTTTCGCTTGATACCTTAATTTGCTGCTCTTTAGCCAACAAATTAAATGAGAGGTCTAAATTTTGCCATGCTTGTCCACCTAAAGACAGGGATGGTGTCTTCACTCTCACTGTTTCAGGTAAGCCAATATTTATCGATTTACCCCCTTGATCTGCTGAAAAAAATGTATCGACTGTTTTTAACCATTGTGGGTTAGTAATCACTGGCAAATCAGCAAGTAGCATTGATGACTGCGGTAACTCTGGTGGCTTGCCATTCCATTTTGCCAGAGTGCCTTTTTCTAAACGTAATTGTGGTGCTCTCAGATCCCAACGCGTGTTGAAACCAATACGCCGACCAATATCACCGCCTATATTTAAATGCGTCGATGAGCCTTTAGCTGTTGCATTGACCGTCCCTAACTCTTTAAGTAAGCGATCGTCCAATGCAGGGAGGCGGCTTTTCAGTTTTTTTAAACCAGCAGAGAATTCCACGGCAAGAGCCATATCATCGGACGGCGAATGTGGAAGTGTAATTTCAATATGACTGTTCCAATCGCTGGTTCCCGCCACTTTTTGCTTTAATGAATCAGGCAATTGAGCAATTTTTGCTATATCCCAATTTCCCCCTAGATCCACCTTCACTTGGTAATCTTTAGGGTTATCAACCGTTGAAAAATTGACGTCGACAGGTTGCCCCAGCCATTGTGCTTTTAATTTATCACCGACCAAATCGCCGTTGTTAAATTTAAACTGCCCCGTCAACTCCGTGAGCTTACTGTCGATAGGCTTAATCAATAAATCATTTTTATTCAGATTGATATTCCCTTTCGCGTTAACTTCCTTGCCGTGTGCTAACGGAATAGATAAAGCGAGATCACCTGTTACCATGCCTCCAATTTGCAACTCATCTAACGTATTGCCAATCGAGCTTTTCAGTGGTGTCATACTAAAATACTGCTGTATTTGTGAGCCTGTACCCGCTAAATCAGCCTTAATAAATAGCATTTCATTTTGATAATTCGGGATATCAGCGGTTAGCTGTGTGGCTGTTGCTTCACCTAATTTGACACTGTCTGCACGCATTGCCAGACCTGAACGTTTAAAATCAAGGTTAATGTCTAAATTAGATAAAGCAGGCCAACCTTTATCATACTCAAAGGTCGCTTTGCGTAAGGGCACAAAGACTTGGAACTGGCCATCGTTCTGATTAAATGGGAAATGTTTAGGGTCACCCTTGAAGACGACTGTCGCATCTTTCGCTTGCCCTGCGATGATAGCGTTTGATAGGTAGTCCGCGAGGCTTTCCCCCATCAACTGTTGCGGGAAATAGCGCCACGCTTCTCCCGCATTATCAATATTGACGCCCGCTAAGATGCTCAGGTCAGTATCATCACTTTTTTTCGACTGATAAAAACTAAACTGCCCATTCGCCCATAATGAAGAGGCCTGTATATCCAGTTGGTCGCTCCACAACTTGAATTGATTGTCATCATTTTGCCAATACAGTTGTCCGCGTGCTTTATCAATTTGAAAAGGGGCTTTAAATTGAGGCTCATAGTCAACATAACTCTTATCTAATGTCGCAGAGAGAACCCCTCGCTGCGCATTCCCGACCAAGACACCCGTGAAGTGATCAACCGAAGGGAGTTGTTTCCATTTTTTCCAACTGACATCCTGCCAGTCCATATCAATTTGCGTGTGCTCAAGTTGATCGGGAGTAATATCTAGAGCAAAAACGGATAATAAACCTTTAGGTTGGCGATGCTGCCATTCTTGCACCGTTTCTGGCGTCACAAATGAAAAAGTAGGTAAGATTTCACTAAGGCGCTCTAACTCAATATTTTTAGCTCGGATCCGCCAGTGATCTTTTTGGTGGTATTTCATCGATGAAGGCAGATAAAGTACCGAAACACTCCCATTCGGCCAAATATATTCATTGGTTTTTAATGTATCTAACTCAGGAATATTAAATAACCAGCCTTCCCCTTGCCTTCTCATGCGGATGAGTAAGTCATTAACTTGTAGGTTTTGCGCTAAAGGGGCTTCCCCCCAATTCGCTTCGCCTTGTCGTAACTGCAAGAGGCCGCTATCAATACGATTATTTTTGATGGTAACCCAAGAGGATAAGCTAAAATTGGCATCGCGCAGCCCAGTATTTTCACGTAACCAGCGACTTAACCATGGCTGCATATCTATATTGTCAGCTTGTAGATAAATGGTGCCGTCGCTCAAGATGCCGTTTTTATCTTTAATATCAATTTTGACTTGCAAAAAACCATGCTGCTTGTTGATCGTTTCTAAGCTAACAAACCCTTGGGCACGGTGGCGGCGTTGCTCATTCAACCAAGTTAATTCAGGTAAAATCAGGGTTGTTTTTTGCTCTGATGGCGTCAGAAAGGTCAGTTGGCTATTTTTGAGAGTAAAATGGTTAAATTGCTTTAGAAATAGCCCTTCAATACTATCACTATCAATGGGTTGTGCGCGGCCTTCAAAACTAAAAGGCACTTTATAATCGACATTGAGCTGGTAGAAAGTGATGTCACGAAAACGCCATGTTAAGGAAAGTAACGAGCTCCAAATATCGAGTTCAACGGCGATTTTGCTGGCTTTTGCATC
The DNA here is from genome assembly GCF_028477945.1 of Providencia sp. PROV261. Classification (NCBI taxonomy): domain Bacteria; kingdom Pseudomonadati; phylum Pseudomonadota; class Gammaproteobacteria; order Enterobacterales; family Morganellaceae; genus Providencia; species Providencia sp. PROV261. Next base: position 19,630 of record NZ_JAMPMC010000020.1, on the reverse strand, counting down.
GACTTCTTCATTGCGAACAACCACATCGGTTAAGGTCAGAATCGGCCCAAACGATTGCCATGCCCCCTCAATTTCACCTATTTGTAAGGTGATATCCGTGTTTTTTTCAATATAGCCAATGATATCTTGCCGGTAATAGTTGATATTCGGTAAGAAGAAACGTAGCCCAGTGAGCAGCAATGCACCAAGCAGCAGCACGATAGCCGTCGTCATCCATACTACCCGTGGCAGTCGTTTCACCCGTTTCTCCTTCACGTAAAAACTACATCATGATGACATCAAACTGTTCCTGACTGTATAACGATTCAGTCTGAACTTTAACCTGCTTACCGACAAAAATTTCCACTTCCGCAAGGGCATGAGACTCGTCACCAGTCAGTGCATCAACCACTGATTGGGAAGCATAAACTAAGAACCTATCTGCATCGATTGTGCGATGAACACGAACAATTTCTCGTAAAATTTCATAACACACGGTTTCAACCGATTTTACTGTGCCACGCCCTTGGCAAGTTGGGCACACATCACACAAAACATGTTCAAGGCTCTCCCGGGTACGCTTACGCGTCATTTCCACTAGCCCTAGCTGAGAAAAGCCATTGATCGTGGTTTTTACTTTATCTTTACTAAGCGCCTGCTCCAAAGAGGCTAAAACACGGCGACGGTGCTCGATATCACTCATATCAATAAAATCGATAATAATAATACCGCCCAAATTTCTCAGCCGTAACTGACGAGCAATCGCTTGGGTCGCCTCTATATTGGTGTTAAAGATGGTCTCCTCAAGATTGCGATGCCCTACAAACGCCCCTGTATTGATATCGATTGTCGTCATCGCTTCAGTTTGATCGATAATCAAATAACCACCTGATTTCAATTCGACTTTCCGATCCATCGCGCGTTGGATCTCGTTCTCTACGTCAAACAAATCAAAAATCGGCTGGTTACCTTGATACAATTCAAGCTTAGCTGTCATTTCAGGAACATATTCTTCAATAAACTCCTGTAACTCCTTATAGGTTAGACGAGAATCCACACGAATTCTATCTAATGAAGCCCCCGCAAAATCACGAATTATCCGGTAAGCGAGTGATAATTCGCCATAAATTTTGGTGCGAGTGACATTACGTTTCTTCCGTTCAATGACTTTAGCCCACAAACGTTTGAGAAATGCCGCATCTTGCTTCACTTCATCTTCACCCACCCCTTCAGCAGCGGTGCGTATGATAAAGCCACCATTTTCATCGCAATATTGAGACACGCACTCTTTTAAACGCTCGCGTTCACTTTCACTTTCAATGCGCTGTGACACACCAACATGTGAAGCTCCCGGCATAAATACCAGATAGCGGGAAGGCAATGTAATATCTGTCGTGAGCCTTGCACCTTTCGTGCCTAAGGGATCCTTCACAACTTGAACAATCAAGTCTTGCCCTTGTTTAACAAGTTCAGCGATATCTCTAACATGGAAATTCTTTTGCTCATCCCCAGCAATGCACTCGGTATGAGGCATAATATCGGAGGCATGTAAGAAGGCAGCTTTATCCAGACCAATATCAACAAAGGCCGCCTGCATACCGGGCAACACACGGCTCACACGACCTTTGTAGATATTCCCTACAATTCCTCTTTTTGCTTCTCGCTCTACGTGGATTTCTTGCAAAATCCCACCATCAATATAAGCAACGCGCGTTTCAGATGGTGTAACATTTACTAGTAACTCAGCCGTCATGACATCCCCTTACCATCACTTAACGCTAAAAATCGTTGTATTAATTCATCTGTTTCTACTAACGGTAAACCAACAACTGCATGATAGCTGCCATTTATACGCCTTACATAACAGCCACCCTTACCTTGGATCCCATAGGCTCCAGCTTTATCCATAGGCTCCCCTGACTTTATATAATCCTGTATTTCAGTTAAAGATAACTCGCGGAACGTCACATCTGTCACAATCAATGCGCTGAGTGTGCGATCCATATCCGAGATTGCGACAGCCGTCATCACTTGGTGCGTATTTCCCGAAAGGGCTGACAGCATTTCTTGAGCATGCTGTTCATGGCGAGGTTTCTCTAGGATTTGATTATTAAGAACAACAATGGTGTCTGCCCCAATTACCGGGCATTTTTTAGGCGCTATTTTAACCCCCGCCTGTGATTTCTCCCGCGCCAAACGTTGAACATACGCTTCAGGAGTTTCACCCGGTTGCCATTGTTCCTCAACGTTGGGAAGCAAGATATCAAAATGATATCCTAATAGTTGCACAAGCTCTCTTCTTCTCGGCGAACCAGAAGCCAAATAAATATAACTCATAAAACGATATTCCAGAGATAATTGCCAGCCGGTAAAAATCTTAACACACTGAAAACTGACGACGAATTTTCCGTAATAGCAAAAACAGCCATGGCCACAGAATACCATTTACGAGACTATTCCAGAATACTTGAGGGTGGAATAATACCTGAGAAGAGACAAATTCAGCCCAAAAAACAGTCATATCCAGTATGATTGTCAGCAACACAATGATTAAGGCTTGCTGCCACAGCGCCATATTTCTCAGTAATTGGTATTTATAGGAGACAAGATAACAAATAATACTGTATGAAAGGGCGTGAACCCCCAATGCCGAACCTTGAATAGAGTCAACAATAATGCCAAGAATAAAGCTCGTTCCCACACTTACACGGTGCGGTAACGCCATAACCCAGTAGATAAGGATCAAAAGTAACCATGATGGCCGATAAAACGTAAATTGTTCCGGCCATGGGACCAATTGCAAAATCAATGCAATGAAAAAAGAAATCCAAATAATACTGCGACCATTACCGCGATATTCATCCATTTAACTAACCCTCTTTACCCATAGCCATTATACCTTCCTTTATGGTTGGGCTTCTTGAGACATTGATGGAGGTAACGGTGGACCCTGAATTTCACTCGGGTTTGGTAATACTTGTGGGAGCACCTTCATCAGACGCTCATTGGCAGCGCGATAGACCTCTGAAGGCTGTAATGGTGTAACGGCATCGTTATCATTACCCCATAATAGTAACAAATAGCGTAAGCGCTGCAACTCAGCACTTGGCCTTGCGCTAATAATCGTATAAGCCCGCTGAGTATCGTGCTTAACATTAGAGACAACGGCCACAGGGTAGCCTTCAGGGAAACGACCACCTAAACCGGATGTGACCAAAACATCCCCAACGCGAATATCCGTATTTTCAGGCAGTGGCTCTAACTGTAAGTCATCGGCACACCCCGACCCCGCGGCGATCACTCGGATATCATTACGTAATACCTGTACCGGTAGCGCATGGGTCGTGTCACAAATCAGCAAGACGCGACTATTAAATTGGCTAACACCAACGACTTGCCCTACAACCCCTTTATCACTAATGACGGGCTGCCCTTCGTACACATTATCATTTTCACCTTTATCGATAACGACTTGGTCTCGATAAGGCGTGTTCGCTCCCGAGATCACTTGTGTGACCATCATGTGTTCATCTTGACGGAGCGGTGAGCCAAGTAATTCTCTCAGGCGAGCGTTCTCTTGCTTTAATTGTTCGAGCAAAAGACTATCTGCTTTTTTCAACAACAATTCCTGACGCAATGCCTTATTTTCAAACTGGAGTTGTTCACGCGAGGAGAAATTTTCCGAAATATTATCAAGAAATTGACGTGGGCCATTAGCCAAAAAGTAAAATGGGCTAACCGCCGTGTCTAGATAGTTACGGATTTTATTGAAAGGCTCAAAGCGATGATCGATCACGACCAGTGCGATTGCGGCAATAACAGCAATAAAAATACGCAGCTGGAGCGATGGACCTCGCCTAAAAATCGGCTTCATGTATGGCTGTGTTTCACTAAGTTCGGAGGAACAAAAATAGGCAAATCAGCAGCCGGAGCCAAAGCCCCAGCTTGCCTATAGCGTTATTTAGTCATCGCTAAACAGATCGCCACCGTGCATATCAATCATCTCTAGTGCTTTACCGCCACCACGAGCAACACAGGTCAAAGGATCTTCAGCAACGATAACAGGTATACCTGTCTCTTCCATTAGTAAGCGATCGAGGTTACGTAGCAGAGCACCGCCGCCAGTTAATACCATACCGCGTTCTGAAATATCAGAAGCTAATTCAGGAGGGCACTGTTCTAATGCTAACATGACAGCACTAACAATACCGGTTAGTGGCTCTTGCAATGCCTCTAAAATTTCATTTGAATTCATTTTGAAGCCGCGCGGCACACCTTCAGCGAGGTTACGACCACGAACTTCTATTTCATAAACTTCATCAGTTGGGTAAGCAGAACCGATACCATGCTTAATACGCTCAGCGGTTGCTTCACCAATTAAAGAGCCATAGTTGCGACGAACATAGTTAATGATCGCCTCATCAAAACGGTCACCCCCAATGCGAACAGAAGAAGAATAGACAACACCATTCAACGAAATAACCGCTACCTCGGTAGTACCACCACCGATATCAACAACCATTGAACCTGTCGCTTCAGAAACCGGCAACCCAGCACCAATTGCCGCAGCCATAGGTTCTTCAATTAAAAAGACTTCACGTGCACCCGCACTTAACGCAGATTCACGAATTGCTTTACGTTCAACTTGAGTTGCGCCAACAGGAACGCAGACCAGCACGCGAGGGCTTGGGCGAAGGAAACTATTGCTATGAACCTGTTTGATAAAATGCTGAAGCATTTTTTCAGTTAAGAAAAAGTCTGCAATAACACCATCTTTCATTGGTCTTATCGCTGAAATGTTACCTGGTGTACGCCCCAGCATTTGCTTAGCTTCACCACCAACAGCCGCGACGCTTTTTGGCGTACCTGAGCGGTCTTGGCGAATAGCGACAACAGAAGGTTCATTTAATTTTACGCCTTGTCCTTTGACATAAATAAGGGTATTGGCCGTACCCAAGTCAATTGACAAGTCATTAGAAAACATGCCACGAAATTTTTTAAACATAACGAAAGGGTTATCCTGCAAGCTGGGGACGAATAAAAACCCGTCTACTCTACCAACCACTTGAAGCTGTCTCAAGGCGTTAATGAGCCGCTTCGAAAAATATGGTTAATCCATCTGTTGTTACAGCACAAATGACTGTACATGCCTCTTTAGAAAACGAAGCAGATAACAACCTTTAAAAAGAGCCATTTATTGGTGAGTAAATTTAACTTATTTATGCATAAATTTATCAACAGACAATAGCACTTTGGTTGTTATATACGCCGTCTTCTCTTCCACCCTGTGTTGACAAGTTTTTATAGCTACAAGTTCAAATAATATTTTGTTATTTTTTTTATTGTTGCACATCGACTAGCTTCACAGCTAAACACGTGCATTTTCTGTATGTTAGTTCCATTACTCACTAAAGAAACTAGGTAATGGTACTTATTCACAAACAGAAATCTTCGTAACGTGATATTTTGCACGATAAAACAGTGTTTATGCCAGAAAAAATTACATTTTTACAAATTAATTACAATAGTAATGATACGAGCGTCACAACTCACTCGGTTGCGATAAAGTTGCCATGATAGATATCATTCATTATTCTTAAATTGACTAAAAAATCCCCTCAAAATTAGGAGCGAAGTATGAAAGCCCTCGTCCTACAGAAACACGATGACCAACTCACATCCGATATCCAATCCATTCCCACTGAACAACTTCCTGCTGGCGATGTTATCGTGGATATTTATTGGTCCACATTAAATTATAAAGATGCCCTCGCTATCAGTGGTAAGGCAGGGATTGTACGTCAATACCCCATGGTACCCGGCATTGATTTCTCGGGTGTCGTACACCACAGCGAAGATCCTCGCTTTAGTGTCGGCCAACATGTTTTACTCACAGGCTGGGGTGTAGGCGAAACGCACTGGGGTGGACTGGCGACACAAGCTCGTGTTCCCGCAGATTACCTCACACCGCTTCCTGAAGATCTATCACTACGCCAAGCGATGATTATCGGTACGGCAGGCTTCACCGCTATGCTCTGTGTCAACGCATTAGAAGATGCTGGGATCACGCCAGAGAGAGGGGAAATTATTGTCAGTGGCGCTAGCGGCGGTGTCGGCTCTACCGCAATACAGCTTTTATCATCGTTAGGCTATGATGTCGTTGCCATCTCAGGACGCGCCGAAAACAGTGACTATTTGCAGCAAATAGGGGCAAAAAGAGTGCTACCACGAAGCCAATTTACCTCCCCGGCCAAACCACTTGATAAGCAACATTGGGCTGGTGCAGTTGATACGGTAGGCGCAGAGGTACTCGCGAATATATTAGCCCAAACACAATATAATGGTGCTGTCGCGGCTTGTGGCCTAGCCGGAGGATTTTCATTACCGACGACTGTCATGCCATTTATTTTGCGCAATATTCGCCTGCAAGGCGTCGATTCTGTTTACTACCCTGCCGCGAAGCGCTCCGCCGTTTGGCAACGCCTCACACAATTACTTCCTGAGTCATTTTATACACAGGTTACCTCAGAAATTACCTTAACGCAGTCCATTGAGTACGCACAAAAGATCTTAAAAAATCAGATAACAGGGCGTACACTGGTGAACATTTCGCGTTCATAATTTGAATTTGTGCGGAGATATTCAGAAATTTGGATTACCGCACAATTCAAAAAATAAATTCGGGTAATTTCTCTGATAAGACCAGTATTTTGCTGTCATATGCCACGAAATAATTATAATAGCGTTTTTTATCGATAAAGATTTCATTTATTTTTATGATAAAAGATGACAAACCGCCAACATCAGGTTATGTTGTCAGGTTATTGACATATCGTCGGAGTTAGCACCACAATGACAGAAGATATTCACATTTTACTCCTCAATGGACCGAATCTAAACCTACTTGGTACAAGGGAGCCAGAGAAATATGGTAATCAAACTCTGGTAGATATTGTCTCCAAGTTAACCGCAGAAGCGGAACAGCTAGGTGTAAAATTGAGTCATTTTCAGTCTAATGCAGAACATGAGTTGATTGAAAAAATTCATGCTGCAAAAGATAACGTAGATTTTATTCTGATTAACCCGGCGGCATTCACACATACAAGTGTTGCCCTACGTGATGCATTATTAGCAGTTGCACTCCCGTTTATCGAGATCCATCTGTCTAATGTGCATGCCAGAGAACCGTTTCGCCATCACTCCTATCTTTCCGATAAAGCTGTCGGTGTGATTTGTGGTCTTGGTGCTGACGGTTACAGTTTCGCGTTACAGGCAGCGGTTAACCGTCTGTCATAAATCAATTAAATCCAAATATAAGAGTACGGAATCATATCCATGGATATTCGTAAAATTAAAAAGCTGATCGAACTGGTCGAAGAGTCTGGTATTTCTGAACTGGAAATTTCTGAAGGTGAAGAATCAGTACGCATCAGTCGCGTTTCAGCTACTTCTCAGGTCATGACGGCTCCTCAACAATTTTATTCAGCGCCAGCAGCTCAGCCAGCATTAGCTACCGCTGTTGCACCTGCTCAAGAAGCGGCAGCAGCAGCCCCAGCTCCAGCAGCGGCTGCTGTTGCGGGCCACCAAGTTCGCTCACCTATGGTGGGAACTTTCTACCGTTCACCAAGCCCTGAAGCAAAACCATTTATTGAAGTTGGCCAAACTGTCAACGTCGGTGATCCACTTTTCATCATCGAAGCAATGAAAATGATGAACCAAATCGAAGCAGAAAAAGCAGGTGTTGTGAAAGCAATCCTGGCAGAGAACGGCGAGCCAATTGAATATGACCAGCCGTTGGTGGTTATCGAATAACGAGGCGTTTCCATGCTGGAAAAAATTGTCATTGCTAACCGTGGCGAAATCGCACTGCGTATTCTTCGTGCCTGTAAAGAGTTAGGCATTAAGACCGTAGCTGTGCACTCCGCGGCAGATAGTGATTTAAAACATGTGCTGTTGGCAGACGAGACTATTTGTATCGGCCCAGCAGCCTCCGCAAAAAGCTACTTGAACATTCCCGCTATCATTTCAGCGGCAGAGATTTCAGGGGCTCAAGCTATTCACCCAGGATATGGTTTCCTGTCTGAAAATGCTGATTTTGCTGAACAAGTTGAACGTTCAGGCTTTATTTTTATCGGACCAAAAGCTGAAACCATCCGCCTAATGGGCGATAAAGTTTCCGCTATCGAAGCGATGAAAATTGCCGGTGTTCCTTGTGTACCTGGTTCTGATGGTCCACTAGGCAGCGATACTGATAAAAACAAAGCTATCGCACAACGTATCGGCTATCCTGTTATCATCAAAGCCTCTGGCGGCGGCGGCGGTCGTGGTATGCGTGTTGTGCGTAACGAAAAAGATTTGGAATCTTCCATCAATCTGACGCGTGCAGAAGCTAAAGCGGCCTTCAATAATGATATGGTTTACATGGAAAAATACCTTGAAAACCCTCGTCATGTTGAAATTCAAGTTATGGCTGATGGTCAAGGCAATGCCATTTACTTGGCAGAGCGTGACTGCTCAATGCAACGTCGCCACCAAAAAGTCGTTGAAGAAGCCCCAGCACCAGGTATTACTCCTGAAGTTCGCCGCAATATCGGTGAGCGTTGTGCTAATGCTTGTATCGAAATTGGCTATCGTGGTGCAGGTACTTTCGAATTCCTCTATGAGAATGGTGAATTCTACTTTATTGAGATGAACACCCGTATTCAGGTTGAGCATCCAGTAACAGAGATGGTCACTGGCGTTGACTTGATCAAAGAACAGTTACGCATCGCATCTGGTTTACCATTATCAGTAAAACAGGAAGATGTTATCGTTCGTGGTCATGCGATTGAATGTCGTATCAATGCTGAAGATCCGAATACCTTTATGCCTAGCCCAGGTAAGATCACCCGTTTCCATTCGCCAGGCGGCTTTGGTGTTCGTTGGGAATCTCACATTTATGCAGGCTATAGCGTACCGCCATACTATGACTCAATGATTGGTAAATTGATCACCTACGGTGAAACACGTGAAATCGCCATTATGCGTATGAAGAATGCGCTTAATGAGCTGATCATCGATGGCATCAAAACCAATATTGAACTGCACCAAATGATCATGAATGATGAAAACTTCCAAAAAGGTGGCACTAACATCCACTATCTGGAGAAAAAACTCGGTATTCAGGAGTAATGACTGAAACACTGAGATTCACCTCTCATTCATCAAATACCGGAAAGTCACCTTTCCGGTATTTTTTTATCTCATAATCAAGCTATCATGAGTCACATACCCCAAACACCACCACGACAATCAACATAGTGAAAAAACCATGTCTTTTAAACGTAATAAGTGGAAAAACATTGGAAAAACGCCAGACTATCGATTCTCATTGGCGAATGAAAGAACATTTCTAGCATGGATCAGAACCGCGTTAGCACTATTAGCGGGTGCTATTGCCATTGAACAGCTCCTACATGAGGCTGCCGCCCCTTGGCTAAGAACCTTATTAGCGGTTTTTCTTGCATCTGCGGGGGGGATTACCGCCATTATGGCTCTTTATCGCTGGCGACAAAACGAAATCGCTATGCGCAAAGAGGAGCCGTTACAATACACCTCCTTTCTTACTATGATGACGCTATTCATTACCGTCATTGCCGTCATTTCACTCTTCTACGTTCTGCTATAGGCACTATCATGCGTGATCCTGGTTTACAGCCGGAAAGAACACAACAAGCCTGGAGCCGTACTTTGCTCCTGTTAGCAATCAATGGGTTATTGTTCTTACGACTAGGGCTAATACAGTCGTCATGGCTAGCGTTATTAGGAGCTGTCATTGCGATCGCCCTACTGTGCTTAATTAGCTTCAAAAGGAGTATTTCAACAGCGTATCAAAATAGTGGACTTAAGATAGATAGCTCACTTTTTCTTTATATTACGGCTTTTGCTATTTTTACTATGTCCATCCTATTGATTGTGCACCTGCTGGTAGATAAATAATACTTACTATCCTACATACTCAAAATTATCTTTGGTTGTAAACTAAGCACCTTGGCTTTCCTTGGTCTGTTTTTTTACACACATTCCTAGGTTTATCGTACAATCCCTGATTATTTTTATTTCTATGAGGGGGAAATACGTATGGATAAACGTTTTCTTCAATCAAACAGGGAAGCTCGCTGGTCACTCTATCTGACGCTCGCCTATTTAGTTGGTTGGGTTATTTGTGCCTATCTTCCGAGTAATGCGATTGGCTTGACAGGTTTACCTTTATGGTTTGAATGGTCATGTCTCATCCTACCGGTCATTTTCATTTTACTGTGTATTATGATGGTCAAAATTATTTTTAAAGATATTCCGCTGGAGGATAGGGATGCAGACTGAAGTTCTACTACCTCTAATTGGTTATCTTGCACTCGTATTCTTGCTATCTGTGTACGCTTATCGCAAACGCACAAAGGGAGAATTCCTCAATGAGTATTTTTTAGGGAATCGCTCTATGGGGGGTTTTGTACTCGCCATGACGATCACAGCAACCTATGTCAGCGCCAGTTCATTTATCGGTGGACCAGGAGCAGCCTATAAATATGGGCTAGGTTGGGTACTACTTGCCATGATCCAGCTTCCTGCTATCTGGCTATCACTGGGTGTACTAGGGAAAAAATTTGCCATCTTAGCTCGCCGATACAATGCAGTAACACTCAATGATATGCTTTATGCACGTTACCAAAGCCGCTTTTTAGTTGGGTTTGCAAGTATCAGTTTGCTCGTCGCCTTTTTCGGCGCAATGACCGTGCAATTTATTGGCGGTGCACGACTACTCGAAACCGCTGCGGGTATCCCTTATACCTATGGCTTAATGATTTTTGGTATCTCTATCGCACTCTATACCGCTATCGGTGGCTTTCGAGCTAGTGTGCTCAATGATGCCTTACAAGGCCTCGTTATGTTGTTAGGTACGGTTATTTTGCTTGTTGCGATCATTTACCATGCAGGTGGGCTTGGCGCGGCAGTCGAAAAAATTCAGGCCATTGACCCTAAACTGGTTTCCGTAGAAGGTGCCGATAATATTCTTAGTGGCCCTTTCCTTGCCTCTTTTTGGATTTTAGTCTGTTTTGGGGTGATTGGTTTGCCACACACGGCTGTACGCTGTATTTCCTACAAAGACAGTAAAGCCGTTCACCGTGGTATCGTAATAGGCACAATCGTGATGGCAATACTCATGTTTGGTATGCACTTTGCCGGAGCCTTAGGCCGCGCCGTCTTACCTGATCTCACTATTCCAGATCAGGTTATTCCAACATTGATGGTGCAAGTGCTACCACCTTTTGCGGCGGGTATTTTCTTAGCCGCACCAATGGCAGCAATCATGTCAACCATCAACGCACAGCTATTGCAGTCATCAGCTACGATTGTAAAAGATATCTATTTAAGCGCCGCCCCCGAACAAATTAAGAATGAGAAAAAGCTCTCCCGCATTTCGAGTTTTTCAACCTTAATACTCGGTATCTTGCTGCTGTTCGCAGCATGGGATCCCCCCAAAATGATCATTTGGCTCAACTTGCTGGCCTTTGGTGGACTGGAGGCAGTGTTTTTATGGCCACTGGTTTTAGGCCTATATTGGCAAAAAGCCAACAGCAAAGGAGCGATTAGCGGTATGATTGTAGGCGGCGTCTCTTATGCTCTACTGGCATCATTTAAAATCGAAATCATGGGGTTCCACGCCATCGTGCCTTCACTACTATTTAGCTTGATTGCTTTTATAATTGGTAATCTTTTCGGTAAAAATCCAGTACAATCGGCGCCCAATGAGCAGGCTACGCCCGCAAAAAATTAAGTTAAAAGAGAATAACTATGCCTTGGATACAACTCAGACTCAACTCAACAGGCCAACAAGCCGAAGCTCTCGGCGATGAACTTATTGAAAGTGGCGCAGTGTCAGTCACCTTTCAAGATAGTCATGATACCCCTGTTTTCGAACCGTTACCGGGAGAAACACGACTATGGGGCGATACGGATGTTATCGGCCTTTATGATGCTGAAACTGACATGAACATGGTTGTGGCACAACTTGAAAACAGCCCTCTGCTCGAAAAAGGTTTTGTTCACAAAATCGAGCAACTGGAAGATAAAGACTGGGAAAGAGAGTGGATGGACAATTTTCATCCTATGCGCTTTGGGCAACGCCTGTGGATCTGCCCAAGCTGGCGTGATGTTCCAGATCCTAACGCAGTCAATGTCATGTTAGACCCTGGCCTTGCCTTTGGTACAGGTACTCATCCAACAACGTCGTTATGTCTAGAGTGGCTGGATGGACTTGATCTTGAAGGTAAAACCGTCATCGATTTTGGTTGTGGATCCGGTATTCTTGCGATCGCCGCATTAAAATTAGGTGCAGCACAAGCTATCGGGATCGACATTGATCCACAGGCGATTATCGCAAGTCGTGATAATGCAGAGCGCAACGGTGTCTCAGAACGCCTATCGCTCTACTTGCCTAAAGACCAGCCAAAAGAGCTACAAGCCGATGTCGTGGTCGCCAATATCTTAGCTGGCCCATTACGTGAGTTAGCGCCTATGATAAGCGTATTGCCTCGTACAGGAGGTTTATTAGGGCTTTCAGGTGTCCTTGCTACCCAAGCAGAAGGGGTGGCCGATGCTTATCGTCAACTGTTTGGGATAGACCCTATCGCTGAAAAAGATGAATGGTGTCGTATCACTGGTGTCAAGCGTTTTTGACAAATTTATAATAAAAATCAGTGAATAATTTCTTTGAAATTAGGGCAGGAATAGATTATCTTATAGCTCAAATATTGTTCAACTGCTGGTGATATTCTATCCTGCTTGAGATTTGAACGGACTAACAGCGGTTTTCGTGTGCTTTTTTACAAACATACCTAACCCATTGTTATAAAAGACTAATAGTTGTATTTTGAAAAAATCAAGATAAAAAAGTTAGTGATAAATAACGGTTTGCTCAAAGTTTGTCCTTTCATATCTCGAAAAAAATGCGTAATATACGCGCCCTTGCAGTCACAGTATGGCCCCCTTTAGTTATGCGAATCGGACAATATCAGTTGAGAAACTGTCTTATTGCTGCCCCCATGGCAGGCATTACGGATAGACCATTTAGGTCACTCTGTTATGACATGGGTGCGGGGATGACGGTATCAGAAATGCTTTCTTCTAACCCACAGGTTTGGAAGACTGACAAATCGAGACTAAGAATGATCCATCGCGATGAACCGGGGGTGCGTTCCGTTCAAATAGCTGGCAATGATCCCGATGAAATGGCTGCCGCGGCTCAGATTAATGTTGAGAGTGGTGCCCAGATCATTGATATCAATATGGGCTGTCCAGCTAAGAAAGTGAATCGTAAGTTGGCAGGCTCTGCACTCTTGCGCTATCCCGATTTGGTGAAGTCTATCCTGTCGGCAGTCGTAAAAGCAGTAGATGTGCCTGTTACACTGAAGATCCGCACAGGTTGGTCACCTGAAGAACGAAACTGCATAGAAATTGCCAAATTGGCCGAAGATTGTGGTATTCAAGCGCTGACCATTCACGGCAGGACCCGTGCCTGTTTGTTTAATGGTGAAGCTGAGTACGACAACATACGGGCAGTTAAGCAGACTGTTGCCATACCGGTTATCGCCAATGGTGACATTACTGACCCGCTTAAAGCCAGAGCTGTCTTAGATTACACGGGGGCTGATGCCCTAATGGTAGGACGAGCAGCTCAGGGAAGACCCTGGATCTTTCGGGAAATCCAGCATTATCTGGACACAGGTGAAATGTTGCCCCCCATGCCTATGGCAGAGGTGAAGCGCATTATGATTGCGCACGTACAGGAGTTGCACGACTTTTATGGTCAAGGCAAAGGAGCCCGTATAGCGCGCAAACATGTCTCTTGGTATTTAAAAGAGCATGCACCTGATGACCAGTTCCGGCGCTCATTCAACGCCATTGAGGACGCCAGCGAACAGCTGGAGGTGTTGGAAGCATTTTTTGAATATTTTGCGTAAATAAAGATAAGAGCTGACAGAACTATGTTCGAACAACGCGTAAATTCTGACGTACTAACCGTTGCTACTGTAAATTCACAAGATCAAGTAACTCAAAAACCATTGCGTGATTCAGTTAAGCAAGCACTGAAGAACTATTTTGCTCAATTAAACAATCAAGATGTTAATGATTTATATGAGCTGGTATTGGCTGAGGTAGAGCAGCCTTTGTTGGACATGGTTATGCAATATACCCGTGGAAACCAGACCCGTGCAGCCCTGATGATGGGTATCAACCGCGGTACTCTGCGTAAGAAGCTGAAAAAATACGGCATGAACTAATCCTAGTCGGTTAATGCTTTGTTTTTAAAGGCGCAATAGTGAACAACTATTGCGCCTACCCCTTAAAACGACTACACAATTGACTGCACAGAGAAAACATAGTCTATAATGTTATTTTCATTTTATTCAAAATGACATACCTAGCCTATACCTTTAGGAAAACAGTGAAATTGTTCTTGCCATTCAATCTGTTCTGCTTTTATCCAGCCTATTTTATCCGACTCTACTAAATTGCCATACGGAGTGGCAGCCTGATAAAGCTGCACCCATGTGTTATCGGCAGTACGTTTAGCGACCCAAAAATACTTCAGTGTTCCAGGCTTTGGGTAGGAAGTAAAGAAGTAAAGGAAGGGCTATTTGGATACTCATAAACGATGATCGGGTTTTTAGGCTCGTTGAGAAAAGAAACACATTCACGATCACTGAATACAGAAGAAATCTTAAGGTCAATGCTGATGATCCCTAACAGTGAGAGCCCAATCGGCAGCATTTTATCGATATTGCGTGGAAACATTAGACAATGATCTCAATATGTTTAGCCAATATTTTTTGACGAATGGCAACGTTTCTCATGGCTGCTCACCTTGAGTCGTTAAAAAGTAATGGTGAATTTTTTTGTGGCTAAAAAATCCACAGCCAATCGCAATTAATAGCGCACAGACGATAATTAGGCCGATAATAACTGAGAGTGTTGTGCTGACTAGGTTAGGGCTAAGGCGAAAGGTGTAGTGGATACTGCGAAATGCACATATCACCCACAGCAGCAATTGGGCGAGACATTGAGGGATAATCAGTGCAAGTACATAAAGTATGAGGTAGAACAGCGGAATGGCAAAGGGGCTTAGGACTAGCCCCTCGAGGCTGAAATGTGTGACGAGTATTATGGTGAGTATGAAACACAGAATGAGGGTGATAATGAATGCGATGCGTTCAAGACCTAGGCGAATGTGTGCAAGGGTATTCATTAGATATCTCCTATTAATTTAAGCTTGCTGAAATGCTTGAGTTTGCTCTTGTGACGGAATGTGCCAATCATGACCGCAATCACGGCACATCCAGCCAGTTCCCCACAGAATAATGTCTTTATCAGAATGGCAATGTGGGCAATCGGTCGGGAGTGACGGAGGAGTAGACAAAATTGAATGATGTAGCATGGGATTATCCTTCTGTTGTTGAAATGAGGGGCATCAGCAATTGCGATATCAATCGAAAATGCGGTAACGCAGCGATAAAACTGTTTTGTTGCGAAAGTTGGTTGATATTTTTTTGGGGAATAAATGTACTGGATAGTGGTTTAACGGACTGAATATCTTCCAAAAGAAACACATGGACTTTCTGGTGGTATTCCGCCAATAAATACCATTGCCCTTCTCGGTAAATTAATTGATAAGGCATAACGGGTGAAAACGGCGTTCAGCGGTCAGTAAGGTAATGTGCTGATAGCCTATGATGGCATAGACTAATTGATAAAAATGCTCGGCATGCTCCGCTGAAGTTTGGTGGGCGTGATGCCAAATCAAATAAGGTGCATGGGGCTGCTGAGTTAACAGTAATCCCAGTAAGCGACTGTCTAGCCCCGGAAACAATCGAGTCATTCCAATCTGTTTCACAAAGGTAAGAACATCTTTGTCTCGATAAGCTTTTAGCGTATTGATGGGTAAGCGATAACAACCTTGCCGACCTTCTACCCCCAGATAAGCCAAGCGTTCACGTAAATCCCGTTGTAACGTGCGTTCAGAAACATTGAACTCTTGGGCTAAACATGAGAGCACAAGGCTTTCTCCTGCCATTAATCGGGTAATCAGTGCCGATAAACGCATAGCCATACGGTCATATTTTCGATTTGTTGGAAGCATAAACGCGTGCTCTTGTGTACAAACATCATGTTGTTATAAAAAGGAAAAGTGTAACGGAGGGAGAGGACAGGTTATGTCTGTTGGGAAAAATTCTCATTGAGCTATTTAGTGATAAAAAGTGAATTCTAATGAATTGATAAATAAGGTTATGTTGTTTATTTAGACAATGAGAAAAATGAGGGATGACGACAAAACCTGTCAGGGAGGGAAAATTAGTTGGGTTGGCGAGAAGCGAGTTGGTTAAATAAGGTATCCGCCATCACCCACAGGGCTTTATTAAGTTTGATATCGCCATCAATCCCATTCACTGAACGAGTGCGAGCGCGCTTACCTTTTGCGGTACGACCTGATAATCCCCCTTTAATCAGATTTTCTTGTAGGCGTTGGTACACTGTCCATAAGTCTTCTTTTTTATCTTCAAAACGGCGAGGCTGTAGAACTTATTCTCGTGTGACAGGCTGGAACTCTTCACCAAAGCGGTAGGTCAAAGCCGCTTCAGCAAAGGCTTGCTGGGCGGGTGGCGGTAACAATAGCGACTGCATACTTTCGCATTTTTCAGTGACCTGTTCGAACGTATCGAGTACCTCATAAGCGCCTTCAATTACTTTGCCCACCACATCCCCTTTATGAGGCACACGCACTTCCCCCAATACATCGCCGTAAATCAGCCCATTCGCACAGACTTGGCGAAATAATCCCGGCAACATTTGGTAGCTGCTGGTGCCATCATGGCTATTGAGCAAGATAATTTCAGGGACTTGGCTCCCCGTAATTTGGTCATGGCGACGTAATCGAAGCATATGCTTGGTGTATTCTCGGCGGCTGACATCACGCACGCGAGTTTGACAGGCAAAGAACGGGTAAAAACCTTCTTTTTGTAGACTGTCTAACAAGGTGATGGTGGGAATGTAAGTATAGCGTTCACTACGTGACCCATGCTTATCTTCGGAGAAAACGCTCGGTACAGTACGGAATAATTCTTCAATGGTGAGTGGACGGTCACGACGAATACTGTTAGCAGAACCAAAACGCGGAGCTAATAAACTCATGATAGACTCCTGATCAATCAATTAAGTGGAAAATGGCAGCTGATTCGGAATGTTGTGAAGCGTAGTCACGCAACTGATAAAAGCGGTCGCACATCACTTCGCTTTCTGTTTGGAATGACCAGATGCTATACAGGATAAGGCATACCGCAATGCCTGCCGCCTCTTGGCGCACGGTGGCTTCATTGCCGTTGTGCATGTTGAATAGGGTTAAGGTGTCCGCGTTGATATCGGGGTAGAAAAACACCACCATTACTGAGCGTGCCGTACTCCCAATAACCGCCACGGTATTCATCGCAGAATTGTCCCATTGTGGTGAAGATCACCACTTCAAATGTGGCCCAACCTTTTACTGCACCAAAATGGTTGAACCAAAAATCAAGGCGTTGTTCATCGGGAACGAGTGTCATTGCAATAGCAGATTCAATTTTATTATTCATCAGTTGATACTCCAGGAAAAAGAAATAAAAAAGCGCCAATCCCGTTAAGG
The DNA here is from genome assembly GCF_028477945.1 of Providencia sp. PROV261. NCBI lineage: Bacteria > Pseudomonadati > Pseudomonadota > Gammaproteobacteria > Enterobacterales > Morganellaceae > Providencia > Providencia sp. PROV261. The sequence continues at coordinate 1,938 of NZ_JAMPMC010000020.1, read as the reverse complement.
ACTGGCGCTGAGAGTGATAAGTAATGAGTTAAGTTAAGAAGCTAAAAGAACAGGCTCCACAGGGATTTAGCGACGGAGACGATGCTGTTTTTGGCTATACTAATCGTGCTTTTTATCAAGACAGGTAGAGGAAAGGATGTCTATCAGCGTATCGACGACATCACTGACACATTACCCAAAATCGTTACGTGCAGAATTTTCCACAGATTGCGTCCGATAAGGGCGGTGCAGTTGCCTAGCTACCCCGCTGCTGGCTTGTGCTGGTAACGTCTGTATTAATTGCTCTGCTAATTCAGTCAGTTGATAGTTTTCGATTGCAGATACAATCATCACAGGGTTATGTGGCTTAAAGGCGGTTACTACGGCTTTTTGCTTTAATTCTAAGTTAGCCGATTGCTCAGGGGATGGCTGGTGGTACAGCTCATTCCATTGGCGACAGGGCTCTATTTTGTCAGCTTGGTTCAGCACAAATAGAAAACGGTTTGGATGATAACCACATTGTTCAGTCAGAAAGTGGTAGCACTGTTCATCCGATGACCATGCTCTGTCATCGGCTTTGAGTACCCAGATGATAAAATCCAGTTCTGGCAATAAGTTACGGTATAGCGAGTGGTACTCTTTATCTCGCTCAAGGCTTTCTCCTACGCCGGGTAAATCCACAAAGGTGAGTGTGTGGTTGTTCATCGTCATACTGAAGCGCTGAACCTGTCGTGTGCAGCCAGAGACATTACTGACATGGGATAGAGAGGACTGAAATAGCGCGTTGATAAGGCTGGATTTTCCTGCACCTGTCTTACCCATGATTCCAATGGTGGGTGAGTAGTTGATTAAGTGGTTGAGTTGGGTGGAAAAGAGCGTTTGAAATGAATGCGGTAAGGTGGATAGTGCTGTTTTAAATGGATTCCTTTGGGACATATTGCTCCTTGAAATAAAAGAAAATAACAATTATTCAAAGAGATAATATATATCTGAGATTATTTGTAATGATACGAATGGTGGCACGGTTTTCAAAGAACACTCACCGAGCTTTAACGACAACCAATTGTGCATATAAGGTGAATAAACATAAAATGAGTTGATGAATGACAGGGCTTTAGTAAAGTAAAAAAGCGCCTCTGTAAGCCGAGGCAAATACTTGGAATATTGATTATTTGTTCTATGAATACCCAAATTTCAAATGGGTAGACGAATGATATCAACAAAAGTTATTTAATCCAGAAATAAATTATAACAAATTACAAGGGTGATGATTTGTAAACGATTGGCTTACGATGAATATCTATATTCAATAAGTTAGATTAATTGAAGCTGACGTCTTTTTCTCAATAGGAAAGGATAGAGAGTGTACGATGTAATATCGTGACAAATATTCTGAAAAAATGGAAAATGGACATAAAAAAATGTTTTTTTATATGTTAATTCGATAAATCACTAAGTGTTGGAATAAAATACATTTTAAGCGTGGATTTTAAGAGCATTACACTATGTTGTTAAGACGGTTAATCCCTGTGGAATTAAATGTTAATCTAAGAGTGTTTTTTTATTTTTATTAATCAATGAGTTATCTAATTTTTTCTGTATGAAATATTTAGTAACATAGTTTATTTCTATGTACATTAGAACTTACTGGGCTTGTCGTGAATTAGTGTGTTTTTTGTTCGAGGTTTATTCTGATACTGCTTTAATTTGACATCTTTATTAGCATTATATAGCGAAATTTCAACCAGTTTACGCTAAGTCACTTATCCTAGAGAGATACAAAAAGGTCGACAGGTTTACAGTCCATTCATAAGATTTTATTATCCTTAATGTAAATCTTACCGTGCGCACTGGCTGAGATGACGGAAATTAATAGATAATTACATTTACCTAACTCAACTTGTCATTTTGGATAAAGGATATCGCTATGCCAACTCCATGTTATATCTCTATCGAAGG
>NZ_JAMPMC010000019.1:0-4174 GCF_028477945.1 Providencia sp. PROV261 | reverse complement strand
TAAAACGCAGGGCAACATCACTGCGGAAGCATTTACCCCTGAATCCGTCGGTAACATCTATGTACAAGGTCATGAAGACCAGATGCTGGTACAAGAGTTTTCCCACATTGTGACCGTACCGACTGACCCCCAATCCGGTCAGCCTTCAGGCCAACGTGCTCACAAGCCATTCCGTTTTACTGTGGCATTAAACAAAGCGGTACCACTGCTGTATAACGCACTGGCGTCCGGCGAAATGCTGCCAAAAGTGGAACTGAAATGGTATCGCACGTCTGTTGAAGGGAAACAAGAGCATTTCTTCACCACCACACTGACGGATGCGACTATCGTTAACATCGATTGCCAGATGCCGCATTGCCAAGACCCAGCGAAAGCCGATTTCACGCAGCTTATCGAAGTGTCTCTGTCTTACCGTAAAGTGGACTGGGAACACACGGTTGCAGGCACATCAGGTGCCGATGACTGGCGCGCACCGCTCGAAGCGTAATTTATAAGATAGCGTGAGCGATTATTTTTGTGTAGTTCGCGCATTTTACGTGGGAGGCATTGCATGGCAAGAACCACAGTGCAAGGGAAAAAAGTCGGATTACATCAAGACAAAACTACCACAGGGGCAACTTGCCTAGCCAGTATCTCAACAGTCACCAATGACGGCACTCGTGTATTACGGGTCGGTGACAAAGCCACACGTTGCCCACAATGTAAAAAAGAGGGCACGCTGGTGACAGGAGAGGAAGGCATGATATTGCACGGACGCTACGTTGCCGTTGAAGGTTCGGTTGTGCAATGTGGGTGTGTCTACGGGGTAAATCGCTTGGTGTGTTGAGCTTTTCTTTTGAATTTATAAGGGTATATCAGTATGGATGGATTGGTTTTTACCTGTCAATTTAAAGGTGTACCACCAGATACGTTTGCGGTGACTGAATTTCAACTGACAGAGCACTTGTCTGAGTTGTTTACCTTATCGCTAACGGTCGTCAGCGCGCTTCCTTCCATTCCATTTGATGACATGTTGGGATTCGCCTGCTCATTAACCGTGATGCGGAATGGTAAACCGATACGTACTGTACGCGGGTTATTAGCCAGCGCAGAGCAACAAAATACAGACGGTAACCGAACGTGGTATCATTTTATTATTCGCCCTGAAATCTGGGTAATGTCATTAGGGCAAAATAGCCGTATTTTTCGTCAGATGACTGTGCCTGATTTACTTCAACAGCTGTTGTCAGAATCCCACATTAAAGCGGATTGCAAGTTTTACGCAAAAGCACCTTACCCGAAACGCGATTACATCACGCAGAAACGCGAATCCAATTACCAATTTTTTTGTCGTTTAGCTGCTGAAGAAGGCATTAGCTTTTGGTTTGAAGATGCAGGGCAAGAACCTCGGCTGTTTTATAGCGATTCTCATTTGGGAATGACGGCGGGAATTGATTTGGTGTATAACCCCCAATACGATACCGATACCCAAGACCATACTGCGTATCACTGGCGCTATCGCGAGTCGTTGCTATCTGGCAAAACCCTCTATAAGGATTACAATCCTGAGCGCCCCTCTTACCCATTAGAACATGAAATAAAAGGGGATGTGCATGGTCAGCACCCCTTTTACGAAAGTTATGGACGTTTTCAAACCCAAGAGGATGCAGACCGCTTTACAGCGCTTCGCCATGAAGGGAGTCAGCAATACCGTTGTGTCGGTAGTGCGACCACTAACTGCTTTGCTTTGATGCCGGGTAAAATTTTCTCATTGTCATCCCACCCGAATCTTGACATGAACCGCCATTGGCAAGTGGTGTCGGTTTCTCATCACGGAGTTCAACCTTTAGCAGATAATAGTGGTGGCGAAGGTACGACTTTATCCAATCAACTGACTTTTATTCCGAGTGAACTAGATTGGCGCCCGCCGTTTATTCATAAACCCACCGCCGATGGGGATGAATTGGCGACTGTGGTTGGGCCGGATGGGGAAGAAATCTACACGAACAAAGACGGGGCAGTGAAAATCTATTTTCACTGGGACCGATATCGTGAACCTGATTTAAGCAGCTCTTGTTGGGTACGTGTCGCACAAGGTTGGAATGGGGATGGATATGGATTTATGGCGATACCCAGAATCGGTCAGGAAGTGCTTGTCAGCTATCTGAATGGGGATATTGATAGGCCAATTATCACGGGATGTACTTATAATGGGCGCAATGCACCGCCGTTAAATCTCCCCAATGAGATGACCCGCACTACGTTTAAAACCCAAACCCACAAAGGGGACGGTTTTAACGAATTGCGTTTTGAAGACAGAGCAGGCCAAGAGGAAATTTATTTCCATGCCCAACGCGACATGAATGTGCACATTGAACACGATACGCATTGGCATATTCAGCATGACGCTAAACATCGTATAGATAACGACCGTTTTACAGAAATTGCAGGCAATGAGCATTTCATCCTCAAAGGCAGCCAAAAGGAAAATATTACAGGCAACGCCTCTTTGCATATCGAAGGTGACCAACAGACACAAGTTGACGGGAAAACGGTGCATGAAAGCAGCCAGCAAACCCATTTAGTCAGCGGCGGGAAAATCGTTCTGGAAGCGAATACGGAAATCACGTTGAAAGTGGGGGGCAGTTTTATTCGTATTACGCCCGGCACGATATTTACCTCTAGCGATATGGTGGTCGGTGGTGGCAGTGCCGGCAGTGGCGCCTCAGTTGCTTTGGAATTGCCAGAAGGCGTCGCGCCGTTTGAACAGCCACCGTACCCCGTCAAAAAATACTGTGCCTTGGCCGCGCAGCAAGCGGGGGGATTAACCGTGAAGCCGAATGAGGACGAGTAATGCCACAGACAGTGATACAACAGCAGATGCTCACACAAACATCAATTTCGACCCCAGGTTCAACCTGGTTATCCTGGTTAACGGCTACCCCACAAAATGATGTGTATTTTTTGATTAATACCCTATCAGACCCCAATCCGGTTAAACGGTTTTATGCTCATGATTGGATTGAGGAAGCCTTCCCGATTTACCACGGAACGGCATTAGCACATTTAGCGGAAGTGAGCCCGTGGCTCGTGAAAGTCAAACGGTCACAATTATTTCACCTCGGTAAAATGTTAGACAGTGAGCCGTTTAGCGACCCCAGTTGGGGCTGGGCATATCAAAGTCAATTGGATTGGCGTACCCAAATCACCCACTGGCAAAAATACCAATTTGCTTGGATGGGGGAGGAGAAAATCGTTTTTCGCTTCTTTGATGCTCGCATTGCGCGTACGTTGTTACCTAAATTAGGCCGAGGCGACTGGGCATTACTGATGATGCCCGTTGAGGACTGCTTTATTGAAGAGAGTGAAACGAAGGTGATTTATTCACGCCCTCCATATGCAGAGCCGTTCATTAGCCCTGCTGATTATATTCTCAGTGAAGCGTTGATTAAGGTCTGGCGAAATTCAGAACAAGCCTATCTGAATGTGATTGATAATTTTTATATTCAATTTTGGGAAAACCATCCGACCTTAGCTGACTCGTTAGATGAGCCAGAAGGGCGTTTAATTGCGCTTATCCGTGAATGGATGGACGAGTGTCAACAAAAGCGCTTAGACACCGCGTATCTCTTTGATGATTTATTTTTGCGTTACCTTGATGAAAAAGGCTATTTACCCGACATGACAAGGAGTGCCAATGCCGTATCAGTATAATGACCCTTATTGTGCAGATTGTTCTAAGCGCAAGGCATGGATAGAATGTGTGCTGGTTGATGAGCAGAATCAGCCCTTGGCAGGTTTGTCTTACACCTTAAAAGTTCGTAATGGGGTTATTAGAAAAGGTGTTACTGATGCACAAGGGTATTTGAGGCAAGAAGACTTACCTCGTACGGTGGCAACATTGACCATTGAGTCTCAAAAACTCACCGATGAAATGGAAAAACGCCCACTGAGAACACTTCGAGGGGAGGCTCACTCGACCGTCAAACCGGATGCACTATTACAAGGCTATTCCTATCGGTATGCGGTTATCGGGGAATTATGCGATAAAGCCCCGGATATCGATAAATGGGAATCCGCTCGTTTTGGACTACCCCATTATCATTTTCCCAAAGAAGATGAATTCAACGGATTGAAATTCATGGGCGAAGATTTTAATCAACGTCATGTGATAGAAGTCTGTCCATTTAGAGCC
>NZ_JAMPMC010000018.1:0-2190 GCF_028477945.1 Providencia sp. PROV261 | reverse complement strand
CTTGTTAGTGATCCGATAGACGCTCAACCGTGTGAGCTCAGTATTAAATCATGTGTGATGTTATCGGATGATAAGCAAGTCATTGATACTTTCAATGCGGAGGCGCGTAGCCCCTTTGATGAAGCTTGGGAGGAAACGCACAATGCAGGTTGCCCTAATGAAATTGAGCCTGAGCCCATGCCGACAGGAGTTTCTTTTGAAACATTCATGACGCTGATCAACCAAAAAAGTCAAGATAATGCGGTAGAGCCAAGAATAAGCCAACTTGCCGCTGAGATCATGGGTTATTCTCGACTGCAAGATGCAATAAGAGCACATTTTAGCCCTGACGGTGGAGAGGGAACAGAGTCGTATTTAAGCTTTATGTTGGCATTTATACCTGCAGCAGAGCGTCCTAAAGATGCACATTTTTTTTACCGCGGCATTCGTTATAAATTTGCCAAAAGTTATTACCGACTTGATTTTCAGCTTACACGGGAAAAAACACATGGTAAACAGGACTTTCATGAAATAGAGGGAGACCCTGATCCAGGGTTACGGTATGAAATCATGACAGGCTATGACAATGTAGCAATATCTGATGTTGATTATCGTAAAGGTTTAAAGACGATTGCAGTGACACCTAAATCGACGGTTTATAATTTATTATCTAGCCAGTCAAAAAACGTTTATATAAAAAAATATGAGGAATTAGCAGAAGCGATCGTTAAACGTATTATTAGGGATATTAATGAAGAAAAAGTTAACGAAAAAATTAACTTAGGAAAATCTATTGTCGTTGATTTAATCTTTTTAGCGTTTGGGGTGGGGGCAGCAATTACAACCGTGAAAAATGGTGCGAGAGTGATCCCTTTGCTTGCCGATGGGTTAAATGTGATTTTTTCGACGAATGAATTAATAGAAGATTCTACGGCTTTGTGGGGGTACAACAAAGATGAAGGATATAACGTCCTGTTAAACTCCATGAAATATCTTGATTCTCTGACGGGTAATATTAATAGTTTTGTGACGACGTATCATGCCATGAACCTGTTTATGTTTTTTGGTAAAAAGGTTAAAACACAAGCTATTACCAGTGTCGGAAGTATGGGGATTGGAGGCACACTCTATTTAGAGTCCTTTCAAGGTGAACCTAAATTACATAACGTGTCTCAAAATAAATAGAATAAAGGACTATTATGGATAAACTCTTCGAATTTACAGAAGGTTATCTTAAGGGGATTACCGCAAAAATAGTGAGTGAGGAATCAGTAAAATCATTAACAAATATGCTTGTTACTCGCTTTAATGTGGTCGGAAAAAACCTTTACTCGGCACTTTGATGATACGATAGTGACTTGTTTTGGTCCAAAACCAGATGGAACATGTGTACTACGTATACAAGGTAATCCGAAAGGTGCTGGACGCCGAGTGACAGGACATATCGAACTTAATTTAAAATCTGAGCATAAATTACAAAAGGTATTAACCTCGGATTTGTTTTATGACGGGGTTGCTTCCATGAAAATGGCGCAGTTTGTGGGGTATCTCGGCGAGCAGCATGTTGCCAATGAAATCAAAAAAGGCACGTTATTTGATAAGTTGTTTATGAAAACGCGTTATGGTAAAGCCCCATTAGCCAACAAATCTTCCCGTCTTGATAAGGATGGAAATGAATTAAATCCTTTATTTGGTAAACGCTTTGTTCCTGAAAAAATGCTAGCATTACAAAATGCAAAAGGTCAAGGTATTGACTTGATTTGTAAAATTGAGCCACCGCCACCTGAGTGGGTTACGTTTGAAATCAAAACGACGATGAAGGATAAGTTTGGGCCAAATTCAACACCAAAAGGAGGTGAGGCAAGCGAAGCTCAAAAAGATTACTTGAAAAATATAAGAGATCATTCAAAAGCAGCAACAGAGTCAATGAGACTTGGAAGGAATGATTATAATTTAAATAAAAAACAGTTGGACTTATTAAATAGTATTTCTAAGGAGCTGAATATCAATAATATTGTTGGTTATAAATTAACGGTGGCAGTTGATGATAAATTTAATGTTGGTGGAAACAATAAATACCCATTCTTTTACTACCTAGAGGATTTAGATAAATGAGTAGAGTTGATAGAGTACTAAAATATACAGAAAAAAAATAAAAAATGCAAAGACTGATCTATGTAAAGTAAACGACAGTATAGATGATGATTTTGT